>NZ_QEQT01000035.1:0-99804 GCF_003311655.1 Prauserella sp. PE36 | reverse complement strand
CAGCGGAAACCTGGATCCACCGACTCAAGCAACAGACTCCCGGCGGAGGGCACTAGCTCGCATTTCAACCGTCTCCGTGGTTCCTCACGCGAGGATGCGGATCGGGTTCTCCAGGAGGGCGCGGAACTCGGCGAGCCACCGGGCGGCGACGACGCCGTCGACGGGCCGGTGGTCCACCGACAGCGTTACGGTCATCGTCTTGCGGATCGCCACCTCACCCTCGACGGCGACGACGTCGTCCCGCACGGCGCCGACCGCGAGGATGGCCGAGTGTGGCGGGTTGATGATCGCCGCGAACTCCTCGACGTCGAACATGCCGAGGTTCGAAACGGTGATCGAACCACCCTCAAGGTCCCGTTGCGTTAGCGCGCCGTCCTTGGCCTTGCGGGCCTGCTCCCGGATCTCGGCCCCGATCGCCGACACCGACTTGTGAGCGCAGTCGCGGATCACCGGCGTGACCAGCCCGCCGTCCGTGGCCACCGCGACGGCGACGTCCACGCCCGCGAGCCGGTGCACCGACTCCGGCGTCCACACCACGTTCATGTCGGGGACGAGCTCGTGGGCCTTGGCCACCGCTTTCACGACGAGGTCGTTGACCGAGACCTTCGAGGAGCCGTCGAGCTCCGCCCTCAGCTCGGTGAGCCGGTCGACGAAGCAGCGGGCGCGCACGTAGAAGTGCGGGGCGGTCCGCTTGCTCTCCGTCAGCCTCGCCGCGATGGCCCTGCGCATCCGCGTGTGCGGCACCTCGTCGAACTCGGCACGCACCGGCGGCGCGCCGTTCACCGCGGGATCCACGACCGGCGCCGGGTCCGTCGTCACGGCCACGGGAGCAGCCGCGCTCTCGGCGGTTTCAGCGGCCTTCATCGCGGCCACCACGTCCTTGCGCACGATCCGGCCGCCGGGCCCGGTGCCGTGCAGGTCCCGCAGCCGCAGCCCCGCCTCCTTCGCCATCTTGCGCGCGAGGGGGCTGGCGAAGATCCGCTCCGTCGTCGCCGCCGACCGCTGCCGCGGTACCTCCCGCGCGGGCGCCTCCTCGACGGGCGCCGGCTCGGTCCCGACCCCGAGCCGCGCGAGCTCGGCGTCCACATCGGACACCTTCTCGTCGACACCGGCGACCACCGCGATCGGGTTGCCGACCTCCGCCCGCACCGACGCCCCGGCGAGAATCCGCAGCAGCCTGCCTTCGGCCTCGGCGGTGATCTCGACCTGCGCCTTCTCCGTCTCGATCACGACGAGCGGGTCGCCTTCCCGGAAGGTCGCCCCTTCGTCGATGCACCAGTTCGACACGACTGCGTCGGCGGACGCCGCGGCAACCGCCGGCATGTTGAGGAGTTCGGCCACGTCGCTTCCCTCGAGTAAATCGGTTACGGGACGGCGTTACTGCGCGATCTTGGTCAGCGTCTCGACCACGTCCGGGGCGCGCGCGATGGCCGCCTGCTCGAGCACCTTGCTGATGCTCGGTGCCGCCTCACCGCCGTGCACGCGCTGCACCGGCTGGTCGAGCCAGTCGAAGAGCCGGCGCTGGATCTCGTCGGCGAGCCAGGCTCCGTAGGACGTCCCGGCTGCGCCCTGCTCGACGATCACGACGTTGTTCGTCTTGCGCACGCTCTCGTCGATCGTGTCCCAGTCGAGGCTCGCTCGGTCGAGCCACCGCAGGTCCACCACCTCGACGTCGATGCCGTCGAGCTGTCCCGCGGCCTCCAGCACGACGTTCGTCATGGCCGAGTAGGTGAGCACCGTGAGGTCGGTGCCGGGGCGCTTGACGCTCGCCCTGCCGACGGGCAGGCAGTAGTCGAGATCGTCGGCTGGACCGGGGCCGACGGCCTTGTACAGGTCGACGTGCTCGATCACCAGCACCGGGTCGTCGCAGGTGAGCGCGCTGTTCATCAGGCCCACGTAGTCGAAGGGCGTCGACGGCGCGACGATGCGCCAGCCCACGGCGGTGGCGAAGATGCCGGCGGGGTCCATGGAGTGCTGCGAGCCGTACCCCGCGCCCATGGCGATCTTCGTCCGCAGCACGAGCGGCACTTCGATGTCGCCGCCGAACATGTGCCGCACTTTGCCGATCTGGTTGAAGACCTGGTCGGCCGCCACCCAGACGAAGTCCGCGTACATGAGCTCGACGACCGGCCGGAACCGGTTGTCGACCGCGATCCCACCCGCGAGCCCCGCGAACGCGTTCTCGCAGATCGGCGTCCCCAGCACCCGGCCGGGGAACGCCGCCGCGAGCCCCTTGGTGGCGCCGTTGGTGCCGCCGCCGAGCTTGTGGACGTCCTCACCGAGCACCACGATCCGGTCGTCGGTGAGCATCCGCCGATGCATCACCTCGGGGATGACCTCCATGAACCTGCGCTGGACGACCTCGCCGTCGAACGCCTCGTCGTCGACGACCCGCGCACCCTCGAACTCCTTGAGGTCGCTGCGGATCCCCACGTCGACGAACTCCGGGTCGGGCCACAGCGCGGGCCTGATGCGCTGCTCCCCTCGCTTCCCGCCGGGCAGGGGCTCCAGCAGCGCGGCACCGATCTCCTTGAGCGCGTCCTTCGCCTGGCCGAGGAACTTCTCGCAACCCGCCTCGGTCAGCAGCTCGCGCTCGGCGAGCCGCCGGATCATCGCATCGAGCGGGTCGCGTGCCTTCCACTCGGCCTCCTCGTCCTTCGTCCGGTAGCCGAAGGCACTGCCGGGGAAGGGCCCGTTCTGGTGGAAGTACCGGTAGACGTCGGCCTCGATCAGGGTCGGCCCGTGGCCCGCGCGCATGTGCTCCACGGCCTGCACCATCGCGAGGTGGACGGCGAGCGGGTCCATGCCGTCGACGCGCCAGCTGCGGATGCCGAAGCCTGGCCCCCTCGCCGAAAGCCGGCTCTCCCCTGTCGCCTCCTCGACCGTCGTCGCCACGGCGTACTGGTTGTTCTCGATGAAGAAGCACACCGGCAGCCGCCACGCCGCCGCGAGGTTGAACGTCTCGAGTGCGGCGCCGATGTTGACCGCGCCGTCGCCGAGAAACGTGACCGAGACGGCGTCGTCCCCGGCCTGCCTGCTCGCCCAGGCGAACCCGGCGGCCTGCGGCACCGCACCGCCCACGATCGCGTTGGTGCCCATCGCCCCGGCCTCGCGCCAGCGCAGGTGCATGGAGCCACCCCGGCCACGGCAGTAGCCCTCCGCCAGGCCGCAGATCTCGGCGAGGGTGCGGCGCAGCATCGCCTTCAGGTCCGGCCGCAACGTCTCCTCGGGGTCGACGCCGTCCGGGGCGAGGTAGCCGAGCGCCTTGGACAGGAACTGGTGATGTCCCCGGTGTGAGCCGTTGATCGTGTCGGCGGGCCGCAGCGCGAGCACGGCGCCAGCGGCGCCGCCCTCCTGCCCGATGCTGGAGTGCGCGGGTCCGTGCACCAGGCCCTTCCTGGCGAGGTCGAGGACGTACTCCTCGAAGACCCGGATGAGGGCGACGTGGACGAACAGGGTTTTGAGCAGGGCCGGATCGGCTTGCCGCCAGTCATCGTCGGTCGCCCTCAGCTCGTGCCAGCCGGAGGCCGCGTGCAGCTCCGTGTACTCGGGCATCGCTCTCCTCCACCGAACAGCGTCACAGCGTCTCAGCGCGACGTTTCGCTACACGAATCTATAGTTTCAAATTACAGTAGCGACGCCCTGTACGTCCCGCAAGGGACCGCCCGGACGGCACTTCCCATCCCGTGACCGTCGGACCCCGCAGGCATCATGAAGGCATGTACCGCGAGAGCCCCGCGCCCGCGCACCTGCGCGACGCCGTGCGCTGCCTTTGGCGCAGCAGGGTGACGCCGGGCAAGCGGATCGTGCCGGACGGCTGCGTCGACCTGATGGTGGCGGGCGAGCGGGTGTTCGTCGCCGGGCCGGACACCCGGCACTGGGACACGGAGCTGCCCGGCGGCACCCTCGTGCACGGCATCCGTTTCCGGCCGGGGCAAGCTCCGCGCGCGCTCGGCGTGGCGGCCGCGGAGCTGACCGACCAGCGGGTGACGCTCGCGGACCTGTGGGGCACGCGTGGAGCCGCCGTCACCGACCTGCTGCTGCACCGGCCCACCGCGCTCGGCGACGTCGTCGCGGGCCGGCTGTCCGCCGAGCGCGACCCGCTGCTGGAGACGCTGCTCGCCCGCCTCGACGGCGGCGTCGCACGGGTGTCGGAGGCGCTCGACGGGCTCGGCGTCGGCGAACGCCAGCTGCGCCGCCGGTTCACCCTCGCCGTCGGCTACGGGCCCGCCACCTACCTGCGCGTCGCCCGCTTGCAGCGTGCCATCGCGGGCAGCCACGCGGCCGCCGACCTCGCCTCGCTCGCGGCCACGGCCGGATACGCCGACCAGGCGCACCTCTCCCGTGACTGCCGCGACCTCACCGGCTCCACCCCGCGTGCCTACTTCCGGCTCACCGGCGCGCGGGCGGCGTGACCGTTCCGTTCAAGACCCCGGGCGCGCCCTCCTGCCATGCTCACGACATGAGCACACCGCCACTCGAGCGCGCCCGCGCCTTCCTGCTGACCCACGCCAGACTGCTGGAACGCCGCCTCGCCGAGCTGTGGCTCGGCACGCCGACCCCGGCGACGGCGTACGCGGTGCTCGACGCGCTCGCGGCCTACCGCAACCCCGACGGCGGGCTCGGGCACGCCCTCGAACCAGACGCGCGCGGGCCGGAGAGCCAACCGCTCGCCGTCGACTTCGCACTCGAGGCCGTCGAGCAGGTGCTGGACTCGCCCACCGGCGCCGACCCGGCGGTCCGCGCGAGGGTCGCGGAGTTCGCCGCGAGCCTCGTGCCCTACCTGGAGTCGGTGGCCGCACCCTCCGGCGGGCTGCCGATCGTGCTGCCCTCGATCGCCGCGTACCCCAGGGCCTCGCACTGGGGTGACGGGCGGTTCCTGCCCGGGCTCAACCCGACGGCGGGCATCGTCACGCGCCTGCGCCGCGCGGGAGCGAAAGGAGCGTGGCTCGACGCCGCCGACGACTTCTGCCGCGCCGAGATCGACCAGCTCACCGACCTCGACGGGCACAGCGCGCTGAACGTGCTCCACTTCCTCGCCCACGCCCCCGACCAGGACTGGGCCGCAGGCCACCGCGCGGAGATCGGCGGCCGCCTCGGCGACCTGCCCCATTTCCATCTCCACCCGGGCGAGGGCTACGGGCTCACCCCGCTCGATCTGGCCCCGCTGCCGGAGGACCCGCTGCGTGAGCTGGTCCCCGCCGACGCCATCGCCGCCCACCTCACGGCGCTCGCGGGGGCCCAGCAGCCCGACGGCGGCTGGCCGGTCTCGTGGGAGCCGCCGGGACCGGCGTCGCTGCTGGAGTGGCGCGGCGTCGTGACGCTCAAGGCCGCGCGCGTGCTGGCCGCGAACCCCTGACGAAGCGGACCCTGGACGTCTCCGGAGGCGAGGGGCAGACTGAGACGATCGCCTACCGCAGGTGTTTGACCATGTGCGTTCGGTATTAATGACGGTGAGATCTCGCACAAATAGGACCGAGGAGCGCACGAACCCGCACAGGCGGGCTAGTCTATGCGCATGTCTGTCGCGCTAGAGAACGTCCTCGCCAAGGCCGGCCTCCGGGTCAGCTCGTCGCAGTTCCTGGCACTGGTGGAGGAGGCGGCACGACGACTTTCCCCGCCGAACCCGGAGCCGGCGCACTACTTCTCCGCCGAGCAGCAGGAGGCGCTCAGCGACGTGGGGCTGGACCTCGCCTCGCACCGCCAGGGCGAGACCGACTACCGCGCCCGCAGCGTGGCCGAGCACGCCGTGCTCGCCGACTCGGCCCTCACGGTGCTCGAGGCGGCCCGCAGGCTCGGCGTCGACGACAGCAGGATCAGGCACCGTCTCAAGGAACGCAGGCTCACCGGCTGGAAGGACCAGGGCGGCTGGCGCCTGCCCGCGTGGCAGTTCACCGCCACGAGCGTCCTGCCAGGCATCGAGACCGTGCTGCGTGCCGTGCCCGAGGACGCGCCCGCGCTCGTCGTCGCGGCGTTCATGAGCACCCCGCAGTCCGACCTGGTGATCAACGGCAAGCCCGCCACGCCTCGGCAATGGCTGCTCGCCGCGGGCGATCCGGAGCCCGTCGCGCAGCTCGCGACCACGCTCGGCACCCCGGCCTGAACACACAGCGAGAGCACGAGGAGACGGTTAGTCACGCTCCATGGCAAGGCTGCCACTACCACCCGCGCGCGCGGTGCTGCTCAACGAGCTGCGCAGGAACGAGGACATCGTCGCGGTGCACCCGGCCACCCGCCTGGTCCGGATCTTCACCGCACGCGGCAACCACCCGCAGCGCTGGGACACCTTCCGCTACACCGGCCCGCTGCCGCACGGCCGCTTCGACCCGCAGCAGCCGCGGCACGGCGAGCCCGTGCACGACCCGCACAACGGCGTCCTCTACTTCGGACTCTCCGTGCGCACGAGCATCGCGGAGGTGTACCAGACCACGTCCACTGTGGATCGCAAGACGCGTGGCCCGCACCTGGTGGTCGTCCGGCCGTCGCGGACCCTTCGCCTGCTCGACCTCTCCGGCCTGTGGCCCACGCGGGTCGGCGCATCGCAGGAGATCTCCAGCGGCCCGAAGAAGATCACCCAGGCCTGGGCGAGGGCCGTGCGTGCGGCGTTCGGCGACCTCGACGGCCTCTGGTACCGCTCGTCGATGGACTCCGGCGCACCGGCCATCTGCCTGTGGGACCCGCCCTCGGGTGGCGCGCTGCCGTCGTCGCCCGACGTGCTGCTGCCGCTTGACCACCCGGGTCTCGACGTGCCGCTCAGCCGTGTCTGCCAGGAGCTGAACTACCTGATGCTCAACTGACCGGCAGGTGCCGGCTCCACCAGTCGAGCACTGCCTCGAAACGCTGCAGGCGGTGCCTGGGCTTGCCGGAGCGGGTCAGCTCGTGGCCTTCGCCGGGGAACAGCAGGAACTCGGTCTCCGTGCCGTTCTTCCTGAGCGCCACGAACATCCGCTGTGCCTGTTCGAGGGGGCAGCGCCAGTCCTGCTCGGAATGCACAACGGCGAACGGGATCCGGATGTCGGCGGCGTAGGTGAGCGGGCTGCGCCTGCGCTGTTCCTCCGGATCGGCGCCCACGTAGTTCTCGGTGAAGAACCAGCCGATGTCGGAGCTGCCGGAGAAGGAGTCCCACGCGTTGACGGCCCGCTCGCTCCACGCGGCGCGGAACCGCTCGCCGTGGTGCGACGCGAGCCAGCCGGTCATGAACCCGCCGTAGGATCCGCCCATGACGCCGACCCGCCCGGAGTCCACATCGGAGCGTTCCAGCGCCGCGTCGAGCAGGGCCAGCAGGTCGTCGGCGTCGACAGTGCCGAGCGCCCCGATGACGGCGCGCCCGTGGCTCTCGCCGTAGCTCGCCGACCCCCGCGGGTTGGCGAGCACCACGGCGTAGCCGGCCGAGGCGTACACCTGCGCCTCGTCGAAGAGACTCCACTCGTAGGGCGCGAACGGTCCGCCGTGTATGACGAGCAGCACGGGGTGCGGGCCCTCACCATCGGGCAACACGAGCCAGCCGTGCACGGGGTATCCGTCGGGCGCGGTGGCGGTGATCTCCTCGGCGGGCCGGATGCCGCTGTCGCGCAGCGGCGCGGAGAAGTCGGTCAGCGGACGCGCCTCGCCGCCGGTCAGCAGCACGACCTCGCCCGCGTCGGCAGGCCCGGCCTGCACGAGGACGATCGTGTCCCCGTCGACGGCGAAGCCACGCACGGCGGCACGCTCACCGGCGAGCAGCTTGAGCCCGGACAGCTCCACGCGGTCACCGTCGCGCGGCACCGAGCGCAGCTCCGCCGCGCCGCGGTTGCGCACCACCACGAGCACACCGTCCTCGTACGGAGCGGGCTCGCCCACCGGGGCGCAGTCGACGGTCTCCGTGTCGGTCAGCCTCCTCGGCTCCTCGCCGGAGGCGGCGGCCCACAGGCCGGTGTTGCGGGCGACCTCGGAAAGCCCCTCGAACTCGAAGCCGTAGTAGAAGATCGTGCCGTCGGCGGCGACGGAGGGGTGCGCGGCGGTGCCCCTGGTGCGCACCGCGAGCACCGGGTCGCCGCCCTCGGCCGGGACCGCGTACAGGTCGGTGTGCAGCGTCTCGGTGCGGTCCCAGTCGCGCGGGGCGACGACGAGCACCGACTCGCCGTCGGGTGTCCACGCCGGATCGGAGACGTCGGCCTCGCCCGCGGTCAGCGGTGAGGACTCCGGCTCGGGCGCGGACGCGTCCACCACGAACAGGCGCTTCGGCCGGTCGCGGACAAATCCGATGTCGTCGATGCGGTAGTCGAACCGCGTGATGCGGCGCGGAGCCTCCTCGGCAGGCTCGGGGGCGTCGTCCTCGCCGGGCAGCGGGGTGCCGTAGCGGCCGGGCTCCGGCACGCGCGCGGTGAACGCGATGCGCCGCGAGTCGGGTGCCCACACCGGTGCGTCCACGCCGAGGGGAAGCTCGGTGAGCCTGCGCGCCTCGCCGCCCGAGACGGGCATGACGTGCAGCTGAGGGCGGGAGAGCGGCCCGGACCTGCCGGTGCCGCGAAGGAAGGCGACCCACTGACCGTCCGGCGAGACGGCGGGTGCGCTGTCGCGCTCTCCGTGGGTCCAGGGGGTGTCGGCGCCGTCCGGCCCGATCCGGCGCAGCGAACTCCGGTAGGAGTTGCCTGCCAGATCGGGCCGGGACAGCGCGATCAGGATCAGGTCGCCGGCGAGTGCCGGCCTGCCGGGAACGGCGAGCAGTTCGAGGTCAACGGGACGCACGGCCCCGACACTACCCGATCCTTAGCAGAACTAACGGTTATTTCTCGGTCCGCGAACCGGCTTCCTGCTCCGTGTGGTCCTGGCCCTCGAGCTCGTCCTCGCGCTTCGCCCGCTGCTCGGGCGCCTCGGCCTTCAGGTTCATGCCCCCGGCGCTCGCGGCCTCGGGGTCACGCTTGGCCTTGCGCAGGCTGAGCAGCGTGGTGGCGGTCAGGACCGCCACGATGAAGCCGAGCGACATCCAGTTGTTGATCTCCAGCCAGGCCGGGGTCACGTGGTACTCGTGCAGCGCGTGCAGCACGAGCTTGAGTCCGATGAACCCGAGGATGATCGCCAGACCGTAGGACAGGTAGACGAGCTTGTTGACCAGACCGCCGAGCAGGAAGTACAGCTGCCGCAGCCCCATCAGCGCGAAGGCGTTGGCGGCGAACACCAGGTAGGCGTCCTGCGTGATACCGAAGATCGCGGGGATCGAGTCGACGGCGAACAGCAGGTCGGCGCTGCCGATCGCGATGATCACCACGAACATCGGCGTGATGTAGCGCTTGCCGTCCTTCTTGACGAACGAGTGGTGACCCACGTAGTCGTCGGTCACCGGGAAGATCTTGCGAACCCAGCGCGTGACGGCGTTCTCGTGGTACTCCTCGTGCGCGCCGCTGTCGCGGACCATGCTGACGGCCGTCCACACGAGAATGGCGCCGAAGAGGAAGAAGATCCACACGAACTGCGCGATCAGCGCGGCACCGACCGCGATGAACGCACCGCGCATCACCAGCGCGATGAGAATACCGATCAGCAGGACCCGGTGCTGGTGGATCGCCGGGACCTTGAACGACGACATGATCACCATGAAGATGAACAGGTTGTCGACCGACAGCGAGTACTCGGTGATGTACCCGGTGAAGAACTCGACCCCAGGATCGTGCCCACCGAACACCCACACCCCGATGCCGAAGAGCACGGCGCACGAGACGTAGAAAGTCACCCAGCGGGCGGCCTCGCCTGTCGTGACCTCGTGCGGCTTGCGGTCGACGATCACGAGGTCGATCGCGATCAGGACGAGCAGCCCGCCAATGGTGGCGAGCCACAGCCAAAAGGGCACCGTCATCTAAAGAATCCTCCGGTTAGCGGAATAGTGGCCACTACCCGGAAGTCTCTCCCACCGGACGCACCGGCCGACGGCGCCGGGTGCCCCAAGGGACAGCCGTGTTGACGACGCCGTCGCGAAGGAATACTCCCCTCCACAACGCCTCCATCATCGCGGGTCGCAGTCCGGAAAGCCAGCCACGATCACGCACGTCACCTTGCTTGCATGCGTAACTTCGGTCACATCGGGCAACCCTGTGAACCTAGCGCGGGATGCCCCGCGGACGTTCTCAGCAAACGCACCATAATGTGAACGCCGTGCCCCGAACACTCGAGCTACGCGGCCGTCGCGGCCGCCTGCTGACGATCTTCCTCGTGGCCGCGGTGCTGGCCACGGGCGGCGCGGTCTGGCTGACCAGCGGCGACGAGCCCGCCCGGTTCCACACCCAGGACGCGACCATCGACGTCGCCGCGGCGCCCGGCTCACCCGAACGAGTCCAGCTCGACGTGACGCTGTACCTGCCCGAGCGGACGCCGGCACCAGCCGTGCTGCTGCCGCACGGCTTCGGCGGAGACAAGACGAGCGTGAGCCGCGACGCGGGCGAGCTCGCCGAGCGCGGCTTCGTGGTGCTGACCTACTCGGCCCGCGGCTTCGGGCACAGCACAGGGCAGATCTCGCTGAACGACCCCGACTACGAGGTGGCCGACGCCGCCCGCCTGGTCGACCACCTGGCGAGCCTGCCCGAGGTGCTCATGGACTCCGACGGCGACCCGCGCGTCGCCGTCACCGGCGCCTCCTACGGTGGCGCGCTCGCGCTGATGCTGGCGGGCACGGACCGGCGGATCGACGCGATCGCGCCGGTGATCACCTACAACGACCTCGCGCAGGCACTGCTGCCCAACGCCGCGACCAGGGACGACGTCCAGGCGGGCACGCCGTCACCGGGCGCGTTCGGCGACGACGGTGTCCTCAAGCGGGCGTGGGCGGGCACGCTCTTCGCCGCGGGCCTCGGCGTCCCCTCCACCTCCGGTGGCACCGGTCCCGACGCCGTCGAGCCCGGTGACGAGGTGGACAACGACGACGTCGGCACCGGTCCGGCCTCGGCGGGGGCATCGGCCCCGGCCGCCTCGGGCGGCACGCGGCAGCCCCCGGTCGCCGCGCCGCAGTCGGGCACGTGCGGCCGGTTCACCCAGGCCGTGTGCGCCGCCTACACCGACGTGGCCACCGACGGGCGCGCCTCCGACCGCACGGTCGAGCTGCTGCGCCGCCTCTCCCCCGCCTCGGTCACCGGCGACATCACCGTGCCGACGCTGCTGGTGCAGGGCGAGAACGACACGCTGTTCGGGCTCGACCAGGCCGACGCCAACGCCCGGCAGATCACCGAGGCCGGGGGCACGGTCTCCACGATCTGGTACACGGGCGGCCACGACGGCGGCGGGCCGGGACCGCAGCTGCGCGGCAAGATCGCCGACTTTCTCAGCTTCCACCTCACCGGCGAGGGCGAGGATCCCGGAACGCCGTTCACCTACGACGTGCAGGGCGCGCTGCGGGCCAACGGCGCGCCGTCCGTGCGCAGCGTGCAGGCGGCCGCGTACCCGGGGCTGACCTCGGGCACCACCGAGCGCCGCGCCATCGAGCTCGCCGGAGATGAGCAGACGGTCGTACGCCCACCGGGCGGTACGCCCGCCGCGGTCAGCGGCATCCCCGGCCTCAACCGGGTGGTGGCGGGCTCCTCGCGGTTGTCCGGCCTGTTCTCGGTGGACCCGCCCGGCCAGTCGGCGGTGTTCGCGTCGCGGCCCGCAGGCTCGCAGCTGCTGCTCGCCGGCGCCTCGACCGTGCGGCTGCGCGTGTCGGCCGACGGCCCGGTGCCCGACGGCGGAGCGGTGCTCTTCGCCAAGCTCTACGACGTCAGCCCCGACGGCAGCCGGACGTTGCCGGGCAGCGCGATCGCCCCGATCCGCATCCCGGACCTGCCCGCCGACGGGTCACCGGCCGAGATCACGGTGACCCTGCCCGGCGTGGTGCGGCCCATCGAGGCGGGCCACTCGCTGCAGCTCGTGGTCGGCACCACCGACCAGGCCTACGCCACCCCCACCGAGCCCGCCGCGTTCAACATCTCACTGGTCGAGGGCTCGCCGCTGTCGGTACCGGTGGTGCCGGGCAACACGGTGACGTCCGGCTGGCCGGTCGGGCAGCTGCTCGGCATCGCGGGCACGCTCCTCGCCGCCGCGCTGGTGGCCGTCGTGGCCGCGCTGCGCCGCAAGCGCTCGCACAGGGTGGACCCGGAGCTCGCCGAGACACCGATGGTGATCGAGGGGCTCACGAAGTCCTACCCCGGCGGGCTCACCGCCGTTGACGACCTCTCCTTCCGCGTCGAACCGGGTCAGGTGCTCGGCCTGCTCGGCCCCAACGGCGCCGGCAAGACCACGACGCTGCGCATGCTGATGGGCCTGATCACGCCCACGAAGGGCGAGATTAGGGTGTTCGGCTACCGCGTCACGCCCGGCGCTCCGGTGCTCTCCCGCATCGGCTCGTTCGTCGAGGGCTCCGGCTTCCTGCCGCACCTGTCCGGCGAGGCCAACCTGCGGCTGTACTGGCAGGCCACCGGGCGGCCCGAGGAGAAGGCCCACTTCAGCGAGGCGCTGGAGATCGCAGGCCTCGGTGACGCCGTCCACCGCCGGGTGCGCACCTACAGCCAGGGCATGCGGCAGCGGCTCGCGATCGCGCAGGCGATGCTCGGCCTGCCAGAGCTGCTCGTACTCGATGAGCCCACCAACGGGCTCGACCCGCCGCAGATCCACCAGATGCGGGAGGTGCTGCGGCGCTACGCGGCGACCGGGCGCACGGTCGTCGTGTCCAGCCACCTGCTCGCCGAGGTGGAGCAGACCTGCACGCACGTGGTCGTCATGCACCGCGGGCGGCTCGTGGCCTCGGGCGAGGTGCACGAGATCGTCGCCGCGGGCGGCGAGGCGACGTTCCGGGTGGACAACCCGGAGGCGGCGGCCGAGGCGCTGCGCGCCGTCGGCGGAGTGTCCGGTGTGGACATCGAGGGCACGCTCGTGCACGCCGACCTCGACGGGCTCGCCCGCTCCGAGGCCGTCGCGGCGCTCGTGCGGGCCGGGGTGTCCGTGGAGCAGGCGGGGCCGAGGCGGCGCCTGGAAGACGCGTTCCTGCAACTGGTCGGGGAAGGTGGTGAGGGCAGCTCATGAGCAAGGCGAGCAAGCCCGCCGAGGAGAACGCGCGCCTCGACCACGGCGTGCACACCGACCCGGCGGCGCTGGACGAGCTGACCGACGCGGCCAGCAGCGAGACGACCGAGGTCGGCGCCGACGGTGCCGTCGCGGGGTACAGGGCGAGCCGCACCCTGCGGCTCGGCGTCGAGCTGCGCAGGCAGCTGCGCAGGCGGCGCACCCAGCTCGTGCTCGGGTTCGTGGCGCTGCTGCCGTTCATCCTCGTCGTGGCGTTCGAGATCGGCGACGCGAACCCGAACAACCGCTCGGGCGGCTTCATCGACCTGGCCACGGCGAGCGCGCCGAACTTCGTGGTGCTCGCGATGTTCGTGTCGGGTTCGTTCCTGCTGCCGATGATCGTGGCGCTCTACTTCGGGGACACCATCGCGAGCGAGTCGTCGTGGTCGAGCCTGAAGTACCTGCTCGCGATCCCGGTGCCGCGCCATCGGCTGCTGCGGCAGAAGGCGATCACCTCGGCGCTGCTGTCGGCGCTGACGCTCGCGGTGCTTCCGGTGGTGTCGCTGCTCGTCGGCGTGCTCTGGTACGGAGCGGGAGACGCGATCAGCCCGACGGGAGACTCGATCTCGTTCGGGCAGAGCGTGGTGGCCATCCTGCTCGGCACCGTCTACATCATGATCCAGCTGGCGTGGGTCGCCGGTCTCGGGCTGCTGCTGAGCGTGTCGACCGAGGCTCCGCTCGGCGCGGTCGGCGGCGCGGTGCTGGTGTCGATCCTTTCCCAGATCCTCGACCAGATCACCGCGCTCGGTGACCTGAGGGACTTCCTGCCCACGCATTTCTCGTTCGCGTGGATGGACCTGATCGCCACCGACATCGACTGGACGGAAATGGCCAGCGGCGCGCTCTCGGCGGCACTGTATGCGACGATCTTCGGTCTGCTGGCCGCACGCCGGTTCGCGACCAAGGACATCACGAGCTAGGGGGTCCGGATGCCGTCGATCCACCTCGAACCCGAGGGTGACATCGCCGTGCTGCGCATGGAGCACGGCAGGGCGAACGCGCTCGACATCGCGCTCTGCCGCGAGCTGAGCACACGGTTCGAGGAGGTTGCCGAGGCGGGCGGCTTCCGGGCCGTGGTGCTGACGGGCACCGGCGGCGTGTTCTCCGCCGGGGTGGACCTGAAGCAGATCGTCGAGGGCGGCGCCCGGTACGTGGCGGAGTTCCTGCCCGCCCTTTCGGACGCGTTCCTGAGCGTGTTCGACTTCCCGCTCCCCGTGGTCGCGGCGGTGAACGGGCACGCGATCGCGGGCGGTGGCGTGCTCGCCGCCGCGTGCGACCACCGCGTGCTCGACGCGGGGCACGGGCGCGTCGGCTGGACCGAGCTGCTGGTCGGCGTGCCGTTCCCGCTCGTGGCGATGGAGATCCTGCGCTGCGCCTACGGCTCGGCGCGCCTGCCGGGGCTCACGTTCACCGCGGGCACCCCCTCCGGGGAGGAGGCGCTGGCGCTCGGCCTGGTCGACGAGCTCGCCGAGGCCGGCCGGGTGCTGCCGAGAGCGCTGGAGGCGGCCCGCGCGCTGGGCGCCGTGTCCCCGGCCGCGTTCGCGCACACGAAGAACCAGATCCACCGGCCGTACAACGAGCGCATCGGCGAGCAGCGCGCCGCCGACGACGCGAGGGTCGAGCAGCTCTGGTCGGCACCGGAGACCCTCGCATCGATCGGCGACTACGTGCGCTCGGTGCTCGGCTAGGCCATCGCTGCGGCTCGGCAACGGTCAGCCCCACCGGTACTCGAGGAGCTTCCCGTCGAGGGCCACGACCCCGTCAGCCAGAGCCTCGTCTTCGCGGCGACGGCCGCCGGGCGGCTTCCTTCTTCGTCAACATGGCGCCGGCCGTAGTGCCGTTACGTTGCGCCGGTCTTCCGGCGAAGGGGCGGATCCTCGAGCCGGGTCACCGCACGCGGAACTCGTTGCCCTCCGGGTCCTGCAGGACCAGACACCGTCCCGTGGCGTCGTGCACCTCGCGCAGCACCGTCGCCCCGCCCTGGGTGAGCACCGCTGCGCGCGCCCGCACCTGCTCCCAGCCCTGCTCCGTGCCGGGGCGCGGTGCGCTGGCGTTGACGTCGATGCGCACGCGGTTCTTCACCGTCCTGCCGTCCGGCACGCGCTGGAACAGCAGCCGCGGCCCCTTGCCGGCCGGATCCACGACGGCGGCCAGCAGGCCCTCCTCCCCCGGCCCCTCCGGTTCGACCTCGTAGTCGAGCGCGAGCGCCCAGAACTGCGCGAGCCTGCGCGGGTTGGCCGCTTCGAAAGTCACCTGCACGCCGAGTGCCATGTGGACAAGTGTGCCCCGGGGGCACGGACGATTCCGGCGTAAACTTCGCCGATCAACAGCTCGCACACGGCCCACCCCGGCAAGGAGGCCGCCATATGTCCCGCCCAGTCCACTTCGAGATCTACGCGAGCGACCCGGAACGCGCGATCACGTTCTACGCGACGGTCTTCGAGTGGTCGTTCGAGAGATGGGGCACCAACCCGTACTGGCTCGTGTCCACGGGCGAGGGGCCCGGCATCGACGGCGGGCTCACGCAGCGGGACGGACCGGAGCCGGCGAAGGACGCCCCGCTGAACGCGTGCCCGCTCACCATGGACGTCGAGCACCTCGACGCCGCGCTCCGGAACGTGGAGCAGGCGGGCGGCACCATCGCCGAGCCCCGGCGCGCCATCCCCGGCGTCGGCTGGGTCGCCTACTGCCGGGACACCGAGGGCAACCTGTTCGGGCTCATGGAGAACGACCCGAGCGCGGAGTGACCCTGCCCCCTACTTGACGCCCGCGGCGTCCATGCCGCGCATCTCCTTCTTCAGCTCGGCGATCTCGTCACGCAGCCGGGCGGCCAGCTCGAACTGCAGGTCGCGTGCGGCCTGCATCATCTGGTCGGTCATCTGCTGGATGAGGTCGGCCAGCTCCGCGCGCGGCATCGTGCTGACGTCGCGATCGGTGAGCACACCCGAGCTGCGCACGCGGTCGCCCTGCTCCGGCTTCTTGCCGCGCGACGCGTTGCGCCCCGAGCCACCGACCGCGATGCCCTCCTCGGAGTCCTCGGCCTCGGTGTAGACCCGGTCGAGGATGTCGGCGATCTTCTTGCGCAGCGGCTGCGGGTCGAGGCCCCGCTCCTTGTTGTACGCGATCTGCTTCTCGCGCCTGCGGTTGGTCTCGTCGATCGCGTACCGCATCGAGTCGGTGATCGAGTCGGCGTACATGTGCACCTGGCCCGACACGTTCCGCGCGGCGCGGCCGATCGTCTGGATCAGCGACGTCCCGCTGCGCAGGAAGCCCTCCTTGTCCGCGTCGAGGATCGCCACGAGCGACACCTCGGGCAGGTCGAGCCCCTCCCGCAGGAGGTTGATGCCGACGAGCACGTCGAAGTCGCCGGAGCGCAGCTGCCGCAGCAGCTCCACCCGGCGCAGGGTGTCGACCTCGGAGTGCAGGTACCGGACCCGGATGCCGAGCTCCAGCAGGTAGTCGGTGAGGTCCTCGGCCATCTTCTTGGTCAGCGTGGTGACGAGCACGCGCTCGTCCTTCTCGGCCCGGGTACGGATCTCGTGGACCAGGTCGTCGATCTGGCCCTCGGTCGGCTTGACGACCACCTCGGGGTCGACCAGCCCGGTCGGACGGATGACCTGCTCGACGAACTCGCCGCCGGCCTGGCCCATCTCGTACGGTCCCGGCGTAGCCGAGAGGTACACCGTCTGCCCGATGCGGTCGGAGAACTCCTCCCAGGTCAGCGGCCGGTTGTCCAGCGCGCTGGGCAGCCGGAACCCGTGCTCGACGAGCGTGCGCTTGCGGGAGGCGTCGCCCTCGTACATGCCACCGATCTGCGGCACCGTCTGGTGCGATTCGTCGATGACGAGCAGGAAGTCGTCGGGGAAGTAGTCGAGCAGCGTGGCCGGAGCCGAACCGGCCGGGCGGCCGTCGACGTGCCGCGAGTAGTTCTCGATGCCGGAGCAGAACCCGACCTGACGCATCATCTCGATGTCGTAGCTCGTGCGCATGCGCAGGCGCTGCGCCTCCAGCAGCCTGCCCTGCTTCTCCAGCTTCGCGAGCTGCTCCTCGAGCTCCGCCTCGATGCCCTGGATGGCCTTCTCCATCCGTTCGGGGCCCGCGACGTAGTGGGTGGCCGGGAAGATCCGTACCTCGCCGACCTCGCTGACGATGTCGCCCGTGAGGGGGTGCAGGTAGTACAGCTTGTCGATCTCGTCGCCGAAGAACTCCACGCGGATCGCGAGCTCCTCGTACGCCGGGATGATCTCGACGGTGTCGCCGCGCACCCGGAACGTGCCGCGCGCGAACGCGAGGTCGTTGCGCGTGTACTGCACGTCGACCAGCGCCCGCAGGAACGTGTCGCGCTCCACCTCCTGCCCGACCTCCAGCTTCGCCGAGCGGTCGAGGTACGACTGCGGGGTGCCGAGACCGTAGATGCACGACACGCTGGCCACCACGATGACGTCGCGCCGCGACAGCAGGTTCATCGTCGCGGAGTGCCGCAACCGCTCCACGTCGTCGTTGATCGACGAGTCCTTCTCGATGTAGGTGTCGGTCTGCGGAACGTAGGCTTCCGGCTGGTAGTAGTCGTAGTAGCTGACGAAGTACTCGACCGCGTTGTTCGGGAACAGCTCCCTCAGCTCGTTGGCCAGCTGCGCCGCGAGCGTCTTGTTCGGCGCCATCACCAGTGTCGGCCGCTGCACCCGCTCGATCAGCCACGCCGTGGTGGCCGACTTGCCGGTACCCGTGGCGCCAAGCAGCACGACGTCCTTCTCGCCTGCCTTCAGCCTGCGTTCGAGCTCGTCGATGGCCGCGGGCTGGTCGCCCGCGGGCCGGTAGTCGCTGACCACCTCGAACCGGCCGTCCGACCGCGGGATCTCGGAGACGGGCCGGAACTCGGAATGCGCCAGCACGGGGTGTTCGGTTGCGAAAGCCACGTTCCCCAGGGTAAGCGCAGCCACCGACAATTCCCGCCCGGCGGCGGAGAACCCGCTAGGAGGCGCGGACCAGCCTGGGCGGCAGGTTGCGCGCCGACACCGCGAGGCACGTCTCGCACGGCATGCCGGTGAAGCCGGAAAGCAGCTCGGCCTGGCCGGGCAGGATCTCCTCGCCGCAGAGGGCGGCCAGCTCGCGGGGCGGTGTGCCGAGGGCCGGGTCCGGTGCGGGCACCAGGTGACACACGCGTCTGGTCTCGCCGACGACACCGCGCCGCAGGCGGACGACCATCACCGCTTCACCTGGTTCTTGCACTACGGACCCCATATCAGAAGAGTAGGGGCTCGCCAGGGCTGACGCTTCGTGCCACCCGACCAATGATCGCCGACACGACTGGTCCGGCAGACCGAAGAAGTGTCTCACTACGGGCCTGCCCCTTCCTGCCCGCATCTGCAGTGAAGGCCACCATGCCTGCGCCCACCCGTCTCCCCCCACCACCCAAACGGAGACGCTGCGCGCCGCTGTGTTCGATTCCACGCAGTGAAGGTGGCCTTCACTGCGGGCGATGCCGGGGCGAGGAGGATCATGAGCGGCGGGGCAGGACGGCGGCGCCGAGCCGGTGGCACAGGTTGAGGGCGAGCTCGACGTCGAGCCGGTTGTCCGTGACGGGCCTGCCGAGCAGCTCCACGGCCTTGCGCACGCGGTACTGCACCGAGTTCTTGTGCATCAGCAGCCGCGCCGCGGCGGCGGTGTAGCTGCTGCCCGTGGCGAGGAAGACCCGCAGCGTCTCCCGCAGTCGTTCGTGCTGGTCGTCGTCAACCGCGAGCCCCCTCAGGGTGTCCTCGACCCACATCCGCGCCGCCGAAAGGTCCGACGCCATCAGCGCGAACGCGCCGACGTCACGGAACGCTAGTACCCGTTCACAGCCCTTGCCCGCGGCCACCGCGAGCGCGTGCACGCGCGCGGCCTGCCGGTGGGTCCGCCGGAACCCGTCGAGGTCGCGGCCAGGGTCGCCCACCGCGAGACGCACGTCGGCGTCACCCGCGATCGCCCGCTCCAGCGCCTCCGCGGTGGGCACCTCCGGCTCCCTGACCGGCAGCCACACCCACGCGCACAGCTCGTCGTTGGGCACGAACAGCGGCCGCGCGTCGCGCGCGAGCTGCTCGGCGAACCGGCCTGCCAGCGCCTCCAGCCCGCCCAGCGGGTCGATCGGGTGCGCGTTGTCGGGGTACCAGACCACGAGGCCGACGTGGTTGCCGCGCAGCCGGTAGCCGAGCGCGGCCTCGCTGGCGCCGATGTCAAGGCCGTCCTCGTCCAGCAGGGCGCGCACCCGTGCCGCCCGCACCGCGCTGCGGTTGAGCAGCCAGTTGTCGCGCTCCTCCTCGTAGGCGGTGACGACCTGCTGGGTGACGCGGTCGATGAACGTGAACGCGCCGGACAGCGCGTCGCGCATGGCGACGCCGAGCACGTCCACCTCGCGGATCTGCCGGATGCCCTCGTCGATCGCCTGCTCCAGCACCTCCATCTGCCCGAGGTAGTAGGCGCGGATCAGGTCCACCACCGGGGTGCCGCGCTGCGCGAGGCGGCGAGCGTACTCGAGCGCGGCGGCGGGTGCCTCGACGCGGGCCGGGTCGATGCCGTGCATGAAGATGCGCACCGCGGTGTCGATATTCTGGTAGACGCTCGCGGAGAGCAGGCTCACCATGCCCTCGTCGTCGTGCACGAGGTGCGGCAGCTCCCGTTCGTAGAGGCTCACCAGCTCGGCCGTGACCTCCGCGGCACGCTCGTTGAGCGCCGCGGCGATCCGCGAGAGCCTCTCCGAGTGGCCGGCCGCGTCCTCCACGTGATCACTCTAGGGTGTTCGCTCGCCCTGTGGGAGCGAACCCCGCAAGATGGCAGCATGCATCCGCCGAAGCGTGAGAGGTTCGACGTCGCCGCACGCACCAACACCGATCCGAAGGGGATCGTCCGGGAGGTGGAGGAGTACCGCCGGACGCCGTTCGGCCTCTACCTGGCCCGCCCCACGCCCGGCCGCGAGCAGTTCCACTACCTCGAGTCGTGGCTGCTGCCCGCGCTCGGCCTGCGCGTGACCGACTTCTGGTTCAGTCCGGGGCACGAACGCGACCAGGACTTCTACCTCGACGTGGTGAGCATCGAGACCGAGGGCGACACGTGGCTGGTCACCGACCTCTACCTCGACCTGGTGCTGCGCAACGGCAAGGGGGTCGAGGTGCTCGACACCGACGAGCTGCTCGCGGCGGTCGCGGGCGGCATCGTGCCGCGGGGGCAGGCGTGCCGCGCGCTGGAAACCACCTACGCGACCGTCGACGCGCTCGCCAGCCACGGCTACGACCTCGCGCGCTGGTTGTCCACTATGGACATCTCGCTGACCTGGCGGCGGCATCCACCGAACGGTTGATGCCGGCTGCGCCTGTGGGTGGACCGGGGTATGGCCGCCGGGACGATCCGGACAGCGCCCTTACCAAGCGATGCTTGGCCCATGCCCATCATCGACGTGCAGAACCTGCACAAGCGCTACGGCGACAAGGTCGCCGTCGAGGACGTTTCGTTCACGGTCGAGCGCGGGGAGATCTTCGGGATCCTGGGGCCGAACGGAGCCGGTAAGACCACGACCGTCGAATGCATCGAGGGCCTGCGCAAGCCCGACGGAGGCACCGTCTCCGTGCTGGGGCTCGACCCGCGGCGCGACACCGCCGAGCTGCGCCAGCGGCTCGGCGTCCAGCTGCAGGAGAGCGAGCTGCCGGAGCGGATGAAGGTGCGGGAGGCGCTCGACCTCTACGCCTCCTTCTACCGCAACCCCGCGAACCCGGACGAGCTGCTGGACATCCTCGGCCTCACCGCCAAGCGCGACTCCGCGTACAAGAAGCTCTCCGGCGGCCAGAAGCAGCGGCTCTCGATCGCCCTTTCGCTCATCGGCAACCCCGAGGTCGCCGTGCTCGACGAGCTCACGACGGGGCTCGACCCGCAGGCACGGCGCGAGGTGTGGGACCTGATCGAGCACGTGCGCGCGGGCGGCGTGACGATCGTGCTCGTCACCCACTTCATGGAGGAGGCCGAGCGCCTCTGCGACCGGCTCGCGCTCATCGACTCGGGCAAGGTCGCCGCGATCGACACCCCGGCAGGGCTCGTCGCGGGCGTCAACGACGAGCAGCGGATCCGGTTCCGGCCTTCGCGGCCGATCGAGGACTCGGTGTTCGCCGAGCTGCCGGAGGTCCGCAGCGTCGAGCGCCGCGGAGCGCAGCTCGTGATCACCGGCACCGGCAACGTGCTGCACGCGGTCACGTCCGTGCTGGCGCGCAGGCAGATCATCGCCGGTGAGCTGCGGGTGGACCAGGCCAATCTCGACGACGCGTTCGTCGCGCTCACCGGCCGGAAACTGGACTGAGGGGAAGAAGGACATGTCCGCACTGGGCAAGATGACCGCCAGCGAGACCAGACTGTTCCTGCGCGATCCCGGGGCCCCGATCACCGTGGTCGGGATCCCCGTGGCGCTGCTGCTCGTCTTCAGCCTCATCCCCGGCGCCAGCGAGCCGAACGCCGAGTTCGGCGGCAACTCCGTGATGGCCAACCTGATCGCCCCGCTGGCCGTCGCGATCCTGCTGGGGATGCTCGCACTGACGATCTTCCCGGCCTTCATGGCGACCTACCGGGAGAAGGGCGTCCTGCGCAGGCTCTCGGCCAGCCCCGTCTCACCGAGCACGCTGCTGATGGCCCAGCTGATCGTCAACCTCGTCGCCGCGCTCGTGGTGGTGCTGCTGGTCGTGGTGATCGGCACCGCCGTCATCGGCATGGAGGCACCGGCCAACCCGCTGGGCCTGACGGTCTCGATCGTGCTCGGCACAGCGGCGCTGTTCGCGATGGGCCTGCTGATCGCCGCCGTGGCGCCGACCGGCCGCGCGGCCGGCGCGATCGGCTCGGCGGCGTTCTTCCCGATGCTCGCGCTGGGCGGCGTGTGGGTGCCCAAGGAGCACCTGCCGTCGTTCTTCCAGGGTGTGGCGGACGTGTTGCCGATGGGCGCCACGTACAACGCGTTGCGGGAGACGTGGGCAGGCGGCGACCCGCAGCTGCTGCAGCTCGGCTCCCTGGTGGTGTTCACCGTGGTGTGCCTCGTGCTCGCGGCGCGGTTGTTCCGCTGGCAGTGACGGGGGACGGCCATGAGCGGCTCGTGGCTCCTGAAGAGCGTCACCGGCGATAATCAGCCGGTGCACGACTGCGACGAGCCGCGATCGGCCTTCCTGACGACCGCCACGGACTCGCCGTGGCGGCCGTGGGTGCACCGGCTCGAACGCGTCATGCCCCTCGTCCTCCTCGGTCTGGCGACCTTCTTGAGCCTCCTGCAGGGCCAGCCGTGGGAGCGGCGGTGGGGCACCCTCGCGCTGGTGGGCGTGGCGCTGTGCTGGGTACTCGCGACCGACACGTTCCTGCCCCGGCGCTGGCGCGAGTCGACCCCGGTGCTCGTGGTCGCCTTCGCGGGGCTGCTCACGATCGCGAGCGTGCTGATGGCCAGGGACCTGCTGTTCCTGATCTTCCTCATCACGTGCTTCTTCCGTGCGATCGTGCTGGACCCGATGCCGCTGGTGCTGCTCGGGCTGACGGCGACGTCAGCGCTGATCAACAGCCTCGGCTCGGGCGGACCACTGCAGGCGCTGCGCGAGTGGCCCGTCCCGTACCTGGCGATCGTGCTCATCCAGACGCTCGCCATCGGCGGCGGACTGGAGGTGTCGCGTCAGCTGGTGCGGCAGAACGAGCAGCGGCGCAAGGCCGTGGCCGCGCTGGAGGCGGCGCTGGAGGAGAACGCGGGACTGCACCGCCAGCTCCTCGCGCAGGCGAGGGAGGCGGGCGTGCTCGACGAACGCCAGCGCCTCAGCCAGGAGATCCACGACACCCTCGCGCAGGGCTTCACCGGGATCATCACGCAGCTGCAGGCCGCCGAGGAGGCCCACGGCGATCCGGCCGAGCGGCAGCGGCACCTCGACGCCGCGTCGGCTCTGGCCCGCGAGAACCTGCAGGAGGCACGGCGTGCGGTGCACGCGCTGGGCCCGGAAGCGCTCGACGGGGGCGCCGGGCTGCCCGAGGCGCTCGGCGGCGTGGTGCGCCGGTGGTCGCAACGCTTTGGCGTGCCCGCGGAGTTCACCACCACCGGCACCCCCGGCCCGATGCACCCGGAGATCGAGGCGACGCTGCTGCGGATCACGCAGGAGGCCCTCGGCAACGTCGCGGAGCACGCGAAGGCCGGCCGGGTCGGGCTCACCCTGTCCTACATGGAGGATCAGTTGACACTCGACGTGCGCGACGACGGGGTCGGTTTCGACCAGGACCGCCTGCGCCGCAACGGAAACGGGTACCGGGGCTTCGGGCTCAGCGGCATGCGCCAGCGAGTGCAGCGGCTCGCCGGATCGCTCGTGGTCGAGTCCGAGCCGGGCGGCGGCACCGCCATCTCGGCCACCGTGCCCGCCATCCCCTTCCAGGAGTCCCGGTGACCGCGTTGATCAGCCTGCTCATCGTCGACGACCATCCGATCGTGCGCGACGGCCTGCACGGCATGTTCACGCGGGAGGCCGGCTTCGAGGTGCTCGGCGAGGCGGGTGACGGCGACCAGGCCGTCACGCTGGCCGAGCGGCTGCGCCCCGACGTGGTGCTCATGGACCTGCGCATGCCGGGCACGGGCGGGGTCGCGGCCATCGCCGAGCTCGCCAGGCGCGGCAACCCGGCGCGAGTGCTCGTGCTGACCACCTACGACACCGACTCCGACGTCGTGCCCGCGATCGAGGCCGGCGCGACCGGCTACCTGCTGAAGGACTCGCCACGCGACGAGCTGTTCCGCGCGGTGCGGGCGGCCGCCCGTGGCGAGTCGGTGCTCTCCCCCGCCGTCGCGAGCCGCCTGCTGGGGCGAGTGCGCGCCCCCGCCGAGGAGCCGCTGAGCCAGCGCGAGATCGAGGTGCTGGAGCTGGTCGCGCGCGGATGCACCAACAAGGAGGCGGCGAAGCGGCTGTTCATCAGCGAGGCGACCGTGAAGACACACCTGCTGCACCTGTACGCGAAGCTCGGCGTGAAGGACAGGGCGGCGGCCGTAGCCGTCGGCTACCAGCGCGGTCTGCTCTGACCGGGCTACGCCTCGGGGACGCTGATCAAGGAGAGCATGACGCGGTCCTTTCCCGGGGCGTGCTCGAAGTACGGCTCGAGCACCTCGAGGAGCCGTTCGCCGATCGCGGCGGCGTCGTCCTGGTCGACGTAGATCGCGACCTGCCGGTAGTTCAGCTGGTCGTTGCGGGTGTAGAGCTCGCCACGTTCGACGAGCCGGTCGAAGCTGCCCGCCACCTGAGCCAGCATCGTGAGCATGGCCTCCCGGTGCTGCTCGACGGTCATGGCCTGCGCCTCGTCCTCCCCCACACCGGGAGTGGTCTGGTGGAAGGTCACGGTCCGTTCGGTCGCGCCCCGCACGCGCCGTTCCCGGACCACCGTCAGGTATCCGGCGTCGATGAGCGCGGCCACGTGCCGGTAGAGGGTCGTGGACGGAACCTCGGGAAGCTCGCGCTTCAGGTCGGTCGTGGTCACTTCCCGTCCCATGACGTGCTGGACGATGCGCCAGCGGACGGGGTGGAGCAGGAGGTCGGCCGTCGGAGTGCCGGAGTTGCCCACAGTGTCACCGGTCCCAATGGTAGTATTGTTCCCACAGGTGGAAATATTACTGTTGTTCCCATCCGGAGCGTACGCGTCAGCCGAAACGGAGGCCTCGCCATGGCCACGACAGCAATCAGGGACAGCCGCCTCGTCATCCGGTTCTCGTGGTGGGAACGGCTCCTGGTGCGGCGAGCCACGTACGAGACGCCGCTGGCCGCTGTGACGGAGATCGAGGTCCGCGACCGCTGGTCGCCGGTGATCGGAGCGCGCGCGGGCCTGATCGTCACCGGGCTGCTCAAGGTCGGCACCTGGAGGTCCCCTGGCGCCGTGCGGCTCGTGTGCATGAAGCGGGGCCTGCCGACCCTGCGGGTCGTGCTCGACAGAGGACGATCCGGTGGCGGTTTCGACGAGTTGCTCATCGGCTCCAGTCACGCCCGTGAGACGCAGGCCGAGTTCCGGGCCACCCGTACCTAGGGGCGTGCTGAACAGCCCCGCCCGTAGCGAGCGGCGATCCAGACGGCGGTGTCCCTGCGGGACACCCGCCACCCGAGTCCTGCAAGGCGGAGGGAAGCCCTCGCACCGGGTCGTACTCGGGCTTTCCGGCAACGCGGCGAGGGCCGTCTGGGCGTCGCGCAGTAGGGCAGCGGTTGCTCGGCGCACGCCTAGGGGCCGTCGGCGCTCCACCCGGTGCGCGCGGCCCACTCCTCGGCCCGCTTGAACCCGGCGTCCACCCACGCCTGCTTCTCCAGTGCGTAGCCCTCGGTGGTGCCGTCCTCGGAGTGCGCCCGCGCGAGCCTGCGCTTCTCCTCCGTGTAGGCGGCGACCTCGTCGGGGTTGGCCCGCAGCCAGTCGCGGAAGAGCAGCGCGAGCCGCCACGCCGGTCCCCGCACCGAGCGCACGTGCAGGTTGACCATGCGTGCCGGATCGGCGTTGTGGTGGAACCGCTTGTGCCACAAGTGTTCCGGCGCAGCCCCGCCGTCCTGCGGGAAGTCGAACCAGGCACCTTCCGCACGGACGAAACCGGCCTCGGACAGCGCGTCACTGATCGCGTCGGCATCGTCCAGTGTGGACACCGTCAGCTGCAGGTCGAGCACGTCCTTGGCCATGAGCCCCGGCACGGCCGTCGACCCGATGTGGTCGGCCCGCACCAGCCTTTCCCCCGCGACGAGCCGGATGCGCGCGAGCGCCCGCTCGGCCTGCGCCGGCCACGTCTCGTCGTGTTCCACCAGCCGCGGCGAGCGCGGCGGGCGCGGCTTGCGCAGCCGCACGTTGGCCTCGAAGGGAACGAGGCGGTCGGCCCACAGCGCGTCGACCTGCGCCAGCACGATGTCGCGGGTACCGCTGTTGTCGAGCCACACGTCGGCGGCCGCAAGCCGCTGCTCCCGGCTCGCCTGCGCGGCGATGCGCGCGCGGGCGTCCTCCTCGGCCATGCCCCGCGACTCGACGAGCCGCCGGATCCGCACGTCCTCCTCGGCGTCGACCACGAGCACGAGGTGGTAGTTCGGCGCCATGCCGCCCTCCACGAGGAGGGGGACGTCGTGGACCACGATCGCGTCCGGCGCGACCTGCGCCATCAGTTCCACCGTGCGGTCGCGGATGCGCGGGTGGACGATCGCGTTGAGCCGCAGCCGCGACTCCTCGCCGGTGAACGCCTTCGCGGCGAGCGCGGCCCGGTCGAGAGCCCCTTCGGGTCCCAGGATCTCCTCGCCGAAAGCGGCGACGAGCTCCGCGAGGCCCTGGGTTCCCGGCTCGACGACCTCCCTCGCGATGCGGTCGGCGTCGATCAGCACGGCCCCGTGCTCGGCGAGCCGCGCCGCCACGGTCGACTTGCCCGCCCCGATTCCCCCGGTGAGACCCACTCGCAGCATGCCTGCATTCAATCAGGCCGCGCGCGCATGCTGACTCTCAGCCAGCAACCCGATCGTGACGCAATTAGTTAGGGTGACACGCCGCGTGCTTACGACGATTCCGCTCATCGGTTGCGTACGGTGCCGGGCATAGGCGGTCGCCCACCCGGAGGAACGATGCCAGCCAGCAAGTACGTGGGGAGACACCGGCTCGGTACGCCCGGGCTGGTGCACTGCGTCATGCATCGTCCCGTGGCGGTCGCGCTCGACGAGTACCGCAGAAGCTGGCTGACGGCGCTGCTGGTTCCCGCCAAGCACAGCCTCGCCGGCCTGCGCCGTCGCGCCCGCGCCGCCGCCCACGAGCGCGCCTGGGCCCCGGCGACCACGTAAGGACCAACCCCTCAGCGGCCCGTATCCCGACAGGGATGCGGGCCGCTGCTTTTGTCAGCCCCGGCGGACTGCAGTGAAGGCCACCTTGCCTGCGTTGAACGCAGGCAAGGTGGCCTTCACTGCAGATGGGCTACGTCAGAGTGGGGGCACGGAAAAGGCGGTGGCCCCGGTCCGTGCGGACCGGGGCCACCGCCCTTACTCAGCTAGCTGCCGGGCTGCGGCTCACGCACCGCCCGAGAGCTTCTCGCGCAGAGCCGCGAGCTGCTCGTCGCTGGCCAGCGTGCCGCCGCTGCTCTTCGAGCTCTGGTCGGACTGGCCGCCCGAGGTGTAGCTCTGGTCGCCACCCTCGACGCCGGTCGCGCCCTCGGCGACCGCCGCGGCGTTGGCCTGGGCCGCCTCGGCGACCTGGCGCATGTGCTGCTCGTAGCGAGCGTGGGCGTCGGCGTACTGCTTCTCCCACTCCTCACGCTGCTTCTCGTAGCCTTCCTGCCACTCCTGCGTGTCGGGGTCGAAGCCCTCGGGGTAGATGTAGTTCCCCTGCTCGTCGTACTCGGCCGCCATGCCGTACTGGGTCGGGTCGAACTCCGAGTCCGGCGTGAAGCCCTCGTTCGCCTGCTTCAGCGACAGCGAGATCCGGCGACGCTCGAGGTCGATGTCGATGACCTTGACCATGACCTCGCCGCCGACCTGCACGACCTGCTCCGGGATCTCCACGTGGCGCTCGGCCAGCTCGGAGATGTGCACCAGGCCCTCGATGCCCTCCTCGACGCGGACGAACGCGCCGAACGGGACGAGCTTGGTGACCTTGCCCGGCACGATCTGGCCGATCGCGTGGGTGCGGGCGAACTGGCGCCACGGGTCTTCCTGGGTGGCCTTCAGCGACAGGGAAACGCGCTCGCGGTCCATGTCGACGTCGAGCACCTCGACGGTGACCTCCTGGCCGACCTCGACGACCTCGCTCGGGTGGTCGATGTGCTTCCAGGACAGCTCGGAGACGTGCACCAGGCCGTCGACACCACCGAGGTCCACGAAGGCACCGAAGTTGACGATCGACGAGACGACACCCTTGCGGACCTGGCCCTTGGCGAGCGCGTTGAGGAACTCGCTGCGCACCTCGGACTGGGTCTGCTCCAGGTAGGCCCGGCGGGACAGGACCACGTTGTTGCGGTTCTTGTCCAGCTCGATGATCTTGGCCTCGAGCTCGCGGCCCACGTAGGGCTGCAGGTCGCGCACGCGGCGCATCTCCACCAGCGAGGCGGGCAGGAAGCCGCGCAGGCCGATGTCCAGGATGAGGCCGCCCTTGACGACCTCGATGACGGTGCCCTTGACCGGCTCGTCCTTCTCCTTGAGCTCCTCGATCGTGCCCCAGGCGCGCTCGTACTGGGCGCGCTTCTTGGACAGGATCAGGCGACCTTCCTTGTCCTCCTTCTGCAGGACGAGGGCCTCCACCGCGTCACCGACGGCGACAACCTCTGCCGGGTCGACATCGTGCTTGATGGACAGCTCACGGGACGGGATGACGCCCTCGGTCTTGTACCCGATGTCGAGCAGCACTTCGTCGCGATCGACCTTGACGATCGTGCCTTCGACGATGTCGCCATCGTTGAAGTATTTGATCGTCTTGTCGATTGCAGCGAGGAAGTCTTCCTCCGTCCCGATGTCGTTGACGGCGACCTGCTGCGCCTGCGCGGGGGCACTCGGGGCGGTGGTGGTGTCGATGGTCATTAGGTGGGTTGCTCCGGTAGCGGATTGTGTTAGGAGATCTGCGGTTGCGTAGCGCATCGATGGGAACCAAGGCGACTACGATGCAATCGTTCACCCACGAACGGCCGCGAGCATCACCTCGAGGTGCGCGACCCTGACCGCCCAGCGTTTGCCACTGAGCCGAAGGCAGCGCGAACCCACTGCGCTAGAGAACATCGTACGCGGCGCGCGGCGCAGGGCACAATCAGGGTCCACCGACGATCACCGTCCCGTCCGGCAGGGAGGATGAACCCGTGTCCACACCCTCTCCCGCCGACCGCCACGAGCGCGCCGAGCAGGCCCTCGGCACCGCCGGTGTCGCCTACCGCCCCGTCGGCTCCGCCGAGGCCGTCACGGCCAATTCGGCCTGGTGGGACGCGGACGCCGACGCCTACCACGCCACCCACGGCGAGTTCCTCGGCGAGGCCGACTTCGTGTGGTGCCCCGAGGGGCTGCGCGAGGCCGACGCGCGCCTGCTCGGCGACGTCGCGGGCGCCGACGTGCTCGAGGTCGGCTGCGGCTCGGCGCCGTGCGCGCGCTGGCTGACGGCGCAGGGTGCCCGCACCGTGGCGCTCGACCTCTCGGCGGGCATGCTCCGGCACGCCCGCGAGGGCAACACGCGCACCGGGCTGTATCCGGCCCTGCTGCGGGCGGGCGCCGAGCAGCTGCCGCTGCGGGACGACAGCTTCGACCTCGCGTGCTCCGCGTTCGGCGCCGTGCCGTTCGTCGCTTCCGTCGACGCCGTGTTCGCGGAGGTCGCGCGCGTGCTGCGGCCCGGTGGCCGCTGGGTGTTCGCGGTGACCCACCCGTTGCGCTGGATCTTCCCCGACGACCCCGGACCGAACGGGCTCACCGCCACGCAGCCGTACTTCGACCGCACGCCGTACGTCGAGGTGGACGAGGACGGCGCGGCGACCTACGTCGAGTACCACCGCACGGTCGGCGACTTCGTGCGCGCGCTCGCGGCAGCCGGATTCCGGCTGGTGGACCTCGTGGAGCCGGAGTGGCCAGCCGGGCACACACGCACGTGGGGGCAGTGGAGCCCGCTGCGCGGCAAGCTCTTCCCCGGCACGGCGATCTTCAGCGCGGTGCTCGATCCATGACCGGCTTCGCGGCGCTCGACCCGCTGCTGCCCGAGACCGTCGATCCCGGCGCGGGCGAGCGGCTCACGGCGTCGCTGCCGGACGGCCGCGAGGTCGAAGGCGTGCTCTACCGGGCCCGCTACGAGGGCTGGGCGAGCCTGTGGCACAGCAGGCGGACGTGGGAGCTGGCGCCGCTGGACGCCGGGCTCGGCGGCGAGGCGATGTCGGCGCTGCTCGGCGCGCTGCGCCAGCGCCTGGCCAGGGAGTCGCCGGGCCCGGACTCGGCGTGCACGGTGACCTGGCCGAGCCTCGACACCGGTGTGGTGCCCGCGCTGCTGCGGCACGGGCTCACGCCGAGCGCGGTACTCGCGGTCCGCGAGCGGGCACCCGTCCCCGAGGTGCGGGCGGGCGGCGTCGACGTGCGGGCCGCGACCGGGGCCGACGCGGAGGACCTCGCCGGGCTGTGGCTCGACGAGCTGCGCTACGCCGCGCTCGTGGGCCCCGCCGTGGAGCGACCCGACGCGGCCCGACGGCTGCTGGCCGAGCTGCGCAGGACGCTCGCGCGGGGCGAGCCGGTGTGGCTCGCCGAGGCCGAGGGCGTGCCCGTCGGGCTCGCCGTGTGCGCTTGGCCTGCCCCGGCGCCGGACCGGATCGCGAACGGCCTGTGGGCCCGCGTCGGCACGGTGTCGGTCGCGCCGGAGGCCCGCGGCACCGGCGTCGGCCGCACGCTCATGGCGACCGCGCACCGCGAGCTGCTCGCGCGGGGCGCACACGGCACCTACCTGTTCTACAGTCCGCACAACGCGTTGTCGTCGGTCTTCTGGCACCGGCAGGGATACCGTCCACTGTGGACGATATGGGAGGTCAGACCGGCTTCGGCGTTGAGCTAGCGAACGAAAGAGGGGGAGCAGATGAGGGAGGGAACGGACCTGGTCGCCGACCAGGCCGCGAGATTCGCCGCGATCGATCCACTGCTGCCGGTGATCACCGAGCCACCCGATGGCGAGACGCTCGTCGCCACGCTGCCCGACGGCGGCCGCGTCACCGGCGTCCTGCGCGTGACGTTCACGAAGCCGGGTGCGCCGGAGGCGGTGTGGTCGGCGCTGGAGGCGTGGGAGCTGACACCGCTGATCGGCACGCGCGGCGTCGAGGGGATGGACGCCGTGCTGCGCGCGTGCAGGGCGCGGCTGGACAAGGAGTCGCCTGGCGAGGACTCGTCGTGCCTGGTGGCCTGGCCGAGCCGGGACGCGGAGGCGACGCGGGCGCTGCTCGACCACGGGCTCGTGCCGCTGTCGGCGCTCGCCGTGCGGACCGGGGAGCAGCCGCCCGCCGCGGGGAACCCGGACGTCGCCGTGCGCACGGCGGAACCGGGCGACGTCGAGGCGATCGTGCGGCTCGAGTGCTCGGCGGTGGACTACTCGAGCCGCGTCGGCAACCTGCGTGTGCGGCAGGGCACGGCCGAACGACGGCGTGCCGCGCTGGCCGAACAGCTGGCCGAGGGGGCACCGGTCTGGCTGGCCGAGCTGGACGGCGAGCCGGTGGGCGCGGTCGACGGCGGCTGGGCCGACGTCGAGCGCGGCACGTGGCTCGGCACGGTGCTGCCCGAGGGGCGGTGGGCGTTCGTGCGCAGCCTTGGCGTGGGGCCGCGGGCGCGGGGGCTCGGCGTCGGCCGGACGCTCATGGCCGCGGCGCACGCCCGGCTGGGCGAGGCCGGGGTGCGCGGCACGTACCTCTACTACAACCCGCTGAACCCGCTGTCGTCGGTGTTCTGGCACCGGCAGGGCTACCGCCCGCTGTGGACGGTCTGGGAGGTTCGTCCGGCCTCGCTGTTGCGCTGAGCACCCGGCGTGGTCGCATTGGGCTGAATGGCCTAATTTTGCACTGACGAGTCAGTTCAAAAGGAGGCCTCATGCAGGTGGTCGCCGATCGGGTCTCACTCGACGGCCCGCACGGCACGCTCTTGCCGGAAACGTCGCTCACGGTGTCGAGCGGTGAGTTCGCGGTGGTCCACGGCGACCCCGGCACCGGGATCACGGCGTTCGGCCTGGCGCTGGCTGGCAGGCTCCACCCGACGACCGGCACGGTCACCGTGGACGGCGCTGCCGATCCCGGCCGCCTGCGTGAGCTGGTCGCCGTGGTGGACTCCCCCGGCGTCAGCGAGCCGGATGAGATGCTGCCACTGCGCGTTGTGGTGGCCGAGGAACTGGCGCTGGCGGGCAAGCCCGCCAGCCCGGCCGCCGTCACGGACTGGCTGGCCGGGCGCGACCTCGCCGCCTACGCCCGCACCCGCTTCGAGAACCTGTCGGCCGAGCCGCGCACCCGCCTGCTGACCGACCTGGCCGCGAGCAGGCCGAACGTCGGCATGCTCGTGCTCGACCGCCCCGACCGGCACACGAGCGACGTGGACTCCTGGTGGATGCTCGCCCACGAGCACGCCGAGCGCGGCCGCGCCGTCGTGGTGCTCACCGCGACCCTGCCCGTCTCCGCACTGCTCACCACACCCGCCCGCATCGGCAGGCTCGACCAGCCCGCCCCGCAACGCTGCCAGGAGGAGCCGGTCCCGTGAACCCACTGCGCATCGCGTCGGGAGAGCTGCGCAGGCTGACCCGCGGGACACTGCCCAAGCTGGCGGTCGCCGCGCTCGTGCTGGTCCCCCTGCTCTACGCCTCGCTCTACCTCTACGCGAACTACGACCCCTACGGCAGGCTCGACAAGCTGACCGCGGCCGTCGTCAACGCCGACACCGGCGCCAAGGACGCCGACGGGCAACAGCGTGACCTCGGCAAGCAGGTCACCGACGAGCTGGTCTCCTCGGGCAGTTTCCAGTGGCACCAGGTCTCCGCGAGGGACGCCCGCGACGGCGTGCGCGACGACGACTACGCGTTCGCGATCACGATCCCGGAAGGCTTCTCCTCGGCGCTGCTCTCCAGCGGCGAGCTCGACCCCCGCCGGGCCGCGATCACGCTGACCACCAACGACGCCAACAACTACCTCTCGCGCACGATCGCCGACCAGGTGGCCGAGCAGATCCGCGACACGATCGCGAAGCAGGTCGGAGAGGAGGCCGCGAACCGGTTCCTGGTCGGCTTCTCCACCATCCACGGCCGGACGCAGGAGGCCGCGGGCGGCGCGTCCCGGCTGGCCGACGGCGCGAACCGGTTGCTCGACGGCCAGCAGGAGCTGGCGAACGGGGCTCAGCGACTCGCCACGGGCAGCACCCAGCTCGCGACGGGCCTCACCACGTTGCGCGGCAGCACCGAGCAGCTGCCGCAGCAGACCCGCCGGCTCGCGGACGGAGCCACCCAGGTCGCGACGGGCAACGCTCAGATCGCCGCGCTCGGCTCCGCGCTCGCGACCACCTCGGCGAACCTGCGCAGCGACCTCGACGGCGCCACCGGCCGGCTGGCGCAGCGGCTGCGGGACGGCGGGCTGTCGGAGCCCGAGGTGCGGCACGTGCTCGGCGTCGTCGGCGAGCTGCGCACCCCGCTCGACAACGCCAACACCCAGATCCAGCAGGCCGCGGGCCAGCTGAACACGCTCGCCGACGGCTCGCGGCAGGTCGCCACGGGCGCCGAGCAGCTCGCCGCCGCCGCGCCCCAGCTGGCCACGGGCATCGCGAGCGCGTCCGACGGCGCGAACCAGCTCGCGGGCGGGGCGGCGAGCCTCACCGACGGCGAATCGACCGCGCTCGCCGGCACGCGAGAGCTGGCCGACGGCGCCGGGCAGCTGCGCGACGGGCTCATCGAGGGCCTCGAGCAGATCCCGAACGCCGACAAGGACACCCAGCGGGCCACCGCGGCCACGATCTCCGACCCGGTCACGATCAACTCGGTCGGCCTCGCCTCGGCGGCCACCTACGGCGCCGGACTCGCCCCGTTCTTCCTCGCGCTCGCCACGTGGATCGGCGCGTTCGTACTGTTCCTGCTACTGCGGCCGTTGTCCACGCGCGCGCTCACGGCGGGCGCCTCGCCACTGAGGGTGGCGCTCGGCGGGTGGCTGCCGGCGGCGGTGCTCGGCATGGCGCAGGTGCTCGTGCTGTTCGCCGCGGTGACGTGGCTCGTCGGCATCGACGTCGCGAAGCCGGTCGCGGCCATCGGCTTCCTGCTGCTGGGGTCGCTGACGTTCACGGCGATCCTGCACGCGCTCAACGCGCTCTTCGGCGCGGTGGGCAAGTTCCTCGGGCTCGTGCTGCTGGTGCTCCAGCTGGTCACCGCCGGGGGCACGTTCCCGTGGCAGACCATCCCCGACGCGCTGCACCCGCTGCACGTCGTGCTTCCCATGGGCTACGTGATCGACGGGCTGCGGCACCTGCTCTACACCGGCGCCGCGACACGGCTCTGGCCCGACATCGCCGTGCTGCTCGCGTGGCTGGCGGGTGCGCTGGCGGTGTCGGTGTTCGCCGCGCAAAAGCGTCGCGTGTGGACGGTCCGGCAGCTGAGACCGGAGCTCGCGCTGTGAGCCCGCGCGCGGAGGCCACTCGGCGCAGGCTGTTCGAGGCCACGATGCGGCTCGCGCGCAGCCGTGGCCTCGCGGCGGTGACGGTGGACGAGATCGCCGCCGAGGCCGGGGTCGCCAAGGGCACCGTGTACTACAACTTCGGCAGCAAGGACGGTCTCGTCGAGGCGCTGCTGCGGTACGGGGTGGACCTGCTGGCCGAGCGGTTGCGCGCCCCGGCGTCCGACCCGGACCCGATGGCCGGGCTCGCGGCGATGGTCGACGCCGCGCTGGTGTTCATGAGCGAGTATCCGGGCTTCTCGCAGATCCTGGTGAGCGAGCTGTGGCGAGCGCCGGGGCGGTGGCAGGCCACCCTGCTGCCCCTGCGGGAGAACATCGTCTTGGTTCTCGAGGACCAGCTGCGGCGGGTGGCGGGGGCCGGACGGTTCCCTCAGGGGGTGCCGCTCCGGACGGCGGCCGCGGCGCTGTTCGGCACGCTGCTGGTGGTGGCCCTCGACTGGCTCGTGTTCGAGCCGGGGCGCAGCCGCGAGGAGGTGCGCGACGCCGTGCTGGCGCTGCTCGCGGCCCGCGCTCAGTGACCGTGCACGGGCCTGCGCTCGCCGAGCTGGTGCAGCGAGGATGGCCGGCCCTCCAGCGCGCGCTCGACGGCGTAGAGCACGCCACGCCCGATCTCGTCGTGACCGAGCGGCCGGGGGGCGGCGAGCTCGGAGACAGAGCCGAGCAGCACCTGCTGCGTCGGATGGCCGAACAGCACCGGCTCCGGATCGTCGGGCACCACGGCGAGGTCCGCGAGCGAGCGCACCTCGACGAAGGGCGCCGTGGCGGTCAGCAGTGGTTCGACCGCGCCGAGTACCGAGCGCCGGTACGACTCGTGTACCCACACCACCAGCAGCTCGGCAGGCGCCGTCAACGCCTTCTCCGCCTTGTGGGCGAGCTCGCGCGGGCGGTCCCAGTGGGCCTCGACCCAGATCGCCTTGCCCGCGCCGACGCGGTCCTTCCTCAGGCCGCGGGACCACCTCGGCGGGCGGGCCGCCCCGTCCGCGGCGTCGTCGGTGGCAGGCAGCGGGACGTAGCGCCTGCTTGGTGAGACCACTCGCCAGCCGTCGAGAGCGAGCTCCTGCACCACGACGCTGAGCATGCCGCTGCCGGCGAGGACCAGCGCGTTGCGGGCTGTCATACCCGCAAACCTACCCCTTTTCCACGGATTTCAACCGGTGCCGATCACCGGAAAAGGCGTGCAATTCCCAGTTCTTGGCCCCCTGCAAACGAGAAACCGCGTCAGTGCGCCGCGTCGTTCCAGGACTGGCCGAAGCCCACCGACACCTCCAGCGGGACCGCCAGCTCGTAGGCGGCACCCATCTCCTTGCGCACCAAGGCTTCCACGCCCTCGTGCTCACTGTCGGCGACCTCCAGCACGAGCTCGTCGTGCACCTGCAGCAGCATCCGGCTGCGGAGGTCCGACTCGGCGAGCGCGCGGTGGACGCCCAGCATGGCGACCTTGATGATGTCGGCCGCGCTGCCCTGGATCGGCGCGTTGAGCGCCATCCGCTCGGCCATCTCACGGCGCTGCCGGTTGTCGCTCGTGAGGTCGGGCAGGTAGCGGCGGCGGCCGAAGATCGTCTCCGTGTACCCGACCTTGGCCGCCTTGTCGACCACGCTGTGCAGGTAGTCCCGCACGCCGCCGAACCGGGCGAAGTAGTCGTCCATCAGCCCGCGCGCCTCCTCGGTGGAGATGCGCAGCTGCTGGGAGAGCCCGTAGGCGGAAAGGCCGTAGGCGAGGCCGTAGTTCATCGCCTTGATCTTGGCGCGCTGCGCGCCGGTGACCTCGGTGGGCTCCACCGAGAACACACGCGCGGCCGTGGCGGCGTGGAAGTCGAACCCGGACTGGAACGCCTCGATCAGCTCCGCGTCGCCGGAAAGGTGCGCCATGATGCGCATCTCGATCTGGCTGTAGTCGGCCGTCATGAGCTGGGTGTAGCCGGGCCCCACGACGAACGCCTCGCGGATGCGGCGGCCCTCGTCCGTCCTGATCGGAATGTTCTGCAGGTTCGGATCCACTGAGGACAGCCTGCCGGTTGCGGCGATGGTCTGGTGCAGCGTGGTGTGGATGCGGCCGTCGTCGGCGACCGACTTGATCAGGCCCTCGACCGTGGTCCGCAGCCGCGTCGCGTCCCGGTGCTCGAGCAGGTGCTGCAGGAACGGGTGCTCGGTCTTCTCGAACAGCGTCTGCAACGCATCCGCATCGGTGGTGTAGCCGGTCTTGGTGCGCTTGGTCTTCGGCATGCCCAGCTCGTCGAAGAGCACCACCTGCAGCTGCTTGGGCGAGCCGAGGTTGATCTGCTTGCCGATGACGGCGTAGGCCTCCTCCGTGGCCTGCCGGACGCGGTTGGCGTAGTGCGCCTCCAGGGTGGTGAGCTGCTCGAGATCGACGGCGATGCCCGCAGCCTCCAGGTTCGTGATCACCCCGAGCAGCGGCAGCTCGATCTCCGCGAGCAGGGGCGCGCCGCCGATGGCGGTGAGCTCGTCGGTGAGCGCGCCGGCCAGCTCGGCCACCGCGCGGGCACGGACCAGCTCACCGTGCACGATCTTGGTCTCGCCGTCCGGGTCCTCCGCCGTGTCGAGCAGCGACAGCTGCCCGTCGTCGGCGGAGCCCTCCGAGCGCAGCTCGCGGTGCAGGTAACGCAGCACGAGGTCGTCCAGCTCGAACGAGCGCTGGCCCGGCCGCACCAGGTAGGCCGCGAGCTCGGTGTCCATCGTCAGCCCCTCGACGCGCCAGCCCCTCGCGAGCAGCGCGTGCAGCGGCACCTTCAGAGCGTGCCCCACCTTGCGGGCGGCCGGGTCGGCCAGCCACGCGGTGAGCGTCTTCTCGTCGGCCTCGTCCAGCTTCGTCACGTCGAGGTAGACGCCCTCGCCGTCGGGCGCGGACAGCGCGATCGAGCGCAGGTCCGCCGACACCGACGCGCCGGTGGTGCGGAAGGCCAGTCCCGTGGGGCCCGTGTCGCCGGCGTGCCGGGAGAGCCAGTCGGCCAGCGCACCGGGCTGCAGCGCCCCGCCGCGGATCTCGAAACCCTCGTCGGCCTCCGGCTCCGCCGCCGACAGCGACGCGAACAGCCGGTCGCGCAGCACCCGGAACTCCAGCTCGTCGAACAGCCGGTGCACCGCGTCGCGGTCCCACTGCTGCACCCGCAGGCCCTCGGGCACCGTCTCGAGCGGCACGTCCCGGACCAGCTCGGTGAGCTGCCGGTTGAGCAGCACGGAATCGACGTGCGAGCGCAGCGCGTCGCCCACCTTGCCCTTCACCTCGTCGATGCGGTCGACGAGGTCGCCGAGCGTGCCGAACTGCTTGACCCACTTGGCCGCGGTCTTCTCCCCCACGCCGGGGATGCCGGGCAGGTTGTCCGACGGGTCGCCGCGCAGGGCGGCGAAGTCGGGGTACTGCGCCGGCGTGAGCCCGTACTTCTCCTCCACGGCCCCGGGGTCGTAGCGCACGAGGTCGGAGACGCCCTTGCGCGGGTACAGCACGGTCACGGAGTCGGTGACGAGCTGCAGCGCGTCGCGGTCACCCGTACAGATGAGGACCTCGTAGTCGTCGGCCGCCGCCTGGGTGGTGAGCGTGGCGATGATGTCGTCGGCCTCGTAGCCCTGCTTCTCCAGCACCGGGATGGCGAGCGCGGCGAGGATCTCCTTGATCAGCTCGACCTGGCCCTTGAAGTCGTCGGGTGTGGTCTGCCGGTTGGCCTTGTAGTCGGCGAAGGTCTCCGACCGGAACGTCTGGCGCGAGACGTCGAACGCCACCGCCAGGTGCGTCGGCGTCTCGTCCCGCAACAGGTTGATGAGCATCGAGGTGAACCCGAACACCGCGTTGGTGACCTGACCGGTCGACGTTCGGAACCGGTCCGCGGGCACGGCGAAGAACGCCCGGTACGCCATCGAGTGACCGTCGATTAGCAACAGCCGGGGTGTGTCGTTCGCTACTGAGGTGTTTTGCTTCGGGCTCACGACCGTGAGTCTAGGGTGAGCCTCTGACAGCCCCGCCTTGTGTCGAACTAGGAGCTTTGAGTGACCGAGCACGTGTCAGAAGAGGAGATCCGCGAGCAGCTCGCGGGCATCAGCCCGGAGATCGCGGAGCAGCAACTCAACGACAAGGTCGGTCTCACCTTCACGGAGCTGAGCCCAGAGCGGGTCGTCGGCACGATGCCCGTCGCGGGCAACCTCCAGCCCTACGGTCTGCTCCACGGCGGCGCCAACGCCGTGCTCGCCGAGGCGTTGGGCTCCACGCTCGCGGCCCTCAACGCCGGGGCCGGGCGGGCCGCGATGGGGCTGGAGCTGTCCTGCACGCACCACCGGGCGGCGATCAAGGGACTGGTGACCGGTGTGGCGGTGCCCCTACACGTCGGCCGCAGCACCATCACATCGGAGATCACCATCACCGACGAGTCGGGCCGCCGCACCTGCACCGCCCGGCTGACGTGCATCGTCCGGGACCGGCCGCCGGCCTCCTGAGAGAACCGGCGGGCCTGGCGTCGAGACGGGTTCAGGCACCGGCACGCGTGAACGTCACATGCGTGACTCCACTCGGCGAGGACGTGGCCTCGACCTGGTAGTCCTTCTCGACGGCCTCCAGCCCGTCCCAGAGGCGCACGCCTCGGCCGAGCACGATCGGGACCACCACGATGTGCAGGTGGTCGATGAGCCCGGCAGCGAGGAAGTCGCGAACCACGGTTGGACCACCACCGATGCGCACGTCCTTGCCGCCCGCGGCCTCGCGGGCCGTTTCGAGCGCCTTGACCGGCGACGCGTCGAGGAAGTGGAACGTCGTGCCGCCCTCCATCTCGATCGAGGGGCGAGGGTGATGGGTGAGGACGAAGACCGGTGTGTGGAAGGGCGGGTTGGGGCCCCACGCGCCCTTCCAGTCCGGGTCCTCGTGCCAGCCGGGGTGGCCCCACTTGCCTGCGCCCATGATCTCCGCGCCGATTCCCGGATCGTGCTGTTCGACGAAGGCGTTGTCGACGCCGCGGCTACCGCCGGGCTGCCACCACCGGGTGGTGAACATCCATTGGTGCAGCCGGTCCCCGGCGTGACCGAAGTGTGCGTCGTGACTCTGCCCCTCACCGGTGCCGAAGCCGTCGAGGGAGATGGCGAAGTTGTGGACGCGGGCGAGTGACATGGCTGCTCCTTCTGTGGCCGGAGGTGCTGGTTTCCGCTCGCCTGGATGGACCACCGGCGAGCCGGAAACTCATCGGTTGCCGTCTCGATCGCCCTGACCTGCGGGTAACGTCTAGCTCGGCACCCATACCGACAGGGCAGGCAGGCACCGCACCCCATGGACCTCGACCTGGCGCAGGTCCGCGCCTTCGTCCTCACCGCCGAACTGCTGAACTTCAGCAGGGCGGCCGAGCGGTTGTTCCTGTCGCAGCAGGCCCTTTCCAAGCGCATCGGCAGGCTCGAGGACACGCTCGGCGTCCGGCTGTTCGTCCGGACCAACCGCTCGGTTGAGCTCACCGCCGACGCCCAGCGGTTCCTGCCCCGCGCCCAGGACCTGCTGCGCGCCGCCGACGCCGCCGTCGCCGTGCTCGGCACCGCCGACGCGCCCGTGCGCCTCGACCTGCTCGACAACCGGCTCTCGCCGATGTTCATGCTGCGCCGCCTCGCCGCTCGGGACCCAGGGCTGCGGGTGGAGCGCAGCTGGCGGCGAGGGCTGGCGAACACGCTCGATCCCCTGCTGCGCGGCGAGGTCGACGTGGCGTTCGGCCGCGTCCACGACCTCGGCCGCGAGCTGCCAGCCGAGCTGGACCACCGGCTGGTCCGGCTGGAACCGCTCGTCGCGCTGCTGCCGCCGGAGCACCCGCTCGCGGACGGCGACGTGGTCCGCATGGCCGATCTCCGGTCCGAGGGCATCTGGCTGCCTTCGCTCGCCGGGCCCGTCGAGTGGCTGGCGTTCCTGCGCCGGATGAGCGAGAGCCTCGGCGTGCCGCTCGACGACTCCGGGGTCAGCTTCGACCTGCGGCACACGCTGGAGCAGACCCGCTACGGCCCGCCGCGCGTGACGCTGGCCGGTGCCGACATGGAGCTGGCTCCAGACCTGAACCTGCGGGTGCTGCCGTTCGAGCCCTCACCGCTGTTCCCCTGGTCGGTCGTGTGGCGCAAGGGCAGGCAGCGCCCCGCCGTCAGCAAGCTGCTCGCCCTCGCGGGTCACACGAGCCGGGCCGAGGGCTGGTGCGACCACGACCCGGCGCGAACGTGGCTCCCCGACGCCCCCGCCTCGGCGAGGCGGTCGTCATAGCCGCCGCTGGAACCACTCGGTGAACTCGGCGTCGGCCACCGCCGCGTGCGGCGTCTGCGGCGCGGGCTCCAGCCCCGGCTCCTCGGCGAGCGCGTGCTCCATGCCGGGCACCACGACGAGCCTGCCGCGCTCGCCCAGCTCGCGGTACAGCGCCTCGGCGGGCTCGCGGAAGGCGACGTCGTCCTGCTCGCCGACCACCAGCAGCACGTCCGTGCCGAGCTCCCCCGCCCTGCGGACGAAGTCGAACCGCTCGGCCACCGCCCGCGAGCGCTCGCTCCAGTGGTAGGTCACGCCGAACCGCCGCGCGTTCGCCGCGACCACCGGCGCCAGCTGGATCACCGGGCTGACCAGCGCCGCCGCCGCGACGGGAACCTCTGCCCTCGCGAGCACCTCCAGCGCGACGGCCGACCCCGCCGAACCGCCCGCGACACCGATCGGCGCCTCCGTGATCGGCAACTGCTCGCGCAGCGCCTCCAGCGCGGCCGGCAGCTCGGCCGCGGCCTGGTCGGTCACCGGCTCCGCGATGTTGAGCACGTAGTCCTCGCCCGCCAGCCGGAAGAACTCGTCGGGCCCGCCGGGGAGCGGCCGTTCCCCGGACATCGGCAGTCCGAAGTAGACGCGCCACGCCGGCACCCCCGACATCGGCAGCGCCGAGGCCATGGCCCGCTCGCTGCGCGGCGCGTCCATCAGGTGCCACGTCACGACGGCCGGGGCCGGGCCACCGGTGCCCTCGGGGCGCAGCGCCACGTACGGCACTCCGGCGGCGACACCCTTGATCATGGCCGAGGTATCCATGGTTCCTCCTGTTGTCTTTCCCGTGTGAGAACAAGCAAACCGCCTGCTCAACGCGCCGTCCAACAGCTTTCGCGGTGCCCGTGACAACCTGCGGTTGTGATCGGGACCGGCCGCCCGCCCGCGGCCGCACCGGTCACCGATAGCCTGGCCAGATGGAGCAGGACAACGTCGGAGCGACACTCGACGAACTGGTGCAATGGGCGGACAAGGCGCTGCGGGAGCCTCCCGTCGACACCGGCCACGCGGAGCTGGCGTTGCGGCTGCTCTCCGAGGAGCTGGGCGTTCACGACCTCGCACAGCTGCGGCCAGGACACCTGGCCGAGCTGCTGCTCGGCGTGTACCAGGAGGCCGTCGAACCCGGGCACGAGGCGGACGCCGTCGTTGCGCTCCACCACCTGCTCACGTTCGCGGGCGACACCGGGCGGCTCACCGCCGAGGACGTGACCGCGCTGCGGGAGGAACTGGACTACATCGAACCGGAACTGGGCGCCGTCGCGGACGTGGACCTCAGGGAGGCGTACGGCCTTCCCGACCGCATCGGCCCCCTGCGACTGCCCACCGAACCGGAGCTCGCCGAGGCCGCGCGGCGGACAAGGGTGCTCGACCGCGCCAAGCGGCTCGCGCTGTGGTGCGGCGAGGGCCGCGCGACCTTCGAGTCCGTCGGCCTCGGCGCCGAGGACCGCGCCGCCGCCGCGAGCGAGCTCGGGGAGTCCGAAGAGGACATCATCCAGCTGTACCTGCTGGCCGAGGACGTCGACTTCATCATCCCCGGCCCCGAGGGCACACAGGTCGGCGAGGCCGTCGACGCCTGGCCGGAGGGCAGTGACGAGGACGTGCTGGACACCTGGGACCGGGCGCTGGCGGCCGTGCTCGCGTGGAGCCTGCTCACCGACGCCGACCGCGCCGGTGAGGACGGGCTGGACTTCGAGGGCGCGGGCGCGTGGTTCATGCCGCTCTTCCTCTCCCGCTACCGCGGTCTGCCGGTGGCCGCGATCAGCGAGATGATCTTCGAGCTCGCCACCACGGAGCTGGTCGCCGACGACGCCCGCGCCCGCTGGGAGGCCTGGGTCGCCGAGCACGGCGAGCCGGCGGAGGTCCTGCTCCGCCGCCTCACCGAGCTCGGCGCCGTGGAGATCTCCGACGGCGTCGCGCGCGCCACGCCGCTCGCGGTGTGGGCCATGCGCGACGAGCTGATCGAGTCCGGCGTCGAGGTGCCCCTGCTGCCGCCGGCCGAGGAGCTGTCGGCGGCCGACCTGCTCGAGCTCGCTCTGTCTGGAATGGACGGTGAGCTGGAGGCCGAGATGGAGGCGTGGCTCGGGCGGCGCTCCGGCGACGCTGCGGCCGCGGAGCTGCTCGCGGCCGCCGCCGAGGGCGGGGCGCCCGAGCGGACGATCGCGGCAGGGCTCATCCGGGAGTGGATCGGCGCCGAGGCGCAGGCGCAGCTGCGCAAGGCACTCGACGTGCCCATGCTCCGGCGGCACGCCAAGGCGTCGCTGGAGCTGCTGCTCGGCCCGCACCCTGACTTCGCGGCCACCGAGGAGGACGGCGCGTGGCTGCTCGTCGACGAGATCGCAGGCAGCGCGCACGGCATCGCCGACGAGGACCTGCCCGTCCTGCTCGGCGCGACGGTGCCGGCCGAGTACGCGGCGCTGTTCGACACGATGTGGCGGCTCGACCATCCCGACACGCACCGGGTGCTCACGCTGCTCGGCGAGCACCACCCGGACAAGGCCGTCGCGAAACAGGCCCGGAGGGCCGCCTACAAGGCAGCCGACCGAGCCCGCTCCTGACCTTGCCCCTACTGCACCTACTGCAGTGAAGGCCACCATGCCTGCGCCCACCCGTCTCCCACCACCGCCCAAACGGAGACGCTGACGCGCCGCTGTGTTTGATCAACGCAGTGAAGGTGGCCTTCACTGCAGTAGGGCGCTCGGCTCAGGCGACGCCGAGGTAGGCCTCCTTGATCGACTCGTCGGCGAGCAGCTCCCTGCCCGTGCCCGACTTGACGATCGAGCCGGTCTCCAGCACGTAGGCGCGGTGGGCCCGCGACAGCGCCTGCTGCGCGTTCTGCTCCACGAGCAGCACCGTGGTGCCTTCCTTGTTGATCTCCGTGATGATCCGGAAGATCTGCTGGATGAACTGCGGCGCCAGCCCCATCGAGGGCTCGTCGAGCAGCAGCAGCTTCGGCTTCGACATCAGCGCGCGCCCGATGGCGAGCATCTGCTGCTCACCGCCCGAGAGCGTGCCGCCCGCCTGCGTGCGCCGCTCCGCGAGCCGGGGGAACAGCTCGAAGACGTGGTCCATCTCCGCGGCCAGATTCTTGCGGTCCTTGCGCGCGTAGGCGCCCATGTCGAGGTTCTCGTGAACCGTCATCCCGGGGAAGATGCCCCGGCCCTCGGGTGCCTGCGAGATCCCTCGCACCACCCGCAGGTCGGCTCGCAGCCGCGTGATGTCCTCACCCGCGAACGTGATCGTGCCCGCGGAGACGGGCCGGATCCCGGAGATCGCGCGCATCGTGGTGGACTTGCCGGCCCCGTTGGCCCCGATGAGGGTGACGATCTCGCCCTCGTTGACGGTGATCGTCAGTTCCGAAACCGCCTTGATCCGTCCGTAGTGGACGGACACGCCGGAAAGCTCAAGCAATGTCATCGTCGGGAACTCCCAGGTAGGCGGCGATCACGGCGGGGTTCTCCCTGATCTCGGCTGGCACGCCCTCGGCGATCTTCTTGCCGAACTCCAGCACCACGATCCGGTCGGTCACGCCCATCACGAGCTTCATGTCGTGCTCGATGAGCAGCACCGTGTACCCGTCGTCGCGGATCTTGCGGATCAGCCCCATCAGCTCTTCCTTCTCGATGGGGTTGAACCCGGCGGCGGGCTCGTCGAGGCACAGCAGCTTGGGCTCGGTCGCGAGCGCGCGGGCGATCTCCAGCCGCCGCTGGTAGCCGTACGGCAGGTTCTTCGCCTTGTCGGCGGCCCGGTCGACGATGCCGACGAAGTCGAGCAGCGCCATGGCCCGCTCGATCGCCGACTTCTCCTCCCGGAAGTGCCTCGGCGAGCGCACGAGCGCGCCGATGACACTCGTCTTGTGCCGCGCGTCGGTGCCGACGACCACGTTCTCCAGCGCCGTCATCTCGCCGAAGAGGCGGATGTTCTGGAACGTCCTGGCGATGCCGCGCCGGGTGATGTTGTGCTTGGCGAGCTTGCCGAGCGGCTTGCCCTCCAGCAACACCCGGCCGGATGTCGGCCGGTAGACGCCGGTCATGGCGTTGAAGCACGTGGTCTTGCCGGCGCCGTTCGGGCCGATGAGGCCGAGGATCTCGCCGCGGCGGATGCCGAACGACACCGAGTCCAGCGCCGTCAGGCCGCCGAAGCGCACGGTCAGGTCCTCGATCTCGAGCAGCGTCTGCCCGACGTCGACGGCCATCTCACGGTCGGAAGCGACGACCTCCGCGACCTCGGCCTCGTGCTCGGCGAGCTCCGCCTCGGTCATCTGCTGCAGCTCGGCGACGAGACCGCCCTCGGCCTTCACCTCAGGGCCGTTGCCGTTCTCCGGCTGGGTCATCACACGCCCCCGTTCCGGTCCGTCGACACCGACGTGTCGTGACTGATCTGCTCGCCCCGGCCCAGCAGGCGTTGGTACGCCTGTCTCCCGTAGGTGAGCAACCGCTGCCGCGCGCCGAGCAGGCCCTGCGGACGGAAGATCATCAGCACGATCAGCGCGAAGCCGAAGATCAGGTACCGGTACTCGGCGATGCCGAGGAACCTGGCCGGGATGTAGGCGACGATGATCGCGCCGAGTATCACGCCGACCTTGTTGCCCGACCCACCGAGGATCACGGCCGCCAGGAACAGCATCGACGTCACCACGTCGAACTTCTGGTTGTTCACGAACGCCAGCTGGCCCGCGTACAGCGCGCCGGAGAGGCCACCGATCGCGGCGCCGATGACGAACGCCCAGATCTTGAACTTGAACGTGTTGACGCCCATGATCGCGGCGGCGTCCTCGTCGTCGCGGATCGCCACCCACGAGCGGCCGACGCGGCTGCGTTCGAGGTTTCCGACGAGCACCAGGATCACGATGATGATCGTGACCGTGAGCCAGTACCACGGCGTGCCGTCGGTGTTGTTGAAGATGGCCGTGCCGTCGGCGTGCGTGCCCGGCGGGTGCCCGACCTGCTGGAAGCCCTGGTTGCCGCGCAACGGCTCCAGGTTGTCCGCCAGCAGTCGCACGATCTCACCGAAGCCGAGGGTGACGATGGCGAGGTAGTCACCGCGCAGCCGCAGTGTCGGCGAGCCCAGGATGACACCGAACACCATGGTGATCGCCATCGCGATCGGCAGCACAGCGAGGAACGGCAGCTTGGTGAGGGCGGAGTCCGGGCTGGTGAACAACGCGGCGACGTACGCGCCGACCGCGAAGAAGCCCACGTACCCGAGGTCGAGCAGGCCCGCCTGCCCCACCACGACGTTCAGTCCGATGGCGATCAGCGCGTATCGCGCCACCTCGAACATCGCGATCGGGAAGTCGTAGCCGGGTTCGGTGGTGATGATGGGCGGGTTCAGCACCGGCAGCGCGTAGATGAACACCACCAGCGGGATCATGATCGCCCACTGCTGGAACCGGTTGAGGTTGTTCCACCACTCGCCGAGCGAACGGCGGCCGGTGGTCGTCGGCGTCCTGGTCGTCGTGGTGGTCATACCCGCGCCTTTCCGAGGGACTCGCCGAGGATGCCGGTCGGGCGGAACATCAGGATCAGCACGAGCAGCGCGAAGGCGACGACGTCACGCCATTCACCGCCGAACAGCGACTGCCCGTAGTTCTCCATCAGCCCGAGCAGCAGCCCGCCGAGCAGCGCGCCGCGCAGGTTGCCGATGCCGCCGAGCACGGCGGCGGTGAACGCCTTGATCCCGAGCAGGAAACCACCCTGGTACGCGGCGCCCTGCGGGATCTTCATCATGTAGAACAGCGCCGCGGCGCCGGCGAGCAGACCACCGATGAGGAACGTCGTCATGATGACGCGTTCCTTGTTGACGCCCATGAGGGTCGCCGTGTCGGGATCCTGCGCGACGGCGCGGATGCCACGGCCGAACCGCGTTCTGTTGACGAACGTGTCGGCGACCAGCCAGAGCAGGATCGACGCCAGCACGATGATGATCGTGATGTTGGTGACGCTGGCGCCGAAGATCTCGAAGACCGGTTCGGGGCGCAGCAACCGGATCGCCTGCTCCGGGTTGCCGCCGCGCCAGATGAAGATCAGCTGCTGCAGCACGAACGAGGCGCCGATCGCGGTGATCAGGAAGACCAGCCTGGGGGCGCCGCGGTTGCGCAACGGGCGGTAGGCCACGCGTTCGAGCACGACGGCAGTCGCGCCGGACGCCAGCACCGCGGCGAGCAGCGCCAGCAGCAGGAAGCCGACCAGTTCGAAGATCGCGAGCTCGGCGGTGGGGCCGGGCCGGAAACCGAGGGCGTAGAAGGTGAACCACGTCGCGTAGGCGCCGTAGATGAACACCTCGGAGTGGGCGAAGTTGATGAGCTTGAGCACGCCGTAGACGAGCGTGTAGCCGAGCGCGACGAGCGCGTAGATGCTGCCCTGCGCGAGCCCGTCGACCGTGTTGCTCCAGAACTGGTCGATCAGGCCCTCGACGTCGAAGCTGATCAGGCTGTCACTCTGCGCAAGGTACAGCGAGGACAGGTGGTGATGAATGGACAAGTCGTTCTCCACGTGGGGGCCGGGGCGCGCGCCGGCGGGATCGGCCGCCGGGCGCGCGCCCCGACAAGGAAGTGCGTGACCCGGAGATCAGCCCTTGGGCTTGATCTCGGTGTTGCGGACGATCTGACCGTTCTCGACCTTGTAGGTCCAGACGGTGCTCTCTGCCAGCTCGCCCTTCTCGTTCCACTTGAAGCTCTTGGTCAGGCCCTGTCCCTCGTAGCCCTTGACGAACTCGAGCATGCCCGCGCGGTCCTTGACGCCCGAGTCGATGCCCTTCAGCAGGATCGTCGCGAGGTCGTAGCCCTCGGGGGAGTACGTGCCGGGCGCCCTGCCCCCGGACACCTGCTTGTAGCCCTCGTTGAACTCGGTGAACTGGTCGGCGGGAACGCACGGGCACGTGAAGTACACGCCCTCGGCCGCGTCACCGGCGCCCTTGACGAACTCGTCGTCCTTCACGCCGTCGGGGCCGACGAACTGGGCCTCGACACCGGCGTCGAACAGCTGCTGCGCGAACGGCGCGGCCTCCTGGTAGTAACCGGAGAAGAAGATCGCGTCCGGGTTCTCGCCCTTGATGCTGTTGACCACGGCGGAGAAGTCCGTCTGCTTGGTCTTGATCTGTTCCTGGCAGCTCGCCTTGTCACCGAGGCGATCGGTGATCGAGTTCGCGAGGCCGATGCCGTACTCGGAGTCGTCGCGGACGACGCAGACGGTCTGCGCGCCCAGCTCCTCGGTGATGAACTGCGCGGCGGCGGGACCCTGTGTGTTGTCGTTGCCGAGACCGCGGAAGAAGGTCTTCCAGCCGTTCTCGCTCAGCGCGGGGTTGGTGGCCGACGGTGTGACCTGCACCAGGCCGGCGTCGTCGAAGATGTTGCCCGCGGCCTTCGACTCGCCGGAGAACGGCAGGCCGACGACGCCGATGATGTCCTGCGTGTTGACGATCTGCGTGACGATGCCGGGAGCGCGGTCGGGGGTGCCCTCGGTTTCGAACTCCTGCAGCTCGACCTGGCAGTTCGGGTTGTTCGAGTTGTGCCGCTCGATGGCGACCTTCACGCCGTTGAGGATGTTCTGCCCCAGTGCGGCGTTCGCGCCGTTGATGGTGCCCGCGTAGGCCAGCTTGGTGCCGGCGTCGCAGGTGGCGTTGCCGTCGCCGGCGGGGTCAGCGGCGTTGGCTGCCTGAGCTGGTGCGCTGGCCTGCGGCTGCGAACCCGTGTCGTCGCCACCCCCGTCCTCGGTGCGCGCGGCGCACGCGCCGAGAACCAGCGACGCCGTCGCCGCCAGCACCACAACCCGCCCAAAGCGTGCTCTTGACACATTTCCTCCCGATGTCCTTCAAAGACGCAGGAACGCGACCCCACCCCGAAAGGTCGAGACCTGACTGGGCGATGAAGTTAGCCGCGCGTCAGGTGATTGCACAGCAACCGTCAGCCGTTGTATCCACATCGTGACGGTTTCAGGGACGGTTAGCCGACAGCTCAGGCCCGATCGAAGCAACGCGACAATCAGGTCTGTACCAGCGGTAGTCAACGAGCGCACTTGCGATGCGATCTCCCCAGCCCCTGCCACCCCGTGTCCCCTTTCGAGTGAGAGGAACCGTACAGCACGCGAACCAGCCGAAAGTCGCACTCGGCGGCCGAGCCGCCAGCCGGACCAGCACCATCGCACAAAGCACCCCAGGCTTGTGTTCTACATCACAAGCCTGGGGTGCTTTTGTGTCCGGGCGGGCCGGTTACTTGGCGATGTTGTCGACGACGGCCTGCGCGACGGCCTTCATCGTGGTCCTGCGGTCCATCGCGGTGCGCTGGATCCAGCGGAAGGCATCGGGCTCGCTGAGTCCCTGCTGGCTCATGAGCAGGCCCTTCGCGCGGTCGATCAGCTTGCGCGTCTCGAGCCGCTCGTTGAGCCCGGCGACCTCGGACTCGAGCGCCTGCAACTCGGCGAACCGGCTGACGGCGAGCTCGATGGCGGGCACCAGGTCACGCTTCGCGAAGGGCTTCACCAGGTAGGCCATGGTCCCGGCCTCGCGGGCGCGTTCCACCAGGTCACGCTGGCTGAAGGCGGTGAGGATGACGACGGGCGCGACCCGGTCACCGGTGATCTTGGCGGCTGCCTCGATGCCGTCGAGCTTGGGCATCTTGACGTCGAGGATCACGAGATCGGGCTTGAGATCGGCGGCGAGTTTGATAGCTTCTTCCCCGTCGCCGGCCTCGCCGACCACCTCGTAGCCTTCCTCGCGCAACATTTCGACGAGGTCAAGCCGGATCAGTGCCTCGTCCTCCGCGACGAGCACACGACGCTGCGGTGCGGTGACAACACCGTTGGCCTCGGCCTCGGTAGCCGCTTCGGTCACCGGGGTCCTCCTGGGCGATCGACGGGATGTGAATACGTGCGGCGTGCCGCGGTTCCAGGTTACCGGTGAACGGCGTATCCAGAGAGATGGCGTTCGCCACGTGCGGTGATCGCCGCGTTGGCACATCGGACGAAACATTCCCGTGGTAGCCCGAATGCCGGGGCCCGTGCGACGGCGAGTAAAGTTCGGGGCCCAGGCCCCCGTAGCCCAATTGGCAGAGGCACACGACTCAAAATCGTGCAAGTGTGAGTTCGAGTCTCACCGGGGGCACCCTCCAAGGACACCCGAGCTCGGCCTTCTTACCAGGGCAAACCCCGTGAGAGACCGATCTTGTGCTGCCTCACTGTGTCTCGCTGTGCCCCCTCGCCATCCGGTGTCACTGAGTGCCCGCCCATTCGGCCCACCTGGGCCGACGGCAAGCAAGCAGCAAGCCAGGTCGACACACACGCGTGCCGGAGGTCGTAGGGGCGGCGCCTTGCGTGTCTTCTTCCTGCACCCGCGCCACTATGGATCTCCAACGCGGCCGCCAGTGAGGTGCCGGTGTCGTTCCAAGTGTCGAACAGCAGCCGTAAGCGGTCGAGGACAGGGACTGGCCATCCGGGTTCCGCGGGGACAGCCCCGCACAGGGTGCCTTACCTTTCCCCGCTCGGTCGGCGTACTTCGGCGGCTCGGTTCATCCGAACGCCCAACAAGAGTCCCAGGCCGATCATTCCGATGGCCAGACCAAGGTGCAGCCAGTTGTCAGCGTTGTTCAGGGGCACGAAGTTGGCCGAAGAGTCGTGGTCGATCACGAGCCCGTAGATCCAGAGGACCAAATAGATCACGCCCCCGCCGATGAGGAACGCTCGCGAGCCGGATGCGCTGCGCGCCAGGGCGAGACCCACGACGCCGAAGAGAAGATGCACGATGTTGTGCAAGATCGAGACCTTGAAGACACCGAGGAGCATGGCCTCGGATTCGTGGCCAGCGAAAGTCATAGCGTCATAATTCGTGGTCACACCTGGAATGAACCCCAGGATGCCCACCAGTAGGAAGACCGCGGCCACGATCGCCGCCGTCCTCCGCAACATCACACCCAGGTTGCCCCCGAGCTGCTCTTGTCGACCGGTCATGTCCGTTCCCTCCACATTCTGGTCTCGAGCGAATGCCCAATGCGAGGCGTCCTACACCTGTGCCGCGCCAGCAGTCACGGCGGCAGACCGGGTCGAGCCCGGTTTGGCGTAGGCGGCGACGTCCTCCTCGCTGTCGAACGCCGGGATCCCGTCGGCCGCACCCAGGCTCATCAGCACGAAGCGGCCGACGTAGCCGAGTCCTGCGGTCGGCACCCAGGTCACCGTGATCATCACCGTCGACGGTGTACGTGCCGGGGGTGCCGCCCAGCCTGGCGGGTGCGCCCGGCTGCCGAACCTGCGACCACGGTCGCGGGGGACCCTGGGTCATCCTCGGCGGTTCACGATCGGGTGCCCACCACCCTCATGGTCGCCGCGGGCGAGGGCATCGTGGCCAGGTGCCGTGGCCAGCAGAGCACGCGGCCGCTCCCACCAGGTGTCCTCGCGGCTCGACGAGCTGATCCGGAACGCGATGCGAGCGGGTCAGTCCTCTGTGGACGACTGCCCGGTGATGGCCGCGACGGCCTTCTTCCTCGCCGGTTCACCGACCTCGGGCAGAACGAAGTTGCGCGCCCGCAAATACGCCATGAGATCGGGGTCCGGCGCGATCGCGTGCTCACGCAGGTAGTAGCCCACCGACCCCGGCCACACCCACACGCCGTCGGTGCGGAAGTTCAGCGGCACCGCCGGCTCGCGGTCCGGCGCGAACGCGTCGGTGTCGTAGCTGCGGGCGGCCATCACGACGGGCGCCTTCGTGAGGTAGTCGAGCGCGCGGTCCCGCTCGGCGGGCGGCAGCGGTGGCCGGTTGACGACGGGCCTGCCGTCGGGGTCGAGCCCGTCGTAGACGCGGGGCTGGCGCAGCCCGTACTCGTCGGCTGGCCGGTCGCCCGAATCCCCCCTGGCCCGCTTCGTCAGCCACTCCGGGACGAACTGGTCGGCCCTCGGGAAGAACCGCAGCTCGTCGGCGAAACCGATCGGCGGCGGCACGCGCCGCCAGCCCGGCTCCTCGTCGATCACGAACTCCGTGCGAGGAGGACCGCCCGGCACGAAGACGAGCGCGGCCGCCAGCCACGTGCCGCGACCAGGCTGGTACATGCCCGTGCGCAGGGTGCCGAGCAGCTGCACCGCCGGGGGCGGCGGCTGCAGGGGCACCGGCGTGCCGTCGGGCCTGGTGACCACGACGTCTGCCTCGATGTGCCTGCCCGCGGCGCGGTACTCGACGCGCACCTGCCGCCAGCCGGGCGGCAGACCGGCGGTGACCGCCTGGCCGATCTGCCCGATCAGCTGTTGCCGCTGCTGCGGGTTCAGCGGGCCCGGTGGCTGGCTCATCGGGTACTCCTAACCCTGCAACCCGCGCTGGAACCAGTCGGGCATGTTCTCCGGCGAGCGCGGGAAACGTTCCTGCTCGCGCTGGAAGTGCTCCCGTTCCGGCGCCGACGGAAACGACGGCAGGTCGTTGTAGTTGTACTTCACGGAGAACGTGTCGGGCGGATCGATGATCAGGCGGAACGAGTACCAGGTGCCCACGTCCTGGGTGTACATGCCGCTCCGCAGATCGGAGAACAGCGGTGCGAGCGTGCGCGGCGGCGAAAGCCTGACCACACGGCCGTCGGCCAGCATGGCGCTCGCCCCGACGTTGACCTTTCCGCCCAGCGTCAGGTAGTCCATGATGATCCGCTGCCAACCGGAGGGGGCTTGCTCGAGCACGACCTTGGTCGCCTCACCGAGCAGGCGGTACTGCTCGTCCGGCGGCATCGGCGTCGTCATCCTGGTTTCGTCCTCTCGCCTCGTCCAGTGTCCCGCGTACCTTAGGACACCGCGTTGGACGCGTTGTCCTGGCCCGCCTCGTCGATCCGCTGCCGCAGCCAGCCCGGAACGTGCTCCTCCGACCTCGGAAAAGCCGCCAGGTCATGGGCGAAAACCCACGGTGGGACATCGGGAACCCACGCCGGGTCCTCGTCCAGGTTGAAGGAGACCTCGGGCTGCCCGCCGGAGGTGAGCACGAACCTCGCGGAGAACCACGTACCCCTGTCCTGCTCGTACATTTCCTTGCGCAGCGCGGAAATCTCGTCCTCCATGGAACGGGGCGAGATGTCCGGGGTCGACCCGTCCGCCATCGTCACGGCGAACTCGGTCTGCACGACGGCCGCCAGAGCCCAGACGGAGAAGACGATGCGCCGCCAGCCTTCGGGCGCTTCTTGCGTGAGCCGCGCGAAGATCGCCTGGATCGCGTCGTCAGTCGTCGCCATAGTGCTTCACCTTCGACCAGTCGTCGACCGGCATGTTCTCCGGCACGTTGATGAACTTTCGCTCGAACACGCGCACCCTCGGCTCGCCGGTCTCCGGGTCGGTGTCCTTGACCCGCCAGCGCATGGTCTCCTCGACGGCCATCCCGTCCTCGGTCCGCCGTGGCACCGAGACCTCGAGCAGCTCGACGTCGGCGCCGGACGCCTGAGCATACCTCGCGATCTGCTCTTCCTGGTGCCGCCACGACTCCGAGCGATCCACCTGGTCCCAGCCGTCCCTGGCGTTGCCGCTGTTGGACGCGGCCATCTGACCGTGCATGTTGCCGTAACCGCCGGGACCGCCGCCTTCCGTCGGCATGAGGTGGCCGCCCGCCCAACGGATCTTCCGGTACGCGGGTTCTTCGGCGTTCTTGTACGCGTCGCGCCCCTCGTTGCCGGCGCGGTTCTGGGCGGCCTGGTCACGGTAGTTGTCGTTGGACGGCCCGTAGTCCGGCTGGCCGCTCATCTTCTCCGTCTGCGCGCGCTCGTTCGTCTCGAAGTGGATCTTCTTGTCGGGATCCCGCCAGTTGTCGACCTCGTACTTGCACTCCGGCAGCATGTGATTGAAATCCGGGTTCGTTCCCGCCTTGATGTCCGCCTTCTCGGCGTCGGACATCCCTTCGATGTCCTTCCAGTCGGCGTCCGTGTCGTACTGCCTTCCGGGCGTCAGTTCGACCCACTTGATGTCGCCGTTCTCATCGGTGTAGAACCTGGTGCTCGCGGCGACTTCCCCGTTCTTTCCCTTGTACTCGACCGGGATCTCCATGTTCGGCTTCAGCTTGCCGGTCTCATCGAACAGCTCCGGGTGGTCCCGCAGAGCCCGCGGGATCTGGTACCTCTCGGACGGCTCCGCGTTCTTCGGCGGGAACTGGTTCCTGCTCGGCATGTCGGTCTGGATCGTGCTGCTCGGCGACCGCGGCGGATCGTTGTACGGGTTGTCCGGCGGTCCGGCAGCGGGATTGTCGCGGCCGGGGCGGTCGTAGTCGACGATCGGCGCGTGGTCGGCGTGACCGGGGCGGTAGAAGTCCGGGTCGTCGGAATGGACCTGGTAGTCGCCCCACTCCTCGTCCAGGTTCGCATGATCCTCACCGCGAGCCTGCGCGCTGTCGACGTCGATGTCCTGCTTGTCGGCATCGGCGGTGTGCGGGGTGAAGGCGTCGTCGCTTCCCCTGGAGGTCGAACCGTCCGGGCTGTGCACCGACCATTCGCCGTTCGGCGGGATCCTTGGCCGCACCTGTCCGTCCGGGCCGACCTCGTAGTCGGACGAGAACACCCGGCCGTCCGAGTCGGTCCACGCGGGCTTGTTCGGTGCCAGCACCTCGGTGTCCAGCTCGCGGGACAGGCGCTGGGCGAAGTCGTTGGAGCCCGCGTCGCAGCCGATCAGCCGGATCGGCCTGCCGTCGTAGTCGCCGTTGCGGCGCAGGATGTCCGCGAACTCCTCGGGCGTGTAGAGCTGGTTGCCGATGCGGGCGTGCCCGTCGGGAGTGACGTGCACGTCCGCCGTGTAGCGGCCGTCCGGATCGGGCTGCACGCGGTGCGGCAGATCGCCCATCTCCGGGTCGTTCCGGTGGAACGACGTGCCCGCCGGAGTGGACTCCGCGTGCCGCTGGTTCACCTCGTCCGGACCGAGCTTCTCCGGGTCGTGGTGGGGCGGCGTGTTCGGGTAGGCCGCGTCGTCCGGGCCACCGTTCCCGTTGTTGTCCGGGGTGTGCTGCCCCGGCTGGCCGTTCGGGTGCGACGGCCCTCCGTCGGGTGGCTGGGTGCCGGGCGGAGGGGTGCCGTGGTGCGACGGCGCCGGGTGGGCCGGGCTGTTCGGGCCGCCGGGGCCGAACCCGCGGGGTGCCGCCTGCGGCGGGGTGTTCGGGCTCGGCGGGCTCGGGCGGCCCCCCGGACCGTCCGGCCTGGCGGCGGGAGCGTCCGGGGTGCGAGGGGAGGGCGCGCCGGGGCTGCCGGGCGTGCCGGTCCAGCCGCCCGAGGCGCCGGGGCGGCCTCCCGGCGAACCGACGCCGGGGCCACCGCCGCCAGGCGCGCCGGGGCCGCCCGCGGGACCGCCCGCAACCGGGGTGCCCTGCTGTCCTGAGGGAGAGGAGCCGCCGCCGTCGGGACCGCGCTGCGAGGGCACCGCCGACGGGCCCGCGTCCGGGGTGCGCGGCAACGTGCCGCTCGGCTGCGCCGACGCGCTCGTGGACGTGCCGGAGTCGTGGTGGGCGCTCGGCGACGGGCCGCCCGAGCCGCTGTGCGGCGCGGGGCCGCTACCGCCCCCGCCGGTGTGGGTGCCCGGCGACGACGGCGAGCCCGACGGGCTGTCCCCGCCGCCGTTCGGGGTCGGAGACGGCGAGCTGTGCGAGGGCGACGGGGAGGAGGGCGGCGCGCCGCCGCCGTCGGGGTTCGGAGTGTTCGGCGTGTTCGGGGTGCCCGGTGTGTTCGGGGTGTTCGGCGTGCCCGAGGCATCCGGCGTGCTCGGGGTGCTCGGCGTACCCGGACTGTGCGGAGCGCTCGGCGCGCCCGAGCCATCCGGCGTGCTCGGCGTGCCCGGGGTGTTCGGAGTGCTGTGGCCCGCGGGCGGCGTGCTCGTCGTGGTCGACGGGGAGTCGCTCGAACCGCTCGACGACGGGGAGTCCGCCCGGCTCTGGTAGCTGGAGGGAGAGTCGGTGCTCGACCCACCGTTCGACGACGGCGAGTTCGTGGTCGTTCCGCTGCCGGACGGCGAGTCGCTGGACCGGCTCGACGGGGAGCCACCGTCGCCGCCCGCGTCCGGACTGCTGTCGCCGGGGCTGTCGGTGGTGTTGCCCGAGGACGACGAGTCGCTACCCGAACCGCTGCGCGTGCTCGTGGACGGGGTGCCGGTGGTGGTCGCTCCTGTGTCCGAACCGGATCCTTCGCCATCCGAAGAGGACGATCCACTGTCCGAAGAGGACCCGCCGTCCCCGGAGTCCCCGCCCGAACCGTCGCCGGAGTTGCCAGAGTCCCCGCCGTCGGAACCGCCGCCGGACCCGGAACCGGAACCGCCTCCGGAACCACCACCGCCCGGCGTGTCGACATCCGGGCCGCCGCGCTGCAGGAAACCACCAGGAGTGATGTTCCTCGTGTTGATCACGTCGAGGCCGGTGACCTTACCCGCGATCTTGCCGCTGACCTTGAGGATCTTGGCGAGGATGTCGCCCAGCTTGCCCAGCAGCGGCGAGACCTTGCGAATGGTCTCCAGCAGCTTCTTGAGCAGCTCGGCGATCTTCGCGCCCCACTTCGAGATCGCCGTGACCGCCTGCGCGACCACCACGGGCGTCCCGAAACCCAGCGAGAACACCGTCTCCAGCACCCAGGCGATCAGCTTGCCGACGAGGTCGGCGATCAGGTCGCGCACCGTCTCCCTGACGAAGCTCACGACCTCGCCGAAGATCATCACGACGGTGCTGATCGACCCGGCGACCGAGGCCGCGCCCGCGATGGTCTCCTCCTGCTCCTTGCAGGATTCCCGGTAGGAGTCGGCGGCGGCGCCGGTCCAGCCGGTGGTGCCGTTCGCGACGGCGTTCGCGAACGAAACCTTGGTCTCGTCGAGATGCGTGGCGACGTTGCTCCACGTCTCCGAATAGGACTGGATCACCGGCGGGTCACCGCACACCGAGTCCAGCATGTCCTTGAGCGGCTGGATGTGCTCCATCAGGAACGACGCGACCGACGACATCAGCCAGCCGAACGGGTCGATGGCGGCCGCGGCGCCCTCCGCGGCCAGGCCCAGCACGCCGAGACCACCCTCGACCCAGTTGCCGTCCTTGATGCCGTTGAACGTGTCGATCGCCGACTCGGCGATCCCGATGCCGCCCGCGTAGCCGTAGTCGCCGTTGCCCGACGTCAGCGGACCCGGGCCGTCACCGTCCTGCGGCGCGTCCGCGACAAGCGAGTTCCCCTCGGGCATCAGACCTCACCGCCCTTGAACGCGTCCGTGACGCTGTCCTCGGTCCCCTGGTAGGTCTCCGCCGCCTTGCGCACCTTGTCGGCGGTGGCCTGCATCGCGCTCACGGCCTCCTTGAGCGCGTCGATCCCGTACTGCTCCACCGGGTCCAGCAACATCCGGAACGGCTGGCAGAGGATCCCGTAGGCGTCGGTCGGCATGCTGACCGTGTTCGCGGCGTCGACCGCCTGGTTCAGCTGGTCCGTGCAGCCGTCGAGCTGCGCGGCGTGTGCCGTCAGGTCCGAGCCGAGCTCGAAGCCACCGCCGTCTGGCATGGTTCCCCCTAGTCAAGCCGATCGGTCAGGACAGAATCGAACGCCCGCCGAAATCGTCGTCATCGTCGTCGGCCGGCCGCCTGCGTGGCCTCGCCTGCGGCTTCGGCGGCATCGCGGGCGGCGGGCCCTGGCTGGGCGGCGGCGCTTGCGGACGCGGCGGCTGGGCCGGTGGCTCCTCGTCCTCGGGTCCGAACCGCATCTCGCGCTGCGGCGGCTGCTGCGCGGGCGGCTCGTCCTCCGGCGGCTCGGGGAAGGTCTTCTTCGCGTCCTCGAAGACCTTGTTGGCGGCCTGGTCCTCCGTGCCGATGGTCTCGGCCATCGTCTGCTGGAGCAGCTCGGGAATCCGCGACTGCGCGGTCTGCACGGTGCGCATGATCTGCATGGCCACCTCGGCCATGCGCTTGCCCTGCGCGCTCTCCGCGATCGAAAGGTTGGTGAGCAAGCCCTTCGCGTTGATGGTCACCTCGATGGTGTTGTCCGGGGAGCGCTCGGTGACCGAGAGCTCCTGGACCCGCGAGGCCATCGCCTGGTAGCGCTGTGCCTGCTCCTGGATGCGCCGGTTCCAGTCGTCGACCATGCGCTCGCTGGCCTCGATGCCGTCCGGCATGTGCATCCTTCCGTCGTGCGCGTGCTGATTCCCCATAGTGACGGTGGCGTCCCCCGTCTGGTTCCGGCTCGCGCGGATTCTGCCCGAACAGCGCAAGCATAGAACCTGGTCCGGACCTCGCTCTCACCGATCAGGTGACTGCCGTCGGACGCCTGTTGTTCCTAGGTTGATTCGTGTGGGCGCGCTGCATCGGAGGACCGGACCGGCTCCCCGGCGCGGCCGCGACGCGGCCGGGACCTTCCTCACCCGCTCGCCCGGCGTGCCCGCCGACCTGCCCGCCTACGTCTTCGGCGAGGGCTTCTACGCGCGGCTGGCCGACCGCCTCCTCGGCGACCTGCCGTGGCACCGGCGCGTGCTGCGCGGCCACCGCCTGTGCACCCTGCTCGACGGCCAGTCCGCGAAGCTCGATCCCGCCGCCTACGCCATGCTCGCGCAGACGCCGGTGCGCGATGCCTTGCGCGGGCTCGGTTTTCCGCCCTTTCTCGCCGACACCCTCGGCGACGACACGGCACTGGGCGCGCACTGCATCCTCGGCGGCATCCACCGGCCCGACCTCGGCGCGACGCTGCGCGTGCTGATCGCGCTGGTCTGCCCGGAGCTCGGAGCCTGCCCCGCCTGCGTCGCCGTGCACACGACGTTCGCCTCGCCAGGGCTGCTCCAGCGACTGCGTGTACTGGCGGGGCACGACCGTCAGCAGGCGCGATCGAGGATGGGGCGGACGAGGAACGGGCGGTAGCCGAGGCTCGACGGCAGCGGGACGTGTTCGAGCGCGCCCGTCGGCAGGTGGCAGCGGACCAGGCCCGAGAATCCGCGGACGGCTCGCAGGCCCTCGGCCGTGAACAGCGCCGTGTGCCGGTCCTCCCACACCGGCCCGGTCGGCACGCTCGTGCCGGTCCGGGTGCCCTCCGGCAGCGCGATCGCCGTACGGGAACCACTGCCGGGTTCGATGGTCTCCAGCGTCGGCGGTGCGTACCGGCAGGTGTGGACCAGCTCGCCCCCGGGCACCAGCTGGACGGGTTCCCTCGGCGGCAGCCGCAGCCGCGTGCCGCCGGGCGTGAGCACGGCCAGCTCGTCCCCGTCGACGATCACGGCAGCGCCGCTCAGCGCGTCGAGCTGGACGTACTGCACCGGCAGCGGCTCCGGTCGCTCACCGGGCACCCAGCGGAACGACTCGCCCAGTCGCGTGTAGAACACCGCGCCGCCGTGGACCCCGTGGACGCGGGTGCCGAGCTCGTCCTGCCGGGGCAGGCTCGCCACGCTCCCGTCGGCGAGATTCACGACGTGCACCTGGTCCTACGAGCGGCGGCCGACGTGCGTCTCCGTGCCGGCCACGAGCCTGCCGTCGGCACTGCGGGCCGGATGGCTGCCGACGTCGGCGGGCAGCCGCTCGGCCTCGCCGTCCCAGCGGACCAGCGTGCCGGCTCCCGCCGTGGTGAAGACCGCGATGCCCCGCGGCGTCTCCCACGCGGTGTAGAGGTGGCGCCCCTCGGCCTTGCCCAGCGGGAGCGGATCGCCGCCGCGCCACACCACGACCGTGCCGTCGGCGGCGACCATGCCCGCAGCCGGTGGCCAGCCGGGCGTGCTGACCGGCTCGGTCTCGTGCCGTGGGGGCGTCCAGGCCACCGAGCGCGCCCGTTCCGGTGGCCGCCTCGGCACGGCGGTGACGGTGCCGCCGTCGACCGCGACCAGCCGGCCTGCCACGGCGTGCTCCAGCAGCGCGGGCAGTTCCTCCTCGGGCAGCAGCAGCCGCTCGGCGAGACCTTCGGTGCGCGCCGGGTCACTCCAGACCGCGACGGACACGAGGTCCGACGCCGCCCGGAGGTAGCGTTCGCGCCCGTTGCCGGACAGCGCCGGCCTGCCACGGCGGAGCCAGCGCGGCGGCTCCTGTGTCGTCGGCGCCGGCCAGAACTGGACGAGCCAGACGTCCCCTTCCTCGTCCTCCTCGGCGGGACGGCGCGAGACGCGCGCCCGGAACGGCCCCCGCGCGCCGAGCTCCAGCGCGCCGTCGTAGGTGCCGCCCGTCAGCAGGCCCAGCGCGACGGCCCCGGCGCGGCTTCGAAACGGGGTCTCGACCACGTCGTCCCACTCGTCCCCGGCCGCGGGCGGCTCGGCGTCGTGTGCCTCCAGCCGCACGGACTGGTACGGATCCCCCGCGTGGCCGTGCAACCAGCCGTCGCCGGCCGTCGCGATCGTTCCCGCGAGCGCCTCGGTGGCCAGCTCGCCGAGCAACGCGTTCTCGTGCTCTGGCGACGACTCCCCGCCCGCGGGCCATTCGTCCCTGACCACGACGGTGCCGTACTCGGGCAGGTACTCCGCATCCTCGTGAACCCCCAGCAGTGCCATGCCGGGACGCTAACAGCACCCTCCGTCAATCCCGCTCCGCGTCGCTGTGCGGGTGCAGCGGCGTGCCCGCGACGGCACAGTGCACGCGCACCGGGCTCGTCTCCGGCTCCGGCTCGCGCCCGCGCAGCGCGGCCGGGACTCCGATGACGGCGATGACCGCGCCCGCGAGCAGCAGGCCCGCGCAGATCAGCATCGCCGTGCGGTAGGCGGGCGCGAGCGCGACGGGGTCGGTGAGGCTGCCGGTGCCCAGGCCCGCCGCGAGCGGCAGCACCGCGACGGCGAGCAGCCCGGCCGCGCGGGCCACCGCGTTGTTGACGCCGCTGGCGATCCCGGCATGCCGGTCGTCGACCGAGCCGAGGGCCGTCGCCGTCAACGGCGCAACGGTGAGCGAGAGGCCCAGGCCGAGCAGGACCACCGGTGGCAGTACGTCACGCAGGTACGACGGGCCGGCGCCGATCCGCGCGAGCAGCACGAGCGCACCCGCGCACACCACCGGGCCCGCGGTCATCGGGATCCGGGGCCCGATGCGCTGGGCGAGCGCACCGGCGCGCGCCGACAGCAGCAGCATCAGCACGGTCACCGGCAGCAGCGCGAGCCCGGCATCGAGCGGCGGGAACCCCGACACCACCTGGAGGTTGAGCACCACCAGGAAGAACACCCCGCCGAGCGCCGCGTAGACCACGAAGGTGACCACGTTGGTGGCCGAGAAGGCGCGGGAGCGGAAAATCCCCAGTGGCAGCATCGGGTGCGCCGAACGCCACTCCACCACGACGAAGCCCGCCATGCCCGCGACGCCGAGGCCGAGGCTGCCCAGGACCACCGCGGAGGCGGGGCCCAGCTCCGGCCACGCGGTGAAGCCGTAGGTGAGCCCGGCGAGCCCGAGCGCGCCGAGCACGGCCCCGGTCGCGTCCAGCCCGCCGACCGCACCGGGATCCCTCGTCTCCGGGATGTGCCGCACCGCGACGGCGCACACGAGCAACGCCACCGGCACGTTGATGAGGAAGATCAGCCGCCAGCTCGCGATCTCGACGAGCCAGCCGCCCAGAAAGGGGCCCAGCGCACCCGCGACACCGGCGAGCCCCGACCACGCCCCGATGGCCTTCGCCCGGTCGTCGGGATGGAACGACGCCTCCAGTATCGCCAGCGCTCCGGGCGTGAGGAGGGCGCCGCCGACGCCCTGCAGCAGGCGGGCGGCCACGAGCATCCCGACCGTCGGCGCCACGGCGCACAGCAGGGACGCCACGGCGAACCAGGCGACGCCGAGCAGGAAGATCCGCTTGCGGCCGAACCGATCGCCGAGCGAGCCGCCCAGCAGGATCAGCGCGGCGAGGCTGAGCGTGTAGCCGTTGACCGTCCACTGTAGAGCGGCGGTGCCCGCGCCGAGGCTCTCGCCGATGTCCGGCAGCGCGATGTTCACCACCGTGGCGTCGATGAACGTGAGCCCGGAACCCAGCACGGTCGCCAGCAGTACCCACCGGCCCGCGGCCTGCCCGTAGCGCAGTGCGGGCGCGCTCGCGCCACTCGTCGTCATGAGGGCTCATGGTCGTCTCCGGCACCTGGACGTGCAAGACGCCGCGGTTGCTGTGGGTTCCCCGGGAGAACCCCGTTCTGACCGCTGTCTGACGACTTCCTGACAGCGCCGCGGCACGCTCGCGGCAGCGACCACGACGACGAGGAGAGCAATCGGTGACCACAGCAGCGTCCAGACGTTCCGTGCTCGGCCTGCTCGCCGCGGCACCGCTGGCCGCGAGCGCCGTCACGGCGGCGCCCGCGCGGGCCGCGGACCTTCCCCGCGTGCCCGGGCAACTGCGCCCAGGCGGCGCGTCCGACCGCGCGGCCAAGCCACCTTCGTCGAGGTCTACCCGGACCTGGACCGGGTGACCGTGGTGCTCGCCAACGTCGACAGCGCGGTCTCGCCGATCGTCGACGCCGCCAGCCGCGTCTCACCGCCGAGCCGCCCCGGCGTCGAGGGTCAGCGGCTCGCGCGACGCGCCGCCACGGCCGCGCGGGCGTCCTCGTGCACGAGATCGGCGTTGATCGCCGCCGCGGCGCCGACCCCGGCCGCCGCCGAGGCGATCACCTGCGCACGCGGGTCGGCGACGTTGCCCGCCACCCACACGCCGGGCACCGACGTGGCGCCCTGCGCGTCGGCGGGGACGTAGGTGGCGATCACGTGGCCGCCGACCTCCAGCTCCGCCGTCTCCAGGCCCAGGCCCGCGAGCACGCCGGCGCGGGCGGTGGCGCGCGGGGCTACGGCGAGCGCCTCCCTGGCCACGACCTCGCCCGAGCGCAGGCGTACCCCGGTGAGCCGGTCGCCGGTCACCTCCAATGCCGTGACCTCTCCCTCCACGACGGTCACGCCGACCGCGTCGAGCTCCTCACGCTCGTCGGCGGAGAGCGAGGGAGCCGTGTGCGTGAAGAGGGTGACGTCGTCGCTCAGCTGCCGGAACAGCAGCGTCTGGTGCATCGCCATCGGTCCGGTGGCGAGCACGCCGATCGCGCGGTCGCGCACCTCCCACCCGTGGCAGTACGGGCAGTGCAGGACGTCCCGACCCCAGCGTCCCGCGAGCCCTTCGACGTCGGGCAGCTCGTCGGTGAGCCCGGTGGTCACCAGCAGCCGCCGCGCGAGCACCTGCCCGCCGTCGGCGAGCCGTACGCGGAAGCCGCCATCTCCCAGGGCTTGCGCCGAGGACACCGTGCCGCTCACGAGCTCGCCGCCGTACGCCTTGAGCTCGGCACGGCCCAGCGCGAGCAGCTCGCCGGGCGGCGTGCCCTCGCGGCCGAGGTAGTTGTGCACGCCCTCGGCGGTTGCGTTGCGTGGGTCACCCGCGTCGACCACCAGCACCGAACGGCGCGACCGCGCCAGCGTCACGGCGCCGCCGAGCCCCGCGGCGCCGCCCCCGACCACCACCACGTCGTACTTCTCGTTCACCTGCGAATCCCTCCACTCGTCCTCTTCCGGCACTATGCGCCCAGTCCGGCGAGAACGACAAAGGAAATTGCCAGAACAGCAAACGCTCAGGCTCGGGCGGCCCAGCGGCCGTCCTCCCGGCTGATGCGCACGGGGTGGTCGAACGTCTTGGTGACGTTGTCGCTCGTGAGCACCTCGCCGGCGGCACCGATGGCGAGCACTCGGCCCTCGCGCAGCAGCAACGCGTGCGACGTGCTCGCGGGCAGCTCCTCCAGGTGGTGGGTCACGAGCACGGTCGCGAGCCGTGGGTGCTCCCGGCGCAGCGCGTCGAGGCTCGTGAGCAACTGTTCGCGGGCGGCGAGGTCGAGTCCGGTGGCGGGCTCGTCGAGCAGCAGCAACCTCGGGCGGGGCAGCAGCGCCCTGGCGATCAGCGCCCGGCCGCGCTCCCCCTGCGACAGCACGGGCCAGCGCGCGTCCCTCCGCGTGGCGAGGCCGAGCATGCCGATCAGCTCGTCGGCCCTCGCGACCTGTTCCGGCGTGGGCTGCCAGCGCGGCACCGGTTCCGTCGTGTTGGTCAGCCCGGTCAGCACCACGTCCCGCAGGCGCAGTGGCGAGGTCAGGGGGTGGCGCGGGTCGACGTGACCCACGAAGGTCCGCAGCGTCCGCAGGTCGACCTTGCCGAGCCGGTGGCCGAGCACCTCCACGGTCCCGCGCGTGGGGTGGGTGCGCGCGCCGAGCAGGCCGAGCAGCGTGCTCTTGCCCGCGCCGTTGCCGCCGAGCAGGGCCCAGTGCTCGCCGGGCTCGACGGTGAACGACACCGATCGCAGCAGGTAGTTGCCCTGGCGCACGAGGTCGACGTCGCGAACGTCCAGCACCGGCCCGGTGCCCTCCGGGTGCACGCTCACCGCTCTCCCACCGCCGCCCTGATCGCCGACAGCACGCTCTCCAGGTTGTCCACGGTCGCCGCGACCGCAGCGGCCGCGTCGCCGCGTTCCAGCGCGGCCAGCAGAGCGGTGTGCGCGTGCGCGACGTCGGGCAGGTTCTCCTCGTGCCGCACCATGTCCGTCAGCGCCTCGAACAGGACCGGCCGCACGGCGGTGAAGAGGCTGAGCAGCAGGGCGTTGCCGGACAGCTCCACCACTGAGCGGTGGAACTCCAGGTCGGCGGCCACGAACGCGGCGGCGTCGCCGCCTGCCAGCTCACCCCGCCGGTGCAGGCCCGCGCGCAGGCGCTCGACGTCCTCCGGGCGCACCCGGTGCGCCGCGAGCCGCGCGGCCTCCACCTCGAGCGCCCTGCGGACCTCGTACACCTCGAGCAGCCGCGCGCGCCGGACGAGCCGTCCGACGTCGACCACGCCGGCCCCCTCGTCCGGCGGGTCGGCGACGAACGTGCCCGCTCCGTGGCGCACGACCAGCAGCCCGTCCCGCGCGAGCAGCCGCACCGCCTCCCGCACCGACGACCGGCCGACGCCCAGCGCGGCGGCGAGCCGGACCTCGTTCGGCAGCCGTTCGCCCGGCCGCCACTCCCCGCTCCGCAGCCGATGGCGCAACAGGTTCTCGACCTGTGGCACCACCGGCCCGTGCCGCAGCACCGGCGCCTTGGCCACGCGCCACCTCCCCCAAATGCTCGCCGGGGCCGACCCTAACAAGGGTCAGCAGAGGTCTGAGGACCTGCCGGGCCGAGGTGGGACGCCCGTCACGCCGCTAGCCGGCCTCGCCGGACAGCAGAGCCTCGCCGGGAGCGGTGACGTGGTGGACGACGGCGCCGCCGTGTCTCGTGCTGTCGGCCAGTCCCGACTCCCCCAGCGCGGCGACCCGCTTGCTCGCGGCGCCGGCGGACGTGCCGAGGCGGACGGCCGGCGCGCTCGCGCTCAGCGGCGTGGTCAGCGCCCGCAGGCGGCCGGCTCGGCGTTCGCCCGAGCAGCGGGACGGGGCACCGGCCCCGCGACGGCCGTTCCCCGCCGCCGCCTTCGCCCGCCGGGTAGATGGGCACCGGGCGGCAGGCCGTGGTCGATGACGGTCACGGGGCGTCCGGCGCATCCCCTCGACGGCCAGCACGGCGCGTAGTCACGGAGGACCCGCTCCAACCCGTGCCGGGCTGGCGACGGAGACCAACCACTGCCCCGTTTTCCGTGGCGGGCGCCACAATGAACGGTTCCCACGCACTTCTCCTCCCTTTCCGAGAAGCGTGGTGACCGGGATGCCCACACCGTGAGACCGATTCCCCCACCCATTCACGGTGACTTAGCCTGGCAGGTGATTTTCCTACAGTGACGCCGGTTTTGGAGTGCTCGTGTCGGCAACGACGGACAAACTTTCAGCACGTGATTTTCTCCTGAGATCACCGACCTCGTGCGCGGCGCCACAACCGGCTCCAGAGGAACCGGTCCGGGCGGCACCGCTCGTGATCGCCGGCGCAGTCGCCGTGGGGCTCAGCTGGTACGTGTGGGCGGTGCACGGCCAGCGCTTCGGCGCGCTGCTCATCATCGGGCTGTTCCTCGGCGTCGCGCTGTTCCACTCGCGCTTCGGGTTCACGTCGGCATGGCGGCAGCTGATCTCCGTCGGCAACGGGGACGGCCTGCGTGCGCACACGCTCCTGATCGGGACGGCGACCACGCTCATCGCGCTCATCGCCGCCTCCGGCGCGGGACTCTTCGGCGCCGGCCCGGAGCTGTCGGCCGGCTCGATCGGGCTGCCGCTCTTCCTCGGCGCGGCGGTGTTCGCGATCGGCATGCAGCTCGGCGGCGCCTGCGCGTCGGGAACGCTGTTCGCCGTCGGAGCGGGCCAGTCGACCATCGTGCTGACCCTCGGCGGGTTCATCGTGGGCTCGGTGTTCTACACGTGGGCGTTTCCCGCGTTCGACGGCTGGCCCGAGGTCGAGGGGGTCCTGCTCTCCGACCACGTCGGCTGGTTCGGCTCATGGGCCATCACCATCGTTGCGCTGCTCGCGATCGTGGTCGTGACCAGGGTGGTCCAGGCCAGGCGCACACCGCCGCCGGTGGGCGCCGTGCCGACGGCCCGTGGTTTCGCGCGGGTGTTCCGCGGCTCGTGGCCGATGCTCGCCGGCGCGGTGGTGCTCGGTGTGCTGGCCGCCGCGGTGGTGCTCGTCTCCGGCGGCATCTGGGGCGTCACGACGGCGTTCGCCCTGTGGGGCGCCAAGCTGCTGCAGCTGTTCGGCCTGCACCCGGAGACGTGGGAGTTCTGGCAGCAGAGCAGGTACGCCACGATGCTCGAGGGTCCGATCTGGACGGAGAAGACCAGCCTCCCAACATCGGCATCATCCTCGGCGCGGCCGTCGCCGCGTCGCTGGCCGGCACCTGGAAGATCCGCGCCGAGATCCCGTGGCGCACCGCGCTCGCCGCCGTGCTGGGCGGCATCCTGATGGGCATCGGCGCACGCATGGCGGGCGGCTGCAACATCGGCGCCTACCTCGGCGGCATCTCCACCGGGAGCCTGCACGGCTGGCTGTGGGGCCTCTTCGCGCTCGGCGGCACCTGGCTCGGCCTCAAGCTGCGTCCCCTGTTCGGCCTGGCGACCCCGAAGCCCACCGACAGCGCCTGCTGACCCGCTGACGAAAAGGCCCCCAAGGCCACCTTTGTTGCGTTGAACGCAACAAAGGTGGCCTTGGGGGCCGGGTGCCCGCCGGTGCTACCGGCTGAGCGCGGCCTCGATGGCGTCGACGATCTCGGCCGACTCGGGCTCGGTGCGGGGCCGGAAGCGCGCGAGCACCTCGCCGTCGCCCGCCACGAGGAACTTCTCGAAGTTCCACTGCACGTCGCCCGCGGCGCCCTCGGCGTCGGGCACGCGCACGAGTTCCGCGTAGAGCGGATGCCTGCCGTCACCGTTGACCTCGATCTTCTCGAACATCGGGAAGCTCACGCCGTAGGTGGCCGAGCAGAACTGGGCGATCTCCTCGGACGTGCCCGGCTCCTGCCCCATGAACTGGTTGCACGGGAAGCCCGCCACCGAGAAACCGCGGTCGGCGTAGCGCCGCTGGAGCCGCTCCAGCCCCTCGTACTGCGGCGTCAGGCCGCACCGGGATGCCACGTTGACCACGAGCAGGGCCTTGGCGCCCAGTCCGCCCAGCGTCGCGGGGTCGCCGGAGAGGGTGCGCAGTTCGATCTCGGAAACCGACATGATCCCGACCCTACCCGCAGCGGTCAGCGGGCTCGCCCCTCCTTGAGCCGCGCGATCGCCTTGTCGATTCGGCGCCGCCGCGTCTCCGGCTTCTTGGCGCCCTCGATGCCGAGCACGTGGAACCGCTTGTCGCTGTAGGAGATCCCCTCGAAGAACCGCTTCGCCGCGGGCTCGTTCTCGAGCGCCTCGGCGAAGTCGGCGGGAAGCTCCACCTCGCGCGGCGCGGTGTCCGGCTCCACGTCGACATCCACCTCCTCCCCCGCGGCGACCCCCGCCTTGCCACGGTTCTCCGCGCTCAGCGGAAGCATGAACCTGCCGTCCATGACGGCGACCGTGCTGCGGTAGGTGTGCCCGCCGACCGTCACGCGCACCCTGGGCTTCTTGCCCGACCCCAGTGCCGCGACGACGTCGGCGGGCAACTCGAGACCGGTCGCCGCCTTGCCACTGAGCAGGACCGTGCTGCGGAACCTCATCGACGCCTGCTGTGCTCTTGGTGCCACCAAGCGTCGCTCCGACAAACAAATTTGTCAAGACAGCGTGTGTGTTCGGCTGTGCGCCAGCACGGCCTGATGGTGCTCGATGACGATCACGTGTGCCGTCACCGACGGCGCGGACGGCCGCCGACTCGCGGCGCGCCGCCCCGGCGACAGGTGTGTCCGATGGGGACTGACCTCGACGACGAAACCGTCCCCTGCCTGGAGCAGGAGCCGGCTTCGCGCTCGCCGGGCCGCTCGACGGGATCGAGGCGCGTTGCCCGCGCGGGACTGAGCGTCCGTCGTCCGGTGGACAGCCGGTTCCGTCCTGCGGTCGTCGTCGCGGTGTGCGGGGCCGCGCGACGATCGGGCCATGGACGCACTGAGCGTGTCCCGGCGGGCGGCGTCGCCGCCCCGGTTCGCCGGGGGCCCCGTGGGCGTGGTCGTCGCGGTGCAGTTCGCGGTTCTCACCGCGCTGTCGGGCCGCTACGGGTTCCACCGCGACGAGCTGTACTTCCTCGCGGCCGGCGCGCGGCCCGCGTGGGGCTACGCCGACCAGCCGCCGCTCACGCCACTGCTCGCGCGGCTCTCCGTGGAGCTGTTCGGCAGCACCCCGGTGGGCCTGCGGGTGGTGGCGAGCGTGCTCGGCGCCGCGACGGTCGTGGTGGTGGCACTGGTGGCCAGGGAGCTGGGCGGCGGCAAGGGTGCACAGGTGCTCGCGGCCTCGGCGACGGCGCTGTCGGCGTTCGGGCTCGTGGTGTCGCACATGCTGTCCACCACGACCGTCGACGTGCTCATGTGGACGGTGCTCGGGTTGCTGACGCTGCGGCTGCTGCGCACCGGGGACGGGCGCTGGTGGGTGGCCATCGGCACCGCGGCAGGCATCGCGCTGGAGAACAAGTGGCTGGCGCCGCTGCTGCTCGTGGCGCTAGGGGCCGGCGTGCTCGCCGCGGGGCCCCGGTCGGTGCTGCGGAGCGGCTGGCTCGCCGTGGGCGTGGCGGTGGCCGCGATCCTCGCGGCGCCGGCGATCGCGTGGCAGGCGGCGCACGACTTCCCGCTGCTCGGAGTGGCGGCGGGCATCAGTGAGGACGACGGCGCTGGCAACCGGATGCTGTTCGTGCCGATGCAGGTGGTGTACCTGTCGCCCGTGCTCGTGCCGGTGTGGGCCGCGGGGCTCGTGCGGCTGTGGCGGGAGCCGGAACTGCGCTGGGCGCGCGCTCTCGCGGTGGGCTACCCGGTGCTGTGCGCGGCGCTGCTCGTGCTCGGCGGGAAGCCGTACTACGCCGTGCCGGCACTGTTCCTGCTGACCGCCGCCGGAGCCCCGGCCGCGCTCCGCTGGCTCGGCACGGGCAGGTACGCGGCGCGGCGGTCGGCAGCCGGGGTGCTCGCCGTGGTGGGGGCGGCGATGTCGGTGGTGGTCGCCCTGCCGGTACTGCCCCCGGCCGCGCTCGGTCCGGTGCTCGCGATGAACCCGGAGCAGGGCGAGCAGGTGGGCTGGCCGGAGTTCACGGCCACCGTCGCGGGCGTGTGGCACAGCATCCCGCCCGGGGAGCGTGCCGGGGCCGTGATCCTCACCCGCAACTACGGGCAGGCCGGCGCGATCGAGCACTACGGCCCTCGGCACGGCCTCCCGCGCGCCTACTCGGGCCATATGTCCTATGCGGACTGGGGGCCGCCGCCGGAGGAGAAGACCGGCCCGGTGGTGCTCGTCGGCGCGCCCGGCCCGGCTGCCGACGTCCTCACCGGCTGCCGCGTGGCCGCTGTGCACGACAACGGTCTCGGCCTCGCCAACGACGAGCAGGGCACGCCGGTCCGGCTCTGCGACGGACCGCGTGCCCCGTGGCCGCAACTGTGGCCGCGCCTGCGCCACCTCTACTGACGCGAGCCCATCGCATCGTCCAGCTCCGCGACCAGCCGGGCCTTCGGCCGCGCGCCCACGATCGTCCGGGCCGGCCGCCCGTCCCGGAACAGGATCAGCGTCGGCAGCGACATGACCTGGTACTCGCGCCCGGTCAGCGGGTTCTCGTCATTGTTGATCTTGCGGATGGTCAGCTCCCCAGCACGCTCTGCCGCGAGCTGTGCGAGCACCGGCGCGATCATGTGGCACGGCGGGCACCACTGGGCCCAGAAGTCCACCAGCACGGGCCCGGGGCGCTCGAGCACCTCGGCGCGGAAGGTCTCGTCGGTGATGGCGAGGACCTCGCCGGTCACGTCAGCCGTCGTCATCGGCTCTCCAGTTCGTCGGGTGGTTGCGCGCTGCCGGGCACGACGCACGGCAGCGGGTGGCGCGCGAGCGCCGACGCGAGCTTGGCGACGAGGCCGGAGCGCACCTCGCCTAACTGGGCGAGCAGCGCGTCCACCTCGGCGATCTTGCGTTCGTAGACCTCGATCGAGTCGGCGCACGAGTCGCCCGTCTCGTGCCCGGCGCGCAGGCAGTCGACGAACGGTCTCGTGTCGTCGAGGCTCAGCCCCACGGCCTGCAACGTGAGGATCTCGCCGACGAGCCGGACGTGTTCCTCGCCGTACTCCCGGTAGCCGTTCGCGGCCCTGGGTGCCGTGAGCAGTCCCTGCGACTCGTAGAAGCGCAGGGCCCTGGTCGTCGTCCCGGCACGCCGGGCGAGCTCGCCGATTCGCATGAGAGCGAGCCTAAGGATTGACGTCAGCGTCAAGGCAACCTGGAATGTGCCTCAGCTCACACAGCGAACGCGGCCGGTTCGGGTCGAAACCGCCCGAGCGGCTCCGACTCCTCAGCGTGACCCGGACAGCCGGACAGCGAAGGAGAACGACGATGAGCAGGATCTCGAGCTTCCTGTGGTTCAACGACCAGGCCGAAGAGGCCACCGAGTACTACGTGTCCCTCGTGCCCAACTCGAAGGTCGGGAAGGTGACCAGAGGCCCCGACGGCAAGGTGCTGGTCGTGAACTTCGAGCTCGACGGCCAGCAGTTCGTCGCGCTCAACGGCGGACCGCAGTTCGCGTTCACGGAGGCCTTCTCCATCTTCGTCACGTGCGACTCGCAGGCCGAAGTCGACGAGCTGTGGAACACGCTCACCGAGGAAGGGGAAGAGGGACAGTGCGGCTGGCTCAAGGACCGCTACGGGCTGTCCTGGCAGATCGTGCCCGTGAGGATGCTCGAGCTGCTGAACGACCCCGATCCCGCGCGCGCCAAACGGGCCATGGACGCCATGATGGGCATGCGCAAGCTCGACGTGGCCGAACTGGAGGCCGCGGCACAGGGCTGACGCCTGACACGTGAGCACCTGAACGGCTCGCTCACCCTCGGCACGGTGATCCTCGGTGCCGACGATGTCCCCCGCGCGATCCGGTTCTGAACGGCCGTGCTCGGCTTCGTCCCGCGCGACGAGCCCGACGCGACGTGGGCCGCGCTGGGACCGCCTGGCCGCCGCGGCACCGGGATCGCGCTGGGGCGCGGCGCGGGCGCATTTCCCACCGATCGGCGGATTTGACCTGGAGCGCGCTCCAGGACCTAGCGTGACGGGAGGATTTGTCTACGGGTAAGGGGATTCCTCATGGAGCTCGGGTTCCACGTGCCGAACTTCGAGATCGACGGCGGCAACACCGCCATCGCCGGTGAGCTGGCGAGGGTCGGCGCCGCGGCGGACAACTCGGGGGCCACCTGGCTGTCGTTCATGGACCACTTCTTCCAGATCGAGCCGGTCGGCCTCCCGGCCGAGGCGCACATGCTGGAGGGGTACACCACGCTCGGCTACCTGGCCGCGCACACCTCACGCATCGACCTTGGCCTGCTCGTCACCGGCGTGACCTACCGGCACCCTGGCCTGCTCGCCAAGATCGTCACCACGCTCGACGTGCTCTCCGGGGGACGGGCCGTACTGGGCATCGGCGCGGCCTGGTTCGAGCGCGAGCACCTGGGGCTCGGCGTGCCGTTCCCGCCGGTCGCCGAGCGGTTCGAACGGCTGGAGGAGACGCTGCGCATCTGCGGACAGATGTGGGACCCCGGGAACAACGGACCGTTCGAGGGCAAGCACTACCGGCTGGCCGAGACGATCTGCTCGCCGCAGCCGGTGCGGCGGCCCCGCGTGCTCATCGGCGGGGGCGGGGAACGCAAGACGCTGCGCCTGGTCACGCGGTACGGGGACGCGTGCAACCTGTTCGCGTCCTCCCCCGAGGCGGTGGAGCACAAGCTCGACGTGCTGCGCCGGCACTGCGACGACGTCGGCCGCGACTACGACGAGATCCGCAAGACCGTGCTCGTCCACGATCCACAGCCGGACGACCGTGACGAGTTCGTGCGCGCCATGGTCCCGTTCGCGAAGCTGGGCGTGCACGCCGCGATCGTCATGCCTCCCGGCGACGCACCCGCCGCCTGGATCGACCGCGTGGCGCCCGTGGTGGGGCAACTGGCCGAGCTGGGGTAGCCACGGCTGCGAGCCGGTGGCCACCACCGGCTCGGATCGCCGGGGTGAGTGCCGGAACGCCGCGAGTTCCTCACCGGGCCGCGTAGTTCGGATCGAGCGCGGCGGCCGCGGGAGCCCAGCCCATCCGGCCCGGCGCCCAGCCGTGCTCGAGCGGCACCCAGAAGAAGAACGTGATCTTGCGCTGGGCGAACAGCCACCCGCCGTCCGAGGTACGGACCATTCGGTCGGTGTACCGGCCTGCGGCCACATGCGGTTTGCCCTCGACCACGCACGGCTGGTACAGCCAGGTCTCGCCACTGGCCGTGTCACCGTCCACAATCACCGTTTCGTTGGCGCTGAAGTGCCACCATGCCGTCAGGGCGCCCTCCTGCAGTCCCGCGAAGAACGTGCGCAGCTCGGCCCGGCCACGGGCGGTGGACAGACCCACGAACGCACCGTCCTCGGTGAACAGCCCGGCCAGCTCCGCCCAGCGCCCGTCGTCAAGGTACTGGCAGTAGCGGGCCCGCAGCTGGCCGATCTCGTGGACGTCCTCGAGCCTGCGCACCCTCGCCAGCAGCTCCGCGTCGGTCATCGCCCGGCCCCCTTCCCGCTCCGCGCCGGGGGAAGCTCGGCTTCGAGCAGCGCCAGCGCGTAGCGGGCATGCTGCTCACCGAGGTCCTGTTTGGACAGCCGACCGCCCGGCCGGTACCACGTGGCGATCGCCGAGCACAGCGACACGATGTTGCGGGCCGCGTCGTCGGGGTAGGGCGTGCGGAACTCGCCGTCGCGCACGCCGTCGGCCACGATCCGCTCGTAGATGTTCTGCGTGCTGTCCCTCGCGGCGACCACGCCCTCGCGCGCCACCCCGGCGAGGTAGCGCACCTCGCTCAGCGCGACGAGCGACTCGACCTGGTGGTCCACGACGAACGCGACGTGTGCGGCGATCGCGGCGCGCAGCCGGTCGGCCGCCCGCTCGCCGGCTCCGCTCACGGCCTCGGTGATCCGGGCCAGTAGTTCGTCGTTGGCCAGCCGCAACAGCTCGGCCAGCAGCTGCGACTTGGCCGGAAAGTAGTTGTAGAGGTTGGACAGGCTCGTGCCGGCGCCCCTGGCCACGTCCCGCATCGAGGCGCCGTGGAAGCCCTTGGCGCCGAACGCCTCCAGCGCGGCGCGCAGGATGGCGACCTCGTTGGCCCGGCTGCCGTCGCGAACGAGACCTGGAGAACGACTGTTCATGTCCGCAGGCTATGGGCACGGCCGGTAGTGGGTCAAGTACCAGGTCACAGGGTTGACGAATCGAGAACATAGTGTTTTCGTAAGAACGATCGTTCGTATCATTGAGGCACTGGCCGCATTGGAGCGCCATGACCACCCACCGGTACTTCGAGGACTTCGAGGTGGGGCAGCGATGTTCGGGCGAGCCCCGGCAGCTCTCCGCCGACGACCCCTCCGACCTCGGCCACTTCGGACCCGACGCGCTCACCGCGCTGTTCGAGCAGTCCGGCGGCCTGCTCCTCGACGCGAGCTGGCACTACCGTGCCCCCATCAGGGCCGGCAGCACACTGCACTTCGAGCAGACCGTCACACGCTGCCGCCGCACGCGGGGCGGCGAGAACGGCGTCGTCACCCGGCACGGCGTGCTCGTGGACGAGCACGGGCGCACGGTGCGCGAGGGCAGCGCGACCGTGCTCGTGCCCGCACGGGGCGAGGGCCCCGACCCGGTCGGGCGCGCCTTCTGCACCCCGGCCTGGGCCGAGGCGCTGGCCGCCCGGCTCGCCGGGGACGACCGGTTCGCCGCCGCCACCGAGACCTGGGACGGCACGATCGGCCTTCGCTGCGGTGAGGACGAGGTGCACCTGCGCGTGTACTGCGGCGCGGTGATCCAGGCGGCCAGAAGGACACCGCACGGCGCGACGTTCACGCTCGGCGCGAGTGAACCGGCCTGGACGGAGCTGCTCACGGGGCCCGACGGCGACTTCGTGCGCCACGCCATGACCGGGCTGTTCGACGTGCGGGGCAGCGGCTACGAGTACCTGCGGCTGACGAAGGTGCTCGCGCTGCTCGTCGAGCACGCGCGCGAACTGGCGGCCGAAGGTGGTGCGGCATGATCGAGGCCGCGTACACCGACATCGGCGGCACACTGTCCTATGTAGAGCAGTCGGGTACGGGACGACCCGTGCTGTGCCTGCACACCGCGGGCCAGAGCGGCGTCCAGTGGAGGCACACCACGGCCGCGCTCGCCGCGCTCGGCTACCGCGTCGTCGTACCCGACCTGCCGGGGCACGGCCGTTCCGAGCCCGCGCCCGGCGGCCCGGTGACCGACCTCGGCGACTACGCGGCGTGGTGCGAGACGCTCATCGGCGCGCTCGGGCTACGGCGGCCGTTCGTGGTCGGATGCTCGATCGGCGGCAAGATCGCGCTGGACCTCGCCGTGCGCATGGGCGAGCGGCTCGCCGGCGTGGTCGCCATGGCCGCCGAGGCCGGGCCGGGACACATCGGCCTCGCCGGACTGCGCAGGGAGCTGGAGGACGTCGCCGCGCCGAGCCGCGCCGACCGCACCCACCTCGGCACGCTCGCCGTCGTGGGAAGGAAGGTCACAGCCGAGCGGGCCGGGCTGATCGCGACGATGCACCGCAGGGAGGACCCCGCCGTCTCCACCTCGGACCTCCTCGGGTGGGGCACGCACGACGTGCGCGCGGGGCTCGCCCGCGTCCGCTGCCCCGTGCACGTCGTGGCGGGCGCCGACGACCTGTGGCTCGACCTCGCCGCCGTGCGGGCGACCGCGGCCGCCGTTCCCGGCGCGCGCTGCACGATCCTCGACGGCATCGGCCACTACCCGATGGAGGAGCTCGAGGACTTCGCCGCGACGCTGCACGGCTGGCTGAGCGGGCTGGGAGGCACCCGATGAGATTGCTGGAGCTGCTGTCGGATCTCGTCGCGCGCGACCCCGGCGCGGTGGTGGCGATCGACGCCCACCCTGAACAGCCGGTGCGGGTGACGCGCAGGGAGCTGTGGCAGCGCACGCTCACGCTGAGCGCCGGCCTCCGTGAGGCGGGCGTCGGCCGGGGCGGCTGTGTGGCCGTGTGGCTGCCGAACTGGTCGGACGCGCTGTGCTGGCAGTTCGCCGCCGCGTCGCTCGGCGCGCACGTGATCGGCGTGAACACCCGGTACAACGTCGACGAGGTACGCCACGTGCTGGAGCGCGCGCGACCGTCGGTGGTGGCGCTGGCCTGCGGGTTCCACGGACTCGACCTCGTAGGGCGGCTGCGCGAGGCGGTGGGCGGGGCCGGCGCTCCGGCGCCCGCCGTGGCCGTCGTCGCCGGGCCGCACGGCACGGCACCGGCCGACCTCACGCCGTACGACGTCGGCGCGGGCGCGTGGGTCCCGTGCGGGCCCGCCGAACAGCCGGAGCCGGTGGGCGCCGACGAGCTGGCCGTCGCGTTCACCACCTCCGGCTCCACGGGCAGGCCCAAGCTGGCCGCGCACAAGGAGTCCGCCGTGGTGGACCACGCGCTGGCCGACGCCGAGGGCATCGGCATCCGCGACGGAGACGTGGTGGTGTGCGTGCTGCCGCTTTCGGGCGTGTTCGGTTTCAACACGGCCATGGCGGCGATCGCGGGCGGAGCCGCATGCCTGCTGGAGCCGGTGTTCGACGAGCACGCCGTGCTGGGCGACATGGCACGCTGGCAGTCGACGCACCTGGTGGGCGGCGATGACCTGGTCGGCAGGCTCGCGGCGGCGTGGCAGGCCGAACCGCGCCGGCTGCCGTCGTGGCGGTGGCTCGGGATCGCCGACTTCCTCGGCCGGTCGCGGGAGCTGGCCGAATGGGCGCTGCGCGAGTTCGGCACCGTGACCACCGGTGTCTACGGCTCGTCCGAGGCGTTCGCGCTCACCGCGTTCTGGCCGAGGGACGAGCCCGCGCCCCGGCGCTGGCGTGGCGGCGGACGGCTCGTCTCGCCGCGCATCGAGGCCAGGATCGCCGACCCCGGCACGGGACGCCCGCTGCCCCCGGGGCGACAGGGTGAGCTGCAGCTGCGCGGGCCCAACGTCGTCGACGCCTACCTCGGCGACGACGACGCGGCCGCGCGCGCGTTCACCGCCGACGGCTGGTTCCGCACCGGCGACCTCGCCGAGCTCGCCGACGACGGGGCGTTCACCTACGTCTGCCGGATGGGCGATGTGCTGCGGCTGCACGGTTTTCTCGTCGACCCGGCGGAGATCGAGCGGCGGCTCGCCGAGCACGACGCGGTGGACGTGACGAAGGTCGTCGGTGTCCGCGGCGCGGACGGCGCGCAGCGCGCGGTCGCGTTCGTGGTGCCGACCACGCCGGGTGCCGTGAGCGAGGAGGAGCTGCGTGCGTGGTGCGCGCGGTCGCTGGCGAGGTTCAAGGTCCCCTCGGCGATCGAGCTGATCGAGCGCATGCCCACGACGTCGGGCACGAACGGCACCAAGATCAGGGCGGCCACGCTGCGGGAGTGGGCCCGGCAGCGCCACGGCGGAGGGTGGCCAAACACGTAACCCATCGGTTACGCTTTTCCCGTGGAGGTGGCAGGCGCGATCGCGGACCCGGTGCGCCGGGAGATCCTGCTGATGCTGCGCGACGGCGACCTGACGGTCGGCGAGATCGTGGCGCGGTTCGACATCAGCCGTCCGGCGATCAGCCGCCACCTGCGCGTGCTCAGGGACAGCGGCCTGGTGCACGCCGAGACCACGGGCAGGCAGCGGCGCTACACGCTCGACGTGGCACCGCTGACCGAGCTCGCCGAGTGGCTCACCCAGTTCGACAACGGCAGCCGCTGGCAACGGCGCTTCGACGCGCTCGAGACCGAGGTCCACCGCACCCGGCGAGAACGGCGGCAACGACGGGAGCGTCCGTACACGGCCGAACTGTCCAAGGAGGACACCGCATGAGCCCGACACCCACCGGCAGGCTCCTTCGCACCGACGAGGGTTACGAACTGGTCCTCACGCGCACGTTCCGCGCGCCCATCGACGACGTGTGGGCCAGCGTCACCGAATCCGACCGCACGGCACGGTGGTTCGGACCGTGGCGGGGCGACGCGGCGCCGGGCAACGCAATCCAGGTGCAGCTGTCCGCCGAGGACGGCGCGCCGTGGAGCGACGTGCGCATCGACGCCTGCGAGCCGCCCCGCCACCTGACCGTCACGCTGACCGACGAGTCCGGCGGCTGGCGGCTGGAGCTGCGGCTCACCGAGCACGAGGGCATCACGACGCTGCGGTTCACCCAGCAGCTCGACTCCGTCGACGGCGTCGGCGACATCGGCCCCGGCTGGGAGTTCTACCTCGATCGGCTCGTCGCCGCCCGCGACGGCTCAGCGCTGCCGGACTTCGACGACTACCACCCCGCGCAGAAGGCCTACTACGAGTCCGGGCCCGGACTCTAGCCTGGAGCCATGCGGATCGTGTCGCTGCTGCCCGCCGCCACCGACATCGTCGCCGAGCTGGGCAGGCTGGAGGACCTCGTCGGGCGCACGCACGAATGCGACTGGCCCGCCGAGGTGGCGTCGGTGCCGGTGGTCACCGGCGACGAGATCGGCGCCGACCTCGGCAGCAGGGAGATCTCCGCCGCGGTCGGCGGTGCCCACCAGGGCTCCGCACTGTACACAGTGGACATCGAACTGCTCGGCAGGCTCGCGCCGGACGTGGTGCTGACCCAGGACCTGTGTGACGTCTGCGCCGTCTCCTACGCACAGGTCTCGGCCGCCGTGCGGGTGCTGGAGTCCGGGCCGCGCGTGTTCAGCCTGGAGCCGCGCACGCTGCCCGAGGTGCTGGACTCGCTGCGCGTCGTGGGCGAGGCGCTGGGCTGTGCCGACGTCGCCGAGCGGCGGATCGCGGCGCTGAGGGAACGGCTCGCCGCGGTGCGGGCGCGCGTCTCCGGGCGGCCCCGGCCGAGGGTGGTGGCGATCGAGTGGCTGGACCCGCTGTGGCCCGCGGGCCACTGGGTGCCCGAGCAGATCGAGGCGGCGGGCGGCACGGCGCTGCTGGCCCGGCCCGGCGAGCACACGAAGCCGATGTCGTGGCGGACGGTGCTCGACGCGCGGCCGGACGTGCTGCTGTTGCTGCCATGCGGGTTCGCGCCCGAACGCACCCTCGCCGAGCTGGACCTGCTCACCGGGCAGCCGGGCTGGGCGGACCTGCCCGCAGTGCGAACCGGCGCGGTGTGGGTGCTCGACGGGCCTGCCCACTTCAACCGCCCCGGCCCGCGCGTGGTGCGCGGCGCCGAGGTGCTCGCCCACGTGCTGCACGGCGTCGAGCCACCGGAACCGGTCACCACGGCGGAGGCCAGGAAGATCGGGAGCGCACGGTGACCGCGGTCCGAGAGCTGCAGGAAAGGGCGGCCCGCGCGCTGCCCGCCGAGCAGTTAGAACGTGCAGGCGAGTGGTGGCTGCGCCACACCCCAGGGGCGTCGTGGTGGGCGGGCTCGGTGCTGCCTCACGGCCATCCCGGGGCGGACGACCTCGCGCGCCGGATCGCCCGGGCCGAGCGGTTCTACGGCGAACGCGGTGTCACCACGCGGTTTCAGATCAGCCCCGGCGCATGCCCCGACGGGCTCGACGCGGTGCTGGCCGAGCGCGGTTACCGCCGCGAGAGCCCGATGTCGCTGCGGACCGCGCCGATCGCGCGTGTGCTGGACGGCGCCGACGGCCCGCTCCGCGTGCACATCGAGAACACGCCGACGCCCGCCTGGTTCGCCGCCTGGCACGCCGTGCACGGCGACGGCGGTGACCCGCGCCCCGAGTGGGACCTGCTCGCCCGGCTGCGGCAGCCGAGCGCCTACGCCGCCGTGACCGACGGCGCCGAGGTGATCGCCGTCGGGCGCGCGACCGCCGACACCGGCTGGGCCGGGCTGTTCGGCATGGCCACGCTGCCCGAGGCCCGGGGCAAGGGCGCGGCCCGCGCGGTGCTCGCGGGCCTGGCCCGCTGGGCGGCCCGCCAGGGAGCGAGCGACCTGTACCTCCAGGTGGAGCGGGACAACGGCGCCGCCGTGCGGCTCTACGAGCGCGCCGGCTTCACCGAAGCCTGCGCCTACCACTACCGCGTCGCGAGCTGAGCGGGCAGGCCGCTCACGCGGCACCGGCGCCGGACAGCCCGGCCCTGCTCAGCAGCCGCTCCGCCCGCAGCACCACCGGCCGGTCGACCATCGTGCCCTCGTGCACCCCGACCGAGCCCTGCTCGGCGACGGCCAGCACCTCGCGGGCCCAGCGCAGCTCCTCCTCGGAGGGTGCCAGCGCGGCGTGCACCGGCGCCAGCTGCCGAGGGTGCACGCACAGCTTGCCGGTGAAGCCCAGCTCGACGGCGTGCTCGGTGTCGGCGACCAGCCTCGCCTCGTCGTCGAGCTTGGCCGTGACGCCGTCCAGCGGCGGCGCGCAGCCCGCACCCGCCGCCGCCAGCACGAGCGTGGAGCGTGCGGTGGCGAGCGCGACGTGTGAGTCGGGGTCGACGCCGAGCTGCGCGGCGAGATCGATGCTGCCGAACGCGGGCCGCACCGCGGCGGGCGCGGCGCAGATCTCGCGGGCCCGCAGCACCCCGTCGGCGGTCTCGATGAGCGGCACCACACCGGTGCCCGAGCCGAGCACCGCCGCGGCGGCGGTGACGTCGCGCGCGTGCTCGGCCTTCGGCAGCATCACCACGGTCGCGAGCCCCGCGAGCGCGGCGAGGTCGGCGTCGTGGAACTCGGTGTCGGCGCCGTTGACGCGAACGACCGCCGTGTTGCCCTCGGCAAGCCAGGCACGGACGTGCTCACGCGCGGTGTCCTTGTCGTCCGCGCCCACGGCGTCCTCGAGGTCGAGCACCACACCGTCGGCGCCTGCTGCCGCCGCCTTCGCGAACCGGTCCGGCCGGTGCCCCGGCACGAACAGCAGAGTGCGCGCGGACGCGACGTCGTTCAACCGCATCGAGCATGTCCCTTCACGTGTCACCGATAGCCAGCGCGGTGAACGCTACGCGATGTCGGTGACCCCGGGATCGCTGTCCACCGCGCTCACGGAGGCTGGACGCTGGTCGTCCGGACGCGCACCGATCGATCGTTGTTCCCGTCCGCCCGGACCCTCCGGTCGCGGGGAACCCACCACCGCCGGGAGGGCCCGGCGAAGACCGGAAACTCAGCGCAGCGGCGCGGTCCAGGTGAAGCGGGTGCCGCCGCCGTCCCGCGCGGCGAGCACCAGGTCGCCGCCCCGCGCGCGGGCGCGGGCGCGCAGGTCGGCGAGGTCGGCGGAGGCGTCGGCGCTTCCGGCGCCGTCGTCGGCGACCTCCACCACCACGTCCTCGCCGACCCGCACGTCAACGGTGATCCAGTTCGCCGAGCCGCCGCGCAGCGCGTTGGCGAGCCCCACGCGCAGCGCGGCCTCGACCTGGCTGCTCAGCTCAGGCGGCACGAGCGTGTCCACCGCACCGCCGAGCCGGATCGAGGGCGAGACGCGTGTGTCCTGGGTGAGGTCCGCCGCGATGTCGAGCAGCCTGCGGCGGAGACTCGCCGCATCCTCCCGCTCGCCGGAGGAGTGCAGGTCGAAGATCGACGTGCGGATCTCGCGCACGGTCCTGTCGAGCTGCTCCAGGGCCGAGGTGATCCGCTCCCGCGAATGCGCGTCGGCGACCCTGCGCAGCGTGCCCTGCAGCGTCATGCCGGTGGCGAACAGCCGCTGGATCACGTGGTCGTGCAGGTCGCGGGCGATGCGGTCCCGGTCGGCGAGCAGGGCGAGCCTGCGCTCGTCCTGCTGCTTGTCCGCGAACTCCAGCGCGACGGTGGCCTGCGCCGCGAACGACGACAGCACGGGCACCAGGTCGGAGCCGAACCGTGGGGCGCCCTTCGCCCGCGCCGCGAGCAGCACGCCGCCGGAGCCGCCCGCCTTGCGCAGCGCCGTGACCACGACGGGTCCGAACGTAGTGCCGAGCAACGTGGGTTCGGCCCGGGGCACCGCGCCGAGGTCGGCGACGAGCTTCGGCTCACCGGTGCGCAGCACGTCGCCCACCACGGGGTCGGCACCGGACACGGTGCCGCCGGCGAGCGCGTCGGCCCGCTCCCCCGCGGCGGCCACGACCGAGAGCGGGCCGCCTTCCCGGCCCAGCAGGATCAGCGTCAACGCGGCGCCGGAGACCTCGCCGGCGAGCTCGGCGATGAGCCGCAGCGTCTCGTCGGTGGTCGCATCGACGAGAATGGTCGCGTTGATCGTCCCGGTCGCCTCGAACCACCGCTCGCGCATACGCGAGTACTCGAAGAGCCGCGCGTTCTCCACGGCGACACCTGCCGCCGCGGCCAACGAGCGGAGCACGATCTCGTCGTCGGCGGTGAACTCTCCGCCGCCCTGCTTGTCAGCGAGGTAGAGGTTGCCGAAGACCTCGTCGCGCACGCGGACCGGCACGCCGAGCACTCCCGGCCCGCCCGGCAACTCACCCAGCCGAGCCCTGGTGGCGGCGTCGACGCCCTCGTGCACGAACGTCCGGTGGTCGCCGAGCACGGCCAGCGCGCCGGACCTGGCTCCGACCAGCCCCACCGCGACCTGCACGATCCGCCGCAGCGTTGAGTCCAGTTCGAGCCCGGCGCCCACGGCGAGCACGGACTCCAGCAACGCCTGCAACCGGTCGCCGGTCTCGCGCATCTCGGCGAGCCGGTGCTGGACGCCGGCGAGCAGGTCGTCGAGCCGCAATGCGGCCAGCGTGTCGGACACGGACCTGGGCCGGTGGGCGTCCGACTGCTCGGGTCTGGCAGACATCCTCGTCAGAAGCTCCCGCTCGGCACACGTGCTCCCGGGGTTGGCGGGAACAGGGGCGATCCCGTCAACGTAGCGATCGCGTCATGGCCGGACAACGCTTCCATCCGGACCAGTGCCACCATTCTCCGAACCGTACTTGTTTTTCACAAGCCCTGCCGCTAACGTGCGACCCGTCGCGAGTGGAACCGGAGGGGCGAGATGGCATCGGTACGGGTTCTGGTGGGCACGCGCAAGGGTGCGTTCGTGCTGACCTCGGACGGCACGCGGAAGAACTGGGACGTGCGCGGCCCGCTGTTCGGAGGCTGGGAGATCTACCACCTCAAGGGCTCGCCCGCCGACCCCGATCGCGTCTACGCGGCGCAGTCGGGCGGCTGGTTCGGCCAGGTGATCCAGCGTTCCGACGACGGCGGCACCACATGGAACCCGGTGGGCAACCAGTTCACGTACGAGGGCGAGACCGGCACCCACCAGTGGTACGACGGCACGCAGCGCCCGTGGGAGTTCACGCGCGTCTGGCACCTGGAGCCGTCGCTGACGGACCCGGACGCCGTTTACGCCGGGGTCGAGGACGCGGCGCTGTTCCGCTCCGGCGACGGCGGGCAGACGTGGCAGGAGCTGCCCGGACTGCGCACCCACGAGTCGGGGCCGTCTTGGCAGCCGGGCGCGGGCGGCATGTGCCTGCACACGATCGTGCAGGACCCCCGCGACGCCGACCGGCTCTACGTGGCCATCTCCGCCGCGGGCGCGTTCCGCACCGACGACGCGGGCAAGACGTGGCGGCCCATCAACAAGGGCCTGCGCTCGGAGGGCATCCCCGACGACGACGCCGAGGTGGGCCACTGCGTGCACCGCCTCGCGATCCACCCGTCCCGCCCCGACGTGCTGTTCATGCAGAAGCACTGGGACGTCATGCGCAGCGACGACGGCGGCGAGCACTGGTACGACATCGGCGAGGGCCTGCCCACTGACTTCGGCTTCCCCATCGACGTCCACGCGCACGAGCCCGAGACCGTGTACGTGGTGCCGATCAAGAGCGACTCGGAACACTTCCCCCTCGACGGCAGGCTCCGCGTGTACCGCAGCCGCACCGGCGGCGGTGAGTGGGAGCCGCTGACCAAGGGGCTGCCACAGGAGAACTGCTACGTCAACGTCCTGCGCGACGCGATGGCCGTCGACCGGCTCGACGACTGCGGGATCTACTTCGGCACCACGGGCGGCCAGGTCTACGCATCGGCCGACGGCGGCGACAGCTGGGCGCCCATTGTGCGCGACCTGCCCGCCGTGCTCTCGGTGGAGGTGCAGACGCTGCCATGATCCGTGTCGTGCTGCCCACCCACCTGCGCAACCTCGCACGCGTCGAGGGCGAGGTGCGGCTGGAGATCGCGGGGCCCGCGACCGTGGGCACGGTCCTCGACGCGCTCGAAGAGCGCTACCCCATGCTGCGCGGCACGATCCGCGACCACGTCACCCACCAGCGCCGCGCGTTCGTGCGCTTCTTCGCGTGCGAGGAGGACCTCTCCCACGAGCCACAGGACACCCCGCTGCCGCCCGCCGTCACCGAGGGCGGCGAGCCGCTGCTGGTCGTCGGCGCGATGGCCGGGGGCTGAGCCCCCTCAGCGCAGCGTGACCGGCAGGTTCTCCACGCCGTAGACGATCGACACCTTGCGGAAGGTCAGCTCGTCGGGGTTCACGGCCAGCCGCATCTGCGGGAAGCGCCGCACCAGCGCGGGGTAGGCCGACCGCAGCTCCATGCGCGCGAGCTCCGCCCCGATGCAGCGGTGGGCGCCGTAGCCGAACGCCAGGTGCTTCGCGGGCACCCGCGTGCCGTCGAAGCCGCCCATGGCCTGGCCGAGCACGTCGTCGCGGTTCGCTCCGGACAGCGACACCACCACCATGTCGCCCTGCTTGATCGTCTGGCCGCCGACCTCCACGTCCTCGCGCGCGAACCGGGGGAACGCCACCTGCACCACGGTCAGGTAGCGCAGCAGCTCCTCGACGAACGGGCTCACGGACTCGTCGTCGTCGCGGACCCTGGCGAACGACCCGGGATCCTGCAGCAGCACCAGCGCGCCCAGCGAGAGCATGCTGGCCGTGGTCTCGAACCCGCCGGTCAGCACACCGTCGGCGAGCCCGGCGAGCTCCCGGTCGTCCACCTCGTCGCCGTGCTCCTTGATGATCATCCCGAGCAGCCCGTCGCCGGGGTTCTTCCGCTGCTCACGGACCACGCCGAGCAGGTACTCCAGCGACTCCGAAATGGCGCCGAGTGAGGCGCCGGCGCCGCCGAAGAGATCGAACCGCGCCACGGCGAGGTGCTGGAACGCGTCGCGTTCCTCGTAGGGCACGCCGAGCAGCTCGCAGATCACCAGCGACGGGATCGGCAGCGCGAACTCCTCCACCAGGTCCACCGGCCCGTCGGCCTTCGCCATCAGGTCGAGCCGCTCGTTGACGATCTCCTCGATGCCGGGCTTGAGCCGGGACAGCCGCCGCATCGTGAACTCCGGCGTCAGCAGGCGGCGCAGCCGGGTGTGCACGGGCGGGTCGGCGAAACCGAGGCCGCCGGGGTTCTCGTCGGCGCCCTCCGCCTTGCCAACGAGGTGCTCGAAGTCGTTGCTGAACGACTTCGCGTCGCCCAGCACCGCCTTGGCCTCCTCGTAGCCACTGACCAGCCAAAGGTTCAGGCCGAACGGCACCGGCAGCTTGGTCACCGGGGTCTGCTCCCTGGCGCGGTCGAGCTCAGGCACGGGGTCGAGCCCGTCGCGCTTGAGCGGCATCAGCGCAGCGTCGGGCAGGATCGCGAGCTTCGAGAGGTCGAGACCCTTCTTCTGTGCCCTGGCCAGGTATCTACGCGTGACCCAAGACACGATGCGTGTACGGAGATTCCCCACAAAACCGACGTTACCAACTGCTCAGCCGCCACCGCAGGCGGATCGGCCACGTCGGACGCCGTCCAATTCGGACCCTGGGTAACGTCTGCGCGGTGAGGTTCGGCATTTTCCTCCTGGCAGGCCGGTTCCCCGGGCAGGACGACGCGGGGGCCCTGCTGCGCACGGCAGAGGCGGTGCGCGCGGCCGAGGCGGCGGGCTTCGACGACGCGTGGATCGCCGAGCACCACTTCATGTCCTACGGCGTGTGCCCCTCCGCCGTGACGTTCGCCGCCCACGCGCTCGGCGGCACCAGCCGCATCACGCTCGGCACCGCCGTGAGCGTGCTCTCCACCGCACACCCGGTGGCGCTGGCCGAGCAGGTCACGCTGCTGGACCGGCTGACGGGAGGCCGTTTTCACCTCGGCGTCGGCCGCGGCGGGCCATGGGTGGACCTGGAGGTCTTCGGCACCGGGCTCGACCGCTACGAGCACGGCTTCGAGGAAAGCCTGGACCTGCTGCTGCGCGCGCTCACCGAGGAGCGAGTGAACGCGGCCGGCGAGCGGTTCGCGTTCCGGGAGGTGGCGATGGTGCCGAGGCCGGCGGCCCGCCCGCCGGTGACGGTGGCCTGCACCTCCCGGCCGACGGTGGAGTTGGCCGCGGCACGCGGGCTGCCGATGCTGCTGGGCATGCACATCGGTGACGACGAGAAGGCCGACCTCGTGACCTGGTACGAGAAGGCCGCGGCCGAAGCGGGACGGGACCCGGCCGGGGCCCGGCACGTCTCGGCGATGCTGTGTCACATCGCGGACGACCGCGCGCGAGCGGAACGGGAGCTCAAGGAGGCGATGCCGGGCTGGCTGGCCGAGGGCCTCGCCGGTTACGTCCGGGTGGACGGCCGGCCCAGTGCGCCGCGGGACCCGGACGCCTACACGGACCTGCTGTGCTCGCTGCACCCGGTGGGCAGCCCCGCCGACTGCGTCTCGCGGCTGCGCGCGAGCGCCGAACGCACCGGCATCGAGCACGTGATCCTGATGGTCGAGGGTTCCGGCTCCCGCGAGCGCACGCTGCGCACCATCGCGCGCCTCGGCGCGGAGGTGCTGCCCGCGCTGCGCGGGAGCCACCCGGCGGGTTAGCAGTCGCGCAGCTCGGGGCTCTGGTTGAGCAGCTGGCCGCGCACGGAGATGAAGTCGCGGTAGGTGTCGCTGTCCACGGCGGCGGTGCGGAACGCGGCGACCCGGTGGCAGTTCTGGAACGCGAGCTTGACACCGAAATGCCGCTCCAGCCCGCCGCGGATGGCGTCGGAGGCCAGCGCGCGCAGCAGCTGCCCGCGCTCGGCCTCGCTCGGCGGCGGCGTGGTGTTGTCGGCGAAGGGCTCCCTGCCCGTCTCGAGGTCGGCGACCACGCCCGAGACCACCTGCCACGCGTAGGGCAGCGACTCACGCACGCAGGCGACGAACTCGGCGTCGTTCACTTCGCCTCGTTCGGCGCGGTCCAGCAGCTCGGTGGGCACGTTCAGCGACATGTGTCGGCCTCCAGGCTCGTCGGCAGTCGGGTAACCAGCACCTATCAGTGCTACTGGTGATGATCATCGTTTGCAAGAGAACGGCCCCGCGACCACCGGGAAGGAGGAGCGCTCCCCAAGGCCACCTTTGTTGCGCTCAACGCACCAAAGGTGGCCTTGGGTGCGGTTGGTCACGGGTGCATGCGGGCGCCCTTGAGGATCTTGTCGACGGCGTTGCGGGGGCCGTGCACGGCCAGTCCCACCAGGTCCAGGTCCGCCCTCGGCACCGCGCGCACCGCGGCGCGGTTGTCGCGGTCGTCACCCGACGCGAACATGTCCGAGGTGAAGATCGCCAGTTCCATGCCGCGAACGAGCGCACGCGCGTGTGCGCTGGTGAGGACCTCCTTGGAACCGGCGAACACGAGGACCGGCTGGCGGAACATCGGCAGGTACGGCGTGCCGTCGGCGTCGGCGTAGGGCTCACTGATCAGCCCGGGGTCGGCCGCGGCGATGGCGCTGGTGAGGAACGCGCACACGTTGAGGCCCTGCCAGCGCGCCAGGTCGTCCCTCAGCAGCACGGCGATCTTGGTGTCGAAACGCATGCCCCGAGCATCACCGCGCCCTCCACCGCCGGTCTTGTACGTTCGGAACACGGGGCCGCCGCCCGCTGACCCCGACCGCAGTGAAGGCCACCATGCCTGCGTTCAACGCAGTGAAGGTGGCCTTCACTGCAGTTGGACCGGCTTCACCAGCGGCGCCTGGGCTCGTTGCGCCGGCAGGTCCGAGGGTGGCCTCGGCGTGGGCGACGGGGGGCGCGGCGCCGACACCGGAATGGGTGCGGCCGCCCGGAGCACCTCGTCCTCCTCGTCCAGCGGCTCGGTGAACGGAGTCGCCTCCGTCAGCACCTCACGAGCGGTCCGCAACTCGGCCGCGATCCGGCTGCGCAACTTCTCGCATTCGCGGGTCCTCGCGGTCGCGTCGGCGAGCAGCCGCTCGGCCTTCGCCCGCGCCGCCACCTCCCGTTCCTCGATGAGCCGCATGGTCTCCTCGCGCCGTTCGGCCATCGCGACGGTGAACTCACGCTCCGCCTCCTGCCGCCTGCGAGCCGCCTGCTCGTCGAGCTCACGACGCCGCCGCTCCGCCTGCTTCGTCATCGCCTCGACGTCTGCCTGCGCCTTGGCCATCAGCTCGCGGTGCTCGGTCTCCATCTGCCGGCGGCGCTCGTCCAGCTCGGCGAGCATCCGGTCGTAGCGCGACCGCAGCCGCTCGGCGGCCTCGTGCGCGGCGGCCCAGCTCTGCTCGGCGAGCCCCCGCGCGTTCTCGACGATCTCGTCGGCCTCCTCGTGCGCGAGCTCCACCATGCGCAGCAGGCGTTCCGAGAGCCCGTCCGACTCGATGGGGCTGCGGCTGGCGCGCTCGAGCCGCTCACGCAGCTCGTTGTTCTCGCGGCGGACCGCGTCCAGCTCGACGGCCAGCTTCTCGGCGGTGTCGGCCGCGGAGTCGCGATCCGCGGTCAGCAACCGGATTTCCTCTTCCACCGCCCGCACATATCCTTCGACGCGCCCACGCTCGTAGCCGCGCCAGGCGAACTTGAACTCGGTGCGAACCGGCAACACACCACTGCGGCTCTCCGTGATCGTCATTTGCCACCTCCGCGTCTGTCACCCGTTGTCGCACACCGTGTTCCGAATCGGACTCGAAGCCTGGACGAAATTTTTCGCCTGGCGTACTAAGGAATTGTGAAGCCCGCGGGCGCCGCGGTGAAGCCTCTGTCGAGGGTTTTCCGCGCGAACCACGGACAAGCCGGGCGATCGCCGGTGCGACCGCCGTTGCGGCAGTCCCGCGAAGCCGAAGGAGCGGATGTGGACACGCTCGAGCTGACACACTCCGACTGCCTCGCGCTCGTTTGTTCCCATGGCCGCAGCCACACCGCCTTGATCGCGATCGACGGTGGGCGGCCCCAGCCACTGGCCTGCTTCGTGCTGGAGAGCGGCGACGTGCTGGTGCCCACCGGCTCCGATCCGTCGCTCACGCGCTCCGCGACGGGCAGACCCGTGACGATCTCGTTCGGTGGCGAGCATGCCCCGTGGGCGATCACGGGTGTCGGTCTCGCCCGCCCGCTGGGTCACCACGACCGCCCTCGCCTCCACCACGCGCTCGCCATGCGCTACGCGTTCGACAACGGAATCCTGGTCCGCGTGGCCCGCCTGTCCGGGCACCGGCTCACGGACACGGCGCCCATTCCGGCGCAGCGCGACGGGACGGCGGCGCCCGCGCCGCCTCAGCGCCGGGCGAGCCCCGGTGCCCCGTCGAGGCGGTAGTCCAGCAGGTTGTGCACGTGGACCACGCCGAGCACGTGCTCGGCGAGCCGCTGGGCGAGCTCGCCGTCAGTCCTGCGTTCCACCTCGCCCAACATGGTCACCACGCCCCGGTCGACGTTCACGTCCACCGCGCCGTCGGCCACCGCCAGCGCACGGCCGAGCACCTCGTGCCGGATCTCCCGCCGGATGTCCTCGTCGTCCCTGACGAACGCCTTGAGCAGGTCTCCGCGCGTGAGGACACCCGCGAGCGTGCGGCCCTCGAGCACGTACAGCCTGCGCACCCCCGACCGGCCGAACTCGCGCGCGGCCGCGCCGAGCGAGTCCCGGACGTCCAGCGCGTACACGGGCGTGATCATCAGGTCGAACGCCCGCGTCGCCCACGACTTCTGCCATCGCTGCCGGGCTCGCCTGAGCACGAGCGAGGGCGGCTTGCCGTCCCCCTCGCCGAGCTGCTCGTGCTTCAGCACCAGGTCGCTCTCGGAGACCACGCCGAGGAGCACCCCCTCCTCGCTCACCACGGGAACGGCACCGATGTCATGGCTGACCAGCAGCTCCACGAGCGTCGTGAAGTCGGCATCCGGACCGACCGCGATGACCTCGCGGGTCATCACAGCACCCACCGTGGTCTGGTACATGGCCGACTCCTCACTGGCCCTTGGGGGCCCTGGTCGACTCCACCGTCTTGGGTTTGCCCGTGCCGCGCTAGGGCCTTCCGGCCCTGCCTCCCCCAGCGATTTCCACTACCACCCAGTCAGGATCGGAGCAGTTCCCGCCGAGCCTTGTCGTGCAGTCTCGCACCGCGTTGTCACCGGTCGCAACGGTCGGCGGCCGCGGCAAGCGGGTTCACCTCAATGGGTCAGCGGAAAACGGGATCACGAACTCAGCCGTTCACCAGTGCGACGACGAAGAACGCACAGGCCACGAGTGAGGCGAGCATTCGGACGTGGTTCCACCGGGTCCACGCGGGCACGTAGCGGGCCCAGAACTCGGCCCCCTCGGCGCTGTCCGCGTCCACCCGCATCAGGGCGTCGTTGCGGGGAATGTGCACCACGCGCGTGAGAACGAAGGTACCGGCGACATAAGAAACGCCGCCCGCGAGCAGCCAGGGCCCGCCGTCGGCGAATCCGCGCGCGATGGAAAGGACCACGACGGCCACCGACAGTAGCGCGGTACCGGCGAACACCCCCAGGAACACCGGGTTGAGCACGGTCCGGTTCACCGACTGCATCGCCGCGGCCCCCTGGGCGGGTGGCAACAGCGCGAGTGCCCGCATCACGAACGAAGAGAAGGCGAAGAAGACACCCGCGACGAGGCCGGTGCCGAGCACGGCGAGCAGCGTCAGAGCGAAGAGCGGTCCAGCTGTCATGAGCCCAGTCAACCGGCACGGCGGCGGCGAGCCCATCGCCGACACGCTCGACTCCATCCGCCCCCGTCTCAGCGACTGAGAACGCACCCAAGGGCACTTCAGTCGCGTTGACCGCCACCAAAGTGCCCTTGGGAGAGCGTCACGCCGAGAAGAAGGTGACCTTGCCCGAGCCGACCTCGTATACGGCGTAGCCGTCTCGCAGCTCGACGAAGCGGGCCTGGCCGTGGACGCGCACGTCGCCGGCCTCGCCGGCGGGCACGTGCACTCGCGCGACCACGTTGACCGGCAGGTCCACCTTCAGGGACACGCCGTCGCCGATCCGCCGCCAGTCGACGCCGACCATGCCCCGCTGCACGGGCATCTCACCGGCCGCACTGTCCACACCGGACTTCGGCGGCCGGATGGTGACCTCCGAGCCGGCTGGGGCCGTGGGCGTCACGCCGAGGATCGTCCGCTGGATCTCCACCAGTGACGTCGCTCCCCACGGGTGGGAGTGGCTCTGCCCCGTCTCCGGCGCGTCCCACGACTCCCAGGTGAACGTGCCGCCGCGCGCCAGGATGTTGGCCCAGCCGGGCGAGTCGGCATCGGTCAGGCGCTCGACCACGTCGTCCGGCCTGCCCGCGAGCGCCTGCAGCAGCCGGTGCGCCGTCATCGGCCCCATGCGCATCCCGAGGTTCGCCACGTACTCGCTCACCGCGGCGCGGTCTTCCTCCGGCACGACGCCGAACGACAACGCGTAGGCGTTCGCGATCTGCGAGGCGTGCGTGCTCGCCGAGCCGTCCCCGCGCAGGCCGTCGTGGTAGACGCCGTCGGCGCGGCGGAGCTTGGCGTTGATCGCCTCGGTGAGGGTCGCCGCATCGGCACGCAGGGTCTCACCTGGCTCGCCGAGCTCCTCAGCCGCGCGAGCCGTCGCGTTGAGGACGTCGACGCCGAGCACGTTGATCACGGTTCTCGCCGCGGTGCTCATGTCGTGGCCGTAGCGCATGGTCGCGGGCCAGTCGATGATGCCGTAGCGGTACTCGCCCGAGCCGCCCTCGAGCTGCGTGACCAGGCCGGTCGCCGGGTCGATGTACCGGCGCACGTAGTCGGCCACGGCCCGCATCACGGGGTACGCCTCGGCCAGGATCCGCTTGTCTCCGGTTCGCACGTAGTAGTCCCAGATCCAGCCGGGGAACATCTCGGTGTAGTCGGGGATGTCGCGCTTGCCGTCGCCGTTCGGGTAGACGGCGTTGAGCCGGCCGTCGGGCCAGTACCGCGCCTGCGACTCGATGAACTGGCGGATCGCCTGCCGCGTGAGCGTGCGCTCGCCGTACCCGGACATCGTGGCCAGCGAGATGTCGGCCGTGTCGCCGAGGAACTGCCCCTTCTCCCTGGTCGGCGTGTCGAGGAACTGCTCCTGCGAACCGTACAGCGCCGAGCGCCGCATCAGGTCGAACGCGGCGTCCACGCCGGGGTCGGAGCTGCGCAGCCAGGCCCGCCGGTCGTCGTCCACGGCCGTGTGCTGCACGACAGCGCTGATCTCGGCGGACGGGTCCTCCACCTCGAGATAGCGGAAGCCCATGTACGTGAACGACCGGAACGTCTGGTCGCCGTCGCGCTGCGTGTGGCCGTAGGCGAGGTTGGTGTTCTGGTTGTCGTCGCTGTCGCGCGAGACCGTGCCGTCGGGGTTGAGCACGTAGCCGGCGTGCATCGCGACGTGCCTGCCCTGCTCACCGTCGCGGAAGCGCACGATGGGCGCGGCGGGGATGACCTTGCCGAAATCGGCCACGAGCGTGCCCGACTCCAGGCGGGTGACGCTCACCGGCTCGACGGTCTCGAACTCCAGATCGGTCTCCTGCGCCTGCAGCGACGTGAAGACGCCAGCGGGGTGCGTGCCGAGCACCTGGGGCGACTGCCACGCAGAGGCGTCGAAGCCGGGCCGGTCCCAGCCGAGGGGCTCGGCGGTGGCGTCGAACTCCTCGACGTAGTCGCCGCCGTCGCCGTTGCGCTTCGGCGCGGGCAGCCACGGTCCGCGCGTGACCTGCCAGCTGCCGTCGGACACCACCGTCCGCGTCGTGCCGTCTGCGTGGTCGACCTCCAGGCGCAGCAGCATGCCCGGCTCACCCGCCGGACGGCCCTGGCCCCGCCCGTACCAGTGGTACTGCACACCGACGACCGCCTTGCCGCCCGCACGGAGCTGCCTGGTGACGTCGACGGCGCGGTAGTAGCCGGCGTCGGGGTAGGCGAACGCGCCGCCCCTGTCGACGACCGTGCCGTTGACGTGCAGGGCGTACTGATGGCTGGCCGCGATGTAGACCCGGGCGCGCACGACCGGCGAACGGCCAAGGGTGAACTCCTTGCGCGCGAGCGTGTAGTCGTCGGCCTCGGCCGTAGTGCGGCGAATCCAGCTCGCCTGCCAGTCGCCGTCTCGCAGGCCGGTGTCGAACGCCGCCTGGCGAGCCCACGGCGAGGGCTTGCCGGTGCGGTCCCACGTGCGGACGGTCCAGGTGTAGCCGGTGGCCGGAGCGAGCTCGGGACCGGCGTAGGCCACGTACTCCTGGCTGCCGGAGGCCACGCGGCCGCTGTCCCACACGCGCTCGCCGTCCTTGCGGACCACGATCTGGTAGGCGGTCTGGATCTCACCGGGGTCGCGGTCGACGGGCCGCCAGCCGAACAGCGGAGCGCCTTCCACGTTGAGGGGACGGTCGCGGTCCCCCACGGTCAGGTCGACGGGGGTGCCGGGAGCGTGACCACGGGGTGCGGCTGTGCTCGCCACGACGGCGGGTCCGGCCGTAGCCAGTCCCGCCACCACGGCGAGCACCGCCGTACCGCGCCGGAGATATCGATGCCTCAACGAACGCCTCCTCCTTGAAACGTTTCAGCGCGAAACCGCTTTCAGACGTTATGCGCGCTGGCAGGAGGGGTCAAGACCGGACGGTCACGGCACGAGGGACGGAGGTGGCGGCCGCACGCCGTTGAGCGGCCACCACCGCTCAGGGCCGCGCGGCGACCGCGAGGGGCGGCGCGGGTGAGCGCAGACCGAGCCGCTCGACCAGCTCACGGGTGGCTTTCGAGCGGTTGAACGTGTAGAAGTGCAGCTCCGGAACGCCCTCCGCGAGCAGCCGGGAGCACAGCTCGGTGACCACGTCGAGGCCCTCGGCGCGGAACGCCTTCGGGTCGTCCTCCAGCGGGGCGAGCCGGTCGACGAGCCAGGCAGGCGGGGTGGCGCCGGAGAGCTCGATCGTCTTGCGCAGGGTGCGCGGCGTGGTCAGCGGCATGATGCCGGGCAGCATCAGCGCCTCGCAGCCCGCGGCGGCGACGCGGTCGCGCAGCCGCAGGAAGTCCTCGGCCTCGAAGAACAGCTGCGCGATGGCGAAATCGGCCCCCGCGCGCAGCTTCCGGACGAGGTAGTGGGTGTCGGTGTCGAGGTCGGCGGAGCGCGGGTGCCCGTACGGGAACGCCGAGACGCCGACGCAGAAGTCGCCCAGCTCCCGGACGAGCCGCACCAGCTCCTCGGCGTAGTGCAGGCCCTGCGGGTGCGGCACCCACTCCCCCATCGGGTCGCCGGGCGGATCGCCGCGCAGCGCCAGGATGTTGTGCACACCCACCGCCGCGAAGTGCCCGATCACGTTGCGCAGCTCGGCGACGGAGTGGTTCACCGCGGTCAGGTGCGCCATCGGCACCAGCGTGGTGTCGGTGGCGACCCTGGCGATGTTGCGGATGGTGCCGTCGCGGCTGGACCCGCCGGCGCCGTAGGTGATCGACATGTAGGCGGGGTCCAGCGGCTCAAGCTCCCGGATCGCCCGCCACAGCACCGCCTCGTCGGGCTCGTCCCTTGGCGGGAAGAACTCCACCGAGAACGTCGGGCAGTGCGCACTCTTCAGCCGGTCGGCAACCCTTCGCACGAGGCACCTCCGTCGTCTGGCTCTGCCCCCAAGGCCACCTTTGTTGCGTTCAACGCGACAAAGGTGGCCTTGGGGGCCGGTGGCTGCGGGCTCAGTAGCGGTAGTGGTCCGGCTTGTAGGGGCCCTCCACGTCGACGCCGATGTAGGCCGCCTGCTCCTTGGTCAGCTTGGTCAGCTTCACGCCGAGGGCGTCGAGGTGCAGCCGGGCGACCTTCTCGTCGAGGTGCTTCGGCAGCACGTACACCTGCTTGCCGTACTCGCCGGGCTTCGTGAAGAGCTCGATCTGCGCCATCACCTGGTTGGTGAAGCTGTTGGACATCACGAAGCTCGGGTGCCCGGTCGCGTTGCCGAGGTTCAGCAGCCTGCCCTCCGACAGCACGATGATCGAATGCCCGTCGGGGAACCGGTACTCGTGCACCTGCGGCTTGATCTCGACCTTGGTGACGCCCGGCGTCTTCTCCAGGCCCGCCATGTCGATCTCGTTGTCGAAGTGGCCGATGTTGCCGACGATGGCCTGGTGCTTCATCTTCGCCATGTGCTCGGCGGTGATGATGTTGAAGTTGCCGGTGGTGGTCACGAAGATGTCGGCGGTCTCCACCACGTCCTCGAGCGTGGTCACCTGGAAGCCGTCCATCGCGGCCTGCAGCGCGCAGATCGGGTCGATCTCGGTGATGATCACGCGCGCGCCCTGCCCGCGCAGCGACTCGGCCGAGCCCTTTCCGACGTCGCCATAGCCGCAGACCACCGCGACCTTGCCGCCGATGAGCGTGTCGGTGGCGCGGTTGATGCCGTCCACAAGGGAGTGCCGGCAGCCGTACTTGTTGTCGAACTTCGACTTCGTCACCGAGTCGTTGACGTTGATCGCCGGGAACAGCAGCTCCCCGGTCTTGGCGAACTCGTAGAGCCGGTGCACGCCGGTGGTGGTCTCCTCGGTGACGCCCTTGATGCCCTCGGCGATCCTGGTGAACCGCTTCGAGTCGGCGGCCAGCGACGCCTTCAGCGTGGACAGGATCACCCGGTACTCGTGCGGGTCGTCCTCGGCGGCCTCTGGCACGGCGCCCGCCGCCTCGAACTCGACACCCTTGTGCACGAGCAGCGTGGCGTCGCCGCCGTCGTCGAGGATCATGTTCGGGCCCTGGTCACCGAACTGGAAGAGCTGGTCGGTGCACCACCAGTACTCCTCCAGCGTCTCGCCCTTCCACGCGAACACCGGCACGCCCTCGGGCTTCTCCGGCGTGCCGTTCGGGCCCACCACGACCGCGGCGGCCGCCTCGTCCTGAGTGGAGAAGATGTTGCAGGACACCCAGCGGACGTCGGCGCCGAGCTCCTTCAGGGTCTCGATCAGCACGGCCGTCTGCACCGTCATGTGCAGCGAGCCCGCGACGCGCGCACCCTTCAGCGGCTTCGAGTCCGCGTACTCCCTGCGAGTCGCCATCAGGCCCGGCATCTCGTGCTCGGCCAGCCGGATCTGGTGCCTGCCCGCCTCGGCCAGCGTCAGGTCGGCGACGGCGAACTCGAGGCCGTTGACCTTCTGCAACTTCGCGTTCATGAGATCCTTTCCTAGGTGTTGAAGTACTTCGCTTGCGCGTGGTGGGCAACGATCGCGTCGGTGGACTGCTCGGGATGCAGCTGGAACTCCTCGGACAGCTCGACCCCGATCCGCTCCGCTTCGAGCAGTTCCACGATCTTGGCCCGGTCCTCGAGGTCCGGGCAGGCACCGTAGCCGAGCGAGAACCGGGCGCCACGGTATCCCAGCTTGAAGAACTCCCGCACGTCGGCCGGATCCTCCGCCGCGACCGACGAACCCGAGGAGAACAGCAGCTCCTGCCGGATCCTCCGGTGCCAGTACTCGGCGAGCGCCTCCGTCAGCTGCACGCCCAGCCCGTGGATCTCCAGGTAGTCCCGGTAGGCGTTCCTCGCGAACAGGTCGCCCGCGTAGTCCGCGATCGGCTGGCCCATCGTCACCAGCTGCAACGGCAGCACGTCGACCTGCCCGGTCTCCTCGGCCTTCTTCCGGGAGCGGAAGAAGTCGGCGAGGCAGAGTCTCCTGTCGCGGCGCTGCCGGGGGAACGTGAACCGCAGCCGCTCCGGCGCGTCCGGCTCGTCCTTGTCGAGCACCACGAGGTCGTTTCCCTCTGAGTAGCACGGGAAGTAGCCGTAGACGAGCGCGGCGTGCTGGAGGATGCCCGCGGTGGACAGCTCGTCCACCCACGCCCGCAGCCGTGGCCTGCCCTCGGTCTCCACCAGCTCCTCGTAGGAGGGCCCCTCCCCCTTCTTCGCACCGCGCAGGCCCCACTGGCCGAAGAACGTGGCGCGCTCGTCCAGCAGCGAGAGGTAGTCGTTGACGGCGACGCCCTTGACCACCTTGGAGCCCCAGAAGGGGGGTACCGGCACGGGCGCGTCGGCGTCCACATCGGACCGGGTCGTGTCGTCGGCCGACGGCTCACCGCCCTGGGCGGCCTTGCGTTTCTCGGCGATGCGCAGGGACCGCTCGTGACGGGCCTTGCGCTCGGCCTTTCTCGCCTCGGCCTCGGCGTCCTCCTCGGGGGCCTCCCCTCGCTTGATCGACATCAGGCGGTCCATGAGGTGCAGCCCCTCGAAGGCATCCTTGGCGTAGCGGACGTCACCCTCGTAGACCTCGTCGAGGTCGTTCTCCACGAACGTCCTCGTCAGCGCGGCACCGCCGAGCAGCACGGGGTACTTCTGCGCGACGCCCCTCGAGTTCATCTCCCGCAGGTTGTCCTTCATGATCACCGTGGACTTGACCAGCAGGCCGGACATGCCGATCGCGTCGACGTTGTGCTCCTCCGCGGCCGCCAGGATCGCGTTGATCGGCTGCTTGATGCCGATGTTCACGACGTCGTAGCCGTTGTTGGACACGATGATGTCCACCAGGTTCTTGCCGATGTCGTGCACGTCCCCTTTGACGGTCGCGAGCAGCAGCCTGCCCTTGCCGCCGGAGTCGTCTTTCTCCATGTGCGGTTCGAGGTAGGCGACGGCGGCCTTCATCACCTCGGCCGACTGGAGCACGAACGGCAGCTGCATCTGCCCGGAGCCGAACAGGTCGCCGACCACCTTCATGCCGGCGAGCAGGTTCTCGTTGATGATCGCCAGCGGCGGCTTCTGCTCCATCGCCGCGTCGAGGTCGGTCTCCAGCCCGTTGCGGTCGCCGTCCACGATGCGCCGCTCCAGCCGCTCGAACAGCGGCAGCTTCGCCAGCTCCTGCGCGCGTGAGGCCTTGCTCGACGACGCCGTCTTGCCCTCGAACAGCGCCATCAGTTTCTGCAGCGGGTCGTAGCCCTCGGACCGGCGGTCGTAGACCAGGTCGAGCGCGACCCGCCTCGGCTCGTCCTCGATCTTGGTCATCGGCAGGATCTTCGACGAGTTCACGATCGCCGAGTCGAGCCCGGCGTCCCGGCACTCGTTGAGGAACACCGAGTTCAGCACCTGCCGCGCCGCCGGGTTCAACCCGAAGGACACATTGGACAGACCGAGGGTGGTCTGCACGTCCGGATGGCGCCGCTTGAGCTCGCGGATCGCGTTGATCGTCTCGATGGCGTCCTTGCGGACCTCCTCCTGCCCGGTGGTGATGGGAAAGACCAGGCAGTCGATGATGATCGCGGACTTCTCGAGACCCCAGTTCACCGTCAGGTCCTCGATCGCGCGCTCGGCGACCCGCAGCTTCCAGTCCGCGGTGCGGGCCTGGCCCTCCTCGTCGATGCACGTGACCACCACGGTCGCCCCATGCTCCACCGCCATCTCCATGACCCGATGGAACCGGCTGCCATCGCCTGCGCCGTCCTCGTAGTTCACGGAGTTGATCGCGCACCGGCCGCCGAGGTGCTCGAGGCCGGCCTGCACCACCTCGGCCTCGGTGGAGTCGACCATGATCGGCAGCGTGGACGCCGTGGCCAGGCGCGAGGCCAGCTCGCGCATGTCCCTGGTGCCGTCCCGGCCGACGTAGTCGACGCACAGGTCGAGCAGGTGCGCGCCCTCGCGGGTCTGCGCCTTGGCGATCTCCACGCAGTCGTCGTAGCGCTCCTCGAGCATCGCCTCGCGAAAGGCCTTGGAGCCGTTCGCGTTGGTGCGCTCGCCGATGTTGAGGATCGATGCGTCCTGCTGGAACGGCACCGACTGGTACACCGACGACACCGAGGGCACCACCTCGGGCGTGCGCCGCCTCGGCGTAAGGTCCGCCACCGCCTCGGCGACCGCGGAGATGTGCGCTCCGGTCGTGCCACAGCAGCCGCCGACGAGCCGGGCGCCGAACTCGGTGACGAACCCGGAAAGCGCCTCGGCCAGCTCCTCCGGCTGCAGCGGATACACCGCGCCGTTCGGGCCGAGCTCCGGCAGCCCGGCGTTGGGCATCACCGAGATCGGCACGCTCGCGTGCTGGGCGAGCACGCGCAGGTGCTCGCTCATCTCGGCGGGGCCGGTGGCGCAGTTCATGCCGATCAGGTCGATGCCGAGCGGCTCCAGCGCCGTGAGCGCGGCGCCGATCTCCGAGCCCACGAGCATCGTGCCCGTGGTCTCCACCGTCACCTGCGCGATGATCGGCACACGCCTGCCTGCCTGCGCCATCGCGCGCTTGGCCGCGATGATCGCCGCCTTGGTCTGCAGCAGGTCCTGCGAGGTCTCCACGAGCACCGCGTCGACCCCGCCGTCGAGCAGGCCCAGCACGTTCTCGACATAGGCGTCGCACAGCGCCGCGTACGGCGCGTGTCCGAGGGTGGGCAGCTTCGTGCCCGGCCCCACCGAGCCGAGCACGAAGCGCGGTTTGTCCGCTGAGTGATACTCGTCGGCGGCCCGCCGGGCCAGAGTCGTGCCCTTCTCGGCGAGCTCCCGGATGCGGTCGGCGATCCCGTACTCGCCGAGGTTGGCGAGGTTGGTGCCGAACGTGTTCGTCTCGATCGCGTCGGAGCCCGCATCCAGGAAGCCCCGGTACACCGAGCTCACCACGTCGGGCCGGGTCTCGTTGAGGATCTCGTTGCAGCCCTCCAGCTGGGCGAAGTCGTCCAGCGTGAGGTCGTGCTCCTGCAACGCGGTGCCCATGCCGCCGTCGGCGACCAGCACCCGCTGCTCCAGCGCGGCGAGAAACGCACTCTCCATGCTCACACCCGCAGTTTCGACTCGATCTCGGCCGCGGCCTCGCTGCCGTAGGTCTTGGCGATCCGTTTGGAGAAGTCCCCGCGGTCCAATGTGTACTCCTGGGTGCCCACGGTCTCCAGCACGATCGCCGCCAGGGTGCACCCGGCCTGAGCCGCCCGCTCGACGTTCAGCTTCGCGTGCAGACCCCAGAGGAAGCCCGACCGGAACGCGTCGCCCACGCCGGTCGGGTCGGCCTCGTCGGTCACCTCGTGTGCGGCCACGGTCACCGGTTCGACGCCCTTGCCCTCGATGCGCACCCCGTCCGGGCCGTGGGTCTGCACCCACAGCCCCACGCGGTCGCGCACGTCCTGCTCCGACCAGCCCGTCACCCGCAGCAGCAGCGACGTCTCGTACTCGTTGGTGAACAGGTACGACGCGCCCTCCACGAGCGAGCGCACGTCCGGCCCGTCCATCCGCGCCAGCTGCTGCGACGGGTCGGCGGCGAACGCGAACCCGCGCTGCCGGCACTCCTCGGTGTGGCGGACCATCGCGACCGGGTCGTTCGGCGCCACCACCACGAGGTCGAGCCCGCCGAGCCGGTCGGCCACCGCCTGCAGCTCGATCTCGCGGGCCTCCTCCATCGCCCCGGCGTAGAACGAGGCGATCTGCGCCTGCGTCTCGTCGGTGGTGCACAGGAAGCGCGACGTGTGCCGGGTCTGCGACACGTGCACCGACTTGGTGTCCACGCCGTGGCGCTCCAGCCACGACCGGTAGTCGTCGAAGTCGGTGCCCACCGCGCCGACCAGCACCGGCGACATGCCCAGGCTGCCGAGCCCGAAGCAGATGTTCGCCGCGACACCGCCACGCCGGATGTCGAGCTGGTCAACGAGGAACGACAGGGACACCTTCTCCAGCTGGTCCGCCACGAACTGGTCGGCGAACCGGCCTGGGAACACCATCAGATGATCGGTGGCGATGGAACCGGTCACGGCGATGCGCATGAGCGGGGCACACTCCTCGGGTAGGTAGAACAGGACTGCCGGGTCCGGCGAGCGGGACTACGCCTTGGCGGCGTCCTTCAGCGCGGGCGCACGATCCGTGCGCTCCCACGGCAGGTCCACGTCCGTGCGGCCGAAGTGCCCGTAGGACGCCGTCTGCGCGTAGATCGGCCGCAGCAGGTCGAGGTCGCGGATGATCGCGGCGGGACGCAGGTCGAACACCTCGCCGATCGCCGCCTGGATCTTCTCCGGCGCCACCTTCTCGGTGCCGAACGTCTCCACGAACAGGCCCACCGGGGCCGCCTTGCCGATCGCGT
>NZ_QEQT01000034.1:0-191434 GCF_003311655.1 Prauserella sp. PE36 | reverse complement strand
TGATGATCGCGTGGTTCCAGTACAGGACCTTTTCCTGTGACTCGGTGTACCAGCGGCGGGCGTTGCCGGCGAAGGGCTCGTAGAAGTCGGCGTTGGCGCCGAGCGTGCCGAGGAAGGCGGCCTTGTAGTCGGGGCTGCGGCCCATCCAGCCGTAGGTCATCTTCGCCCACTCGGCGATCGCGTCGCGGTCGGCGAACAGGTCGGCACTGGTGTGTGGCGTGCGGAAGAACGGGTGGGTGAACCCGCTGCTGCCGGTGTCGGTGGGCGCGGTGAGCACCGACTGCCTGTCCGGGTCGTGCAGCGCGTCGTAAAGCCGAGCGGTCATCCGCACCGAGTTGCGGAACGCCGGGTGGGTGGTGACGTCGGCGACCCTGTCGCCGTAGATGAAGATCTCCCGGCCGTCACGCAGGCTCTCGATGTACTCGTCACCTGTCATCGGGCGCGTCGTGCGCGGGCCTTCGGTGCCGGTGGAGGTTTCCTGCTGTGCCGTCACTTTCTGCTCCTTTGCATGGTTCACGGCAGCTAAGCGAGCCCGGTTCAGCCTGCGGGGAACCAGGACAGGCTGGGGCAGTCGCCGGACTCCAGCCACGGGACGGTGCCGACGGCCTTGCCGAGGTGGCGAAACTTTCCGGCGTAGAACACGAGCGGATCACCGTCGCTGAACGAGATCTCGCGGATTTCGCCGAGGTAGAGCACGTGGTCGCCGCCGTCGTAGCTGCGCCACGGCGCGCAGGCGACCGTGGCGAGCGCGCCCGCGAGCCGAGGGGCGAGGTCGCCACCGGGGTGCTCCCACTCGGGCTCGTCGGCCATCGGTTTGCCCGCGAAGTGCAGCGCGAGGTCCTGTTGCCGCTCGCGCAGGACGTTGATCGTGAAGGGTTTGCCGTCGAGGTACTTGCACGCCTTCGTGTTGCGGTCGAGGGACACGAGGACGAGCGGAGGTTCGAGTGACACGGCGGTGAAGGAGTTCACGGTCGCGCCGTGTGCCGTGCCGTCGCCCTCGCACGTCACCACCGTGACCCCGGTCGCGAAGTGGCCGAGGCACGTCCGCAGCGTTCGCGGGTCTGTTCGCACGGCGCCTCCTCATCGAGTGCAGTCGAACGTGTACGCATTGCGTACGCTTTGGCCGCTATCCGGTTGTACGGCTAACTGTGACCCTCGACACACTCGCCTGTCAACCGCCGGCGTGCTACGCACACGGGGCAGTGCCGCTGCCCGGTCAGGTGCCAGGGGCAGCGGCACGCCGTCTGTGGGTTTTTCAGGGGTGGACGAGGATCTTGACGTTGGTCTCCTTGTGGTCGATGAGTTCGCGGAAGCCGTGTTCGACGATGTCGTCGAGGGCGATGCGGCCGGTGATGAACTGTTCGACGTCGACCACGCCGTCCTGGACGAGCCGGATGGTTTCCGGGTGGCGGTTGGCGTAGGCGAGCGAGCCGATGAGGCTGATCTCCGACAGCACGAGCGAGTTGACGTCGAGCGTCGCGGGGTGTCCCCAGATCGACACGTTGACGCACGTGCCGCCCGGTTTCGTCGAGGCGATGGCCGAGGCCAGCACCGCGTCGATGCCCGCGCACTCGAACGTCACGTCCGCGCCGGCGCCGCCCGTGAGCTCGCGGATCGCTTCCGCGACATCCACTTCGGACGGATCGAGCACCGTGTGGGCACCGGCTCCCGGCGCCTTGGCCTTCCGCGCGGCGGCCGGTTCCACCACGATCACCTGCCCCGCGCCGACCGCCCTGAGCGCGGCGGCGGTGACCAGACCGATCGGGCCGGACCCGAACACCGCCGCCGTCTCCCCCTCGCGCAGGCCCGAGAGCTTCGCCGCGTGGTAGCCCACCGAGAGCGGCTCGATGAGCGCGCCCTGCTCTGTGGTCAGGTCGCCGATGGGATGCACCCACCGCTGGTCGACCACGGCCTTCTCCGCGAAGCCGCCCTGGTCGCCGTCGAGCCCGATGAACCCGAGCGAGCGGCAAATGTTGTACCGCCCCGCCTTGCACGCGACGCAGTGCCCGCACACGTCGTAGGGCTCCACCACCACGCGGTCGCCCTCCTTCAGCCCGGTGACACCGTCTCCGAGTTCCGCCACGACCCCGGAGAACTCGTGCCCGAGCGTGATCGGCACCGCCCCGCCCGTGAGCGGGTGTGGCGACTCCGGCGTCGGCGCGAAGATCGGGCCGTCCAGGTACTCGTGCAGGTCGGTGCCGCAGATGCCGCACCACTCCACCGCGATCTGCACCTGACCCGGCCCCGGATGCGGCTCGGGCAGGTCGTCGACGCGGACGTCGCCCCGTCCGTGGAACCGTGCTGCCTTCACGGGTTTCCTCCTCAGGACGTGTGATGGGAGGGCTGCAGGCCGTAGACCGGCGTCGGGATGCCCTCGGCGCGGGCCTTGAGCTGCAGCGCGAGGTACAGCGAGTAGTGCCGCGACTGGTGCAGGTTGCCGCCGTGGAACCACAGCGCCTGCTGCTGCGTGGGCTTCCACATGTTGCGCTGCTCGCCCTCCCACGGGCCAGGGTCCTTGGTGGTGCCGGAGCCGAGGCCCCACACCTTGCCGACGCGGTCGGCCATCTCCTGCCCGACGATGTCGGCGGCGAGGCCGTTCATTGACCCGAAGCCCGTGGCGTAGACGACGAGATCCGCCTCGAGGCGCGTGCCGTCGTCGAGCACCACCTCGCGCTCGGTCAGCTCGGCCACCTGGCCCTTCGCGAGCTTCACGCTGCCGTCGGCGACGAGCTGGGCGGCGCCGACATCGATGTAGTAGCCCGATCCCCGGCGCAGGTACTTCATGAACAAGCCCGAGTCGTCGTCGCCGAAGTCGAGCTCGAACCCGGCTCGCTCCAGCTTCTCGTAGAAGTCGGCGTCCTGCTCGCGAATGGTGTCGTAGACCGGCTTCTGGAACTGCGCCATGATGCGGTACGGCAGCGAGGCGAAGATCAGGTCCGCGGTGCGAGTGTCCACACCGGACGCCACGGCCTGCTCGGAGTACAGCGGGCCGAGACCGTGCTCCATCAGCGAGTCGGACTTGATCACACACGTCGAGGACCGCTGCACCATCGTGACGTCGGCCCCGGCCTCCCACAGCGCACCGCAGATGTCGTGCGCCGAGTTGTTCGAGCCGATCACCACGGCCTTCTTGCCCGCGTACGCGTCGGCGCCGGGGTGCTGTGACGAGTGGTGCTGTTCGCCGAGGAAGCGGTCCTGGCCCGGGAACACCGGCACGTTCGGCTTGCCCGAAACCCCGAGGGCGAACACGAGCTGGCGGGGCCGCAGCGTCACCTCCTCGCCCGCGCGGTCGACCACGACCTCCCACTGTTGTGCGCGCTCGTCGTAGGTGGCGCTGCGGGCGGTGGTGGAGCTCCAGTAGTTGAGCTCCATGACCTTCGTGTACATCTCCAGCCAGTCGCCGATCTTGTCCTTCGGCGCGAAGACCGGCCAGTTGTCCGGGAACGGCAGGTACGGCAGGTGGTCGTACCAGACGGGATCGTGCAGGGCGAGCGACTTGTACCGCTTGCGCCAGGAGTCGCCTGGCCGCTCGTTGCGCTCGACGATGATAGTGGGCACGCCGAGCTGACGCAGCCGCGCACCGAGTGCGATCCCGCCCTGGCCGCCGCCGATCACCACCACCTCGGGCTGCCGGGTGTAGCCGAGCTCGGCCTGCTCCGCCTCGCGCTGTTCCAGCCAGGTCACGCGGTCGCGGTTGGCGCCGTGCTCGGTGCCCTTCGGCCGGTTGAGTTTGCGCGGCTCCTCGTGCCCCTTGAGCTCGTCGAGGGTGGTCAACAGAGTCCAGGCCTTGCCGTCGACGAGGCGCACGTGCCCGGTGCCACGACCGGTGGCGGTCTCGAAGCTCAGCCACGCCTCGGTGACGCCGTCGGCCTCGGAGGGTTCGCCGGTGATGGTGAAGCCCCGCGGGTCGGTGTGCTCGAGAGTGCCCCTGAGCAGGTCGGCGACGCCGTCCCGGCCTTCGACCGTCAGCAGGTTCCACGTGAACGAGACGAGGTCGCGCCAGTAGCACTCGTCGGCGAAGAGCGAGGCGGCTCGCTCGACGTCGCGGGCGCTGAGTGCGTCCTGGAAAGCGGTGAGCCAGGTGTCCGCGCGGGTGGTGGCCTCGGCGGGGTGGTCGATCGTCAACGGAGCCTCCGATCCAGCAATTCGCCACATTGCGAGCTGTGCGGGCTCCACTGTCGGCGCGCCCCGGCGCGCGCGACAAGGGTTGCAGGGGGTTGCAGCCCCTACTTCTCCAGCAAATGAGGGGCTTCGGCGCCCACCAGAGCCAGCAGCTCCTTCATGCTGGGGTTGACGAGCGCGTGCTCCCCGACGAACACGGTCGGCACCGTCTCGTTGCCGTTCGCGACCGACCGCACGCGGGCCGCGGCGTCCGGCTCCTCCCAGATGTTCACGGCACGCACCGGCAGTCCGCTGCCGTCCAGCTGCCGGCGCAGCATCGCGCAGAATCCGCAGCCTGGCCGCCAGTAGAACTCGATCTCCGTCACTCCCACGTCACCCACCCTAATCGCCGTTTCGCGCCGCCACGGCCGCCACGAAGGGGCAGGCTGGAGGGCATGGATTTCGAGTCGGTCGCCGATGAGCTGTACGAGCTGGACCGGGACGAGTTCACCCCGGCTCGCGACCGCCGGGCAGCCGAGGCCCGCAAGGCGGGTGACAAGGACCTCGCGACCAGGATCAAGGGCCTGCGCAAGCCGACGAGCGCGGCGTGGCTGGTCAACCGGCTCGCGAGGAGCCGCCCCGAGGACGTCGCCGAGCTGGCCGAGCTCGGCGACGCGCTGCGCCGGGCGCACTCCGAGCTGGCCGGCGAGGACCTGCGGGCCCTTTCACGGCGCAGGCACGAGCTTGTGCAGACGCTCACCGACCGCGCCGCGAAGCTGGGCGACGGCAAGCCCGGCGAGTCCGTGGTCAGGGAGGTCTACGACACCCTCGACGCCGCGCTCACCGATCCCGAGTCGGCCAGGGCGGTCACCGAGGGCAGGCTCACGTCCGCACTGCGGCCGGGCGACGCCTTCGCAGGCGACTGGATGGCCCTCGGCCCCGCACCGGCCAGGCCAGAACGGAAGCCGGAACCGAAGCCCCAGCCGAAGAGACCGGAACCGGAGAGGTCCGAGTCGAAGAGACCGAAACCGAAGGGGTCCGAGCAGAAGCGAGCGGAGCCGAAGAAGCGGCCGGAGCCGGAACGGGCCGAGCCCGAGAAGCCCGCGCCCAAGCGAGCCGAGCCGAAACAGAAGCAGCCGGAGCCCAAGGAACCCGAGCAGGAGGAACCGCGGGGCGACGACGACGCCCGCCGCCTGCGGGAGGAGCGCCACCGCGCCCGCGAGGCCCTCTCGAAGGCTCGCGCCGCCCGCAACGACGCCGCGCGCGAGCTGCGCCTCGCGGAGGAAGCGGAAGCCAAGGCACGCAAGCGAACCATGGAGGCCCGCAAGCGGTTCGCGGCCGCGGACGAACGCGTGGACGAGGCCGAGGCGGTGCTGTCCGAGCTGCTCTAGGACGCTCCGACGGCCACCGCCAGGTACTTCGTGTCGAGGTACTCGTCGATGCCCTCGTGCCCGCCCTCGCGGCCGAAACCGGACGCCTTCACCCCGCCGAACGGCGCGGCCGGGTTGGACACGAGGCCGGTGTTGATTCCGACCATGCCGGTCGGCAGGGCCTCGCCGACCCGGATCGCGCGGTCGAGATCCCGCGTGAACAGGTAGCCGACGAGCCCGAACTCGGTGTCGCCCGCCAGCGCGACGGCCTCGTCCTCGTCGGTGAACGTGGTGACCGGCGCGACCGGGCCGAAGACCTCCTCCCGCAGGATCCGCGCGCCCTCCGGTACGCCGGAGAGAACCGTGGGGCGGTAGAAGAACCCCTTTCCTTCCAGCGGCTCGCCACCGGTGGTCGCGGTGGCGCCGCGGCCGAGCGCGTCGTCGACCAGCTCGATCACCTTGTCCCGCTGACCCTGGTTGATCAGCGGCCCCACCGACACGCCCTCCTCGGTTCCGTGACCGATCCGCAGCTGTCCCAGCTTCTCGGTGAGCCGCCGCGTGAACTCCTCGGCGACCGGCTCGGCGACGTGGAACCGGTTCGCGGCCACGCACGACTCGCCGTTGTTGCGCATCTTCGCCGTGACGGCCCCCTGCACCGCGGCGCCGAGGTCGGCGTCGGCGAACACCAGAAACGGCGCGTTGCCGCCGAGCTCCATCGACATCCGCTGGAGGTTCGGCGCGCACTGCTCCACGAGCTTGCGCCCGACTTCCGTCGAGCCGGTGAACGACATCTTCCGCACCCGCGCGTCGCCGAGCACCGGGTTGACGATCCGCGTCGCCGAGGTGCTGGGCACGACGTTCAGCACGCCGTCGGGTAGCCCGGCCTCGGTGAGCAGCGCGGCCAGGTTCAGCATCGACAACGGCGTCAGCTGCGGTGGCTTGACGATCATCGTGCAGCCCGCGGCCACCGCCGGACCGATCTTGCGCGTACCCATCGCCAGCGGGAAGTTCCACGGCGTCACCAGCAGGCACGGGCCCACCGGCTGCCGGGTGACGATCGTCCGCCCACCACCCGCCGGGTTCGGCGAGTACCGGCCGTCGATGCGCACCGCCTCCTCCGAGAACCACCGGAAGAACTCGGCCGCGTAGGTCGCCTCGGCCCGCGACTCCGTGAGGCTCTTGCCCATCTCGAGCGTCATGAGCAGAGCCAGCTCGTCGGCGCGTTCCGTCATCAGCTCGAAGGCCCGGCGCAGGATCTCGCCGCGCTCGCGCGGTGGCGTGCGCGCCCAGCTCTCCTGCGCGGTGACCGCGGCCTCGACCGCCGCCTCCGCGTCGGCGGCCTGTCCGTCGGCGATCTCGCACAGACGCCGCTCGTTGCCCGGATCGTCGACGCCGAACGTGCTCGCGTCGGCCGAGTCCTGCCACTTGCCGTCGATGAGCAGCTGTTTGGGAATGCGTCCGATCACGTCGTCCATACAGCTGGGCTACCCCGGTGACGTCACCGTGACACGCGCGTTCCTGGCGCCCCGGAACGGTGCCAGCGTCTCGGCTTCCCTGGTTATCGCCTCCCTCACCTCGTCGTCGAGCGGGCCGAACCCCTCGACACCGATCGTCACCGTGTTCCCCTTCTTGCTGGGCCGCCAGAGCGCGACGACCTCGCCATCGGCGAGCACCACGCCCGGGTTGCCCTGGCTGCGCCAGACCTGCCTGCGAGCCCGGTCGCCGGCGACCAGCGCCGCGCGGTCCCTGGTCGCGAGCAGCGGATCGTGCGGCGGCAGTAGGCGCACACCCTGGGCCGCGGGCGGTTCCCGCAGCGTCGGCAGGTCCTCGGTGAGCACCCACGCCGAGCCGTCTCGGTAACCCACCTCGGTGAGCTCACCGGCCACCAGCTCCCACGACGCCGCCGCGAACGCGGGCGCCGTGCCCGACCACGTCGCGAACTCCGCCGAGGTGGACGGACCGTGGCAGCGCAGATACCGCCGCACCAGCTCCGCTCGCGCCCGGCCCGCTTCCCATGACGGCAACCGCCTGCCCAGCCACTGCTCGGTCAGCGCGAACCGCGCGTTGCCCCTGGGCTGGGAGGCAATGCACAGCACGCCGTGCAGGGACACCACGTACAGCGCGTACCGCACGACGCTCTGCCCGTAGGTGTTGGAGCCCAGCCCGTCCGGCTCCGTCCACGCCCCGCGCAGCCGCGGTGGCAGGTGCTCGCCCACCTTCTCGGCGAGCGCGGCGCCCAGCTCGTCCTTGCTCAGGTGCCGCCCGTCGAGCACCCCGGGCAGCGCCTCGCACGTGTACTCCACGGCGTCGGTCGCGCCGAGTCCGAACCGGGCGAGGTGGTCGGTCGCACCCTGGATGAAGTGCAGACACGACTCCTCGCCGTCGGGAAGCAACCCGGTGGTGTACACCGCCGCGTCCTCGACCGGCACCAGATGCGGCGCGCCACGCATCGCCCATAGCTGCACGAGCGTCCTGCCGGTCTCCACCTCCGCCTGGAGCCCGCGCGGGGTGAGCCCGGTGAGCCGGGCGTGCAACGCCTGCCCCGCCGAGCCGGGCGGTGTGTTCTGCACGGCCACCGCACCGGCGACGGCTCCCAGCTCGCTCTTCGGTGACCGCCGGCCGAGCGACTGCCCGGCGAGCCGGAACCGGAGTGCTCGCGGCCGATCCGTGGTCTCCATCCGAAAACGGTAGCCAGACGTGCAACCGGAGGCCGGGCTTCGACCGTCTTCGCGGCATGCGAAGACTTTCCCTGCTCGCGCTCCTGCTCGTCGCCGGATGCGGTACCTCGGCGGGCACCGGTGGTGGTCAGGTCGCGTGCACCGAGATCGGCGCCCCTCGCGGCGTGAGCGTCGACCTCGCACCGGGCCCGGCCGCCGCGGCGGCGAGCACGGCGGCACTCGAAGTCTGCTGGGCCGGGAAGTGCCGGACCTACCCGCTGGAGCTGTCCCCCTCGACGGAGGCGATCGACACCGGCTGCGGCGGCGACCAGCCGGACGCCGTCTGTTCCGCCGAGGTGCGGGAGACCGGAGGGAAGCACGGTTTCGCGACCGTCGACGACCTGCCCGAGCTGCCGGTGCGAGTGACGCTCACGATCACCGGTGACGACGGCGCGGAGACATCCCGTCAGACGTTGGACATCACCCCCGAACCGGTGTATCCGAACGGGCCGCACTGCCCGGCGATGGGACCGCAGGCGAAGCTCACCGTGGGCGCCGACGGCACCGTCCGCGACGGCACGTGAGCGCTCATGGTTCCAGCAGCTCGGCGGGATCGAGCTCGACCGGGAACGGCTCGGTGAACCGGAGCCGCTCGCCGGAGCCCGCTGCCACCCGCTCCTCGTAGTGCCCGTCGACGAGGCCGCTCAGCCGCACGTAGACCGATCTGGCCGGGTAGTCGATCTCGACCCACAGGTACCACGGGACACCGGCGTGGGCGCACAACTCCGGCTTGTCGATCCGGTGCTGCCCGTGCCGCTCGCCCTCCGCGAACTCGACGAGCAGCAGCACCTGTTCCGGCGACACCCACGTGACCCCGCCGGCGGGCTCGCGCAGCACCGCCAGCTCCGGCTGGATCCACGTGTCGTCGGCGAACCGCAGGTTCACGGTGCCGTACGGCACGAACCCGGCCGCGCGGACCGGCCCGTCCAGCAACGCCGCGAGCCGGAACTCCCCGTAGGAGTTGGCGGAACCGGCATGTGGGCTGGTGGTCAGGTAGCCCCCCAGGCATTCGTACTTGGCCGCACGAGCCAGGGGGAGCGGCAGGCAGTCCTCGGCACGCCCGGTGTTCCATCGGCCGTAGAACTCGACCAGCGGGTCGAGCCGCGACGGAAGGCTCATCGGCGCGGACATCGCACTCCTCCTCTCCGAATACTGGGGAACGTGCTTCTGAGTGTGCCCCGCGAACCCGTGACAAGGCCAGCGATCTGCGCGAACGGAGCCCTCACACCCACGTGTGCGACCGTCCACACGCGAGTCGAGCCCGGGCCCCCCGACGGAACCCGGGCTCGACTCACCCCAGCCGCTAACCGATGTCGCGACGGCGGAACCCGGCCAGACCCGCGCCGACGAGAACCACCGCGAGCCCGGTCAGCCACAGAAGCGGCGTCGCCGTGAACTCCGCGCTCGGCAGCTTCGGGATGTGCTGGAACGGCGAGAGGTTGAGCACCGTCTGGCTCAGGTTGGCGACCGGGCCGAACATGCTGATGAGCAGGAACAGCGCCGCGACCGCCCACGCCGCGGTGGAAAGCTTGGGCAGCAGCCCGAACAGGGCCACGGCCACCCCGGCCACGAGCCACACGGCGGGGAGCTGGGCCATCGCCGCGCCGAACACGGCGGGGAGCTGGCCGCTGAGGTCCTCCACGCGCAACCCGTGCAACAGGCCGACGGCGAACCCGGCGACAGCCAGCAGCAGGGCGCTGCCCAAAAGCGGGAACACGAGGTGGCTCGCTGCCAAGCGGAACCTGCTCACCCGCGTCGCCAGCAGGGGTTCCACCCGCACGGCCGTCTCCTCGGCCCGCAGCCGCAGGGTGGCCTGCACCACGTAGAGCGAGGCGATCATCGCCATGATCCCGCCCATCGACGCGAGAAAGGCGTCGACCATGCTCTGCGAACCGCCCAGTCGCGCCATCATCTGCTGCGTTTGCGCGCTGTCGCCGAGCAGGTCGCCGACCCCCGCCGCGAGCGAGCCGAACAGCGCGCCGAAGACCGCGAACCCGATTCCCCAGCCGAGTAGCACCCCACGCTGCATCCGCCACGCGAGGGCGAACGGCGTGCCCAGCCCGGCAGCCGCGTGCGGCGGACCCGGCTGGGCCGGGATCAGGCTCATGCCCACGTCCCGCATGGGCAGCAGCCGGTAGCCGACCGCGGCGAGCAGTACGGCGGCGAAGGCCAGCAGCCCGAGCACCCACCACCGCTCGTCGGCGAACGCCCTCACCTGCGTGGCCCAGCCGATCGGCGAGAGCCAGGACAGCCAGCTCGCGTCGACCGCGGCGTCACCGACGGCGCGGATCAGGAACGTCACGCCGAGCACGGCGGAAGCGATGCCGTTCGCGGTGCGCGAGTACTCCGCAACCTGAGCGGTGATCGCGGCGACACCGGTGAACACGAGCCCGGCGAGCGCCATGCTCGCTCCGAACGCGAGCGAGCCGGTCGCGGGCAGGCCGACGCCGATCAGGCTGGCGGCCATGAGCCCGCCGGTGAGCACCGCCCCGAACGCGGCGACGAGCACAGCGGCGGTCAGAGCGGCGTAGCGGCCCACCACGGCCGAGGAGAGCAGCTCCTGCCTCCCGGTGTCCTCCTCCTGCCTTGTGTGGCGCGTGACCGTGAAGATGCAGGCCAGAGCGATGAACAGGGAGAGGATGGCGCCGTAGCGCCACGCGGCGAACCCGCCTGCCGTGCCCAGGTCGAACGCGGGACCGTAGAGCAGCGTCAGCGACGGGTTGGCACCCATCGTCGCGGTCAGCGCCTCCCGCTCCGCCTGCGTGGGGTAGAGCGTCTCGTACGCGCCGGCGCCCGCGGAGGCCATCACCCCGAGCACCACGACCCAGATGGGCAGCACGACGCGGTCCCGGCGCAGGGCCAGCCGCACGAGCTGCCACGTGCCCGCGAGGTGGTTGCCCCTTCCGGAGACCTCGTGCGCGGCGGCGGGGCGCTCCAACGTCCTGGTCATGATGTCGAGCCCGCCTTCGCATGCTCGGTGTAGTGCCGCAGGAAGAGCTCCTCGAGCGTCGGCGGCTGGCTGGTCAGGCTGCGCACCCCGATGCTGGTGAGGCTGCGCAGCGCCTCGTCGAGCGAGTGGGTCTCGACGTCGAACTGCACCCGATTGCCTTCGATCCGCAGGTCGTGGACGTTCTCGAGCTTGGAAAGCCCGTTGGGGTGCCCGGCCAGTTCGGCGGAGATCGATGTCCGGGTCAGGTGGCGCAGGTCGGCCAGCGTGCCGGTCTCCACGGTGCGCCCGTTGCGGATGATGCTGACCCGGTCGCACAGCGCCTCGACCTCGGCGAGGATGTGGCTGGACAGCAGCACCGTGCGGCCCTGCTCGCGTTCCTCCTGGATCGCGTACTGGAACGTGGCCTCCATGAGCGGGTCGAGGCCCGAGGTCGGCTCGTCCAGCAGCAGCAGTTCGACGTTGGACGCGAGCGCGGCGACGATGGCGACCTTCTGCCGGTTGCCCTTCGAGTAGGTGCGGCCCTTCTTCTTCGGGTCGAGGTCGAAGCGCTCGATGAGCTCGTTGCGGCGCCGCTGGTCGAGCCCGCCGCGCAGCCTGCCGAGCAGATCGATCACCTCGCCGCCGGAGAGGTTGGGCCACAGGTTGACGTCGCCGGGCACGTAGGCGAGCCGCCGGTGCAGGCTCGCCGCGTCGCGCCAGGGGTCGCCGTCGAGCAGGCGCACCGTGCCCCCGTCGGCGCGCAGGAGTCCCAGCAGCACGCGGATGGTGGTCGATTTGCCCGAGCCGTTCGGACCGAGAAAACCGTGAACCTCGCCGGTGGCGACGGAAAGGTCGAGTCCGTCGAGGGCCACGGTCGACCCGAACGACTTGCGCAGGCCACTGACGGAGATGGCGTTTTCCATGCGACCGAAGCTACACTCATTTCACAAAGTTGTGAAGTTAAGAAAACGTATGGATTGGGTGATCGACCAGACCTCGGGAAGGATGGTTCGCATGTCGAGCAGACCGCAGTCGCAACGTGATCCGGCCGCAGACCGTGACGAGGAGCGAGTTCGCGCCTACGTCGAGAACCTCGCGCTGACCCTGTCGCAGATCGGCTTCCCCCGGATGCCGGCCAGGGTCTTCGCCGCGCTGACGGTCTCGGACAGCGGCCGGATGAACGCCGCCGACCTGGCAGGCACGCTCTCCGTGAGCCCCGCCGCGATCTCGGGCGCCGTGCGTTACCTCGAACAGGTCGGCCTGATCAGCAAGGAACGTCAGCCCGGCGAACGCCGTGACCACTACCGGCTCTACGACGACTTCTGGTTCGCCTCGTTCCTCAAACGCGACCGCATGCTCCGGATGTGGCTGGACGCGACCCTCGAAGGTGTCGACGCCGTCGGCCCGGAGACCCCGGCCGGGGTGCGCCTGACCCGCATGGCCGACTTCCTCGACTTCATCGTCAAGGAGATCCCCGCGCTGTTCGACCGCTGGCACCGGGAGCGGGTCCGGCGCGAGCGCGACGCCGAAGGGTGAGGTAGCCCCCGCCTCCTCACCCTGCCGACGGCCTCGAGATGAAAAAAGTCTTACCCGGGGTGTATCTGAGAGGGGTCGAGCCGCGTCCTATGGGCGACGGCGCGTTCCACCGCTCTCTGGAGGACCCACATGAGCCCCGACCACCCATGCGTGGCCGAGATCGCGGGCATTCGCGACTCGCTCGCCGCGCTGGGCGACCCGTGGCGTTGCGGTGAGACCCGGCTGAGCAGGCTGTCGAAGCACGCGCGCAAGGCGAGGCTGGGCGTTCCACCGCCCGCCGCGGAGGAGATCAGGGCGAGGTCGGACCTGCCGGGCCGGATGGCCGAGGTCGCGCTGGCGGTGTCCCGCGAGCCCGCGGAAGTGCAGCACGAGCCCACGCCCCACCTCCCGAGGCGGTTCGACCTGCGCGACGTCGATGGACGCGCCTACGTCACCGACGTCAAAGACCAGGGGGAGATCGGTTCCTGCAGCGCGTTCGGCACCATCGCCGCACTGGAGACCACCGCGGCCTACACGCGCAGGGCGCCGGGGCTGCGGCTGAACCTCTCCGAGGCGCACCTGTTCTTCGGGCACGCCGCGGCACGCGAGGCGATCACGCCCGACGGTACGTGGCCGGACGAGCTGTTCGTCGACTGCGAGCGGATCGGGGTCACCTTCGACGACCACTACCCGTACTACGACGACGACTCAGGGGCGCTCAACCCCGGGTGGCGCGACCGGCTGGCGAAGGCCGAGGGCGTGGTGGACCTCAGCCAGGACCCGGCCGCCATCAAGCAGCATCTCTACACGTACGGAGCTGTCACGGCCTGCCTCGTCGTCTATGACGACCTGTTCCACTACACCGGCGGCGTTTACCGGCACACCACGGAAGAGACGAGCGGTGGACACTGCGTCGCGCTCATCGGGTGGGACGACGACGCGGGCTGCTGGATCGCGAAGAACTCCTGGGGCCCCGACTGGGGTGAGAACGGGTTCCTCCGCATCGCCTACGGCGAGGCCTATATCGAGGACTACCCCGAGCCGAGGCCGACCACTCTCGGCTGCACCGGGGTGAGCCTGCGCGCGTGGCTGCCCGCGCAGCGCGCACTCGGTCTGTTCGCCACCGCGCACGACGCCAACGGCTGGGCCTACCTGGAGAACCTGGGCTGGACCCGGCTCTCCGGCGGGCCGGACGGCACCATCGCCACGCTCGCCCTGCTCAGCACCGCCAGGGCCAGCGGAAGAGCGTTCGTGCCGTTCATCGACGACGACGAGCTCAGCATGATCCACCCCGCCCACTGACGAACCACGGAGAAGGCCGATGACCGATGACACGGTGACCGAGAACCCGCCGGCGCAGGAGCAGCCTGCCGAACCGGTCGAGGACACACCGACCCAGACGCCGCCGCCCGCGCCGCCCACCGGCTGGGACCCGTACGCCCCGCCCGCGGCCGCTCCGGCGCCGATGGGCTGGGATCCGTACAGCCCGCCGCGCCCGGCTCCCGCGCCGATGGGGTGGGATCCGTACAGCCCGCCGCGCCCCGCTCCGGCGCCGATGGGCTGGGATCCGTACAGCCCGCCGCGCCCCGCTCCCACCCCGATGGGGTGGGACCCGTATGCGCCGCCGCGCCCCGCTCCCGCGCCGATGGGGTGGGATCCGTACAGCCCGCCGCCCGCGCCAACGGGCTGGGATCCGTACACCCCGCCGCCCGCTCCGGTGCCGATGGGCTGGGACCCCTACACGCCGCCTGTCGACGGCTCCGGCCAGCAGCGGCCCGCGCCCGTGCAGAACGGGCAGAACCCGCCGACCGGCTGGGTCACCGGCAGGGCGGTGCTGAACCTCTGGTCGGCGAGCGGCTCGCCGGGGGTGTGGATCGCGGTGCAGGGCGTCGGCTGGAAGCGGCTCTCGCCGGCTTCGGAGTCCGGCCACAGCCACCTGACGTTGCTCGCACTCCTGGCGAAGAACTACCGGCTGCCGGTGTCCTACCACGAAGACGCTCGCGGGGAGATCGACCAGCTGGTCGTCTGAGTTCCACGCGAGGAAAGCAGGTGGTGGCCGACAGTCGAGGGGGCCGTCGGCCACCACCGTCGCAGGGGGAAGAGGAACGGGAGGAGCAGTGGCACTGGTCCGGCTCGCGCAGTCCGATGCGGGGAAAACAGCGGAACTGCGTGTCGGGGACACCGTGGAGCTTCGGCTCCCGGAGACCCGGACGTCGGGTTACCAGTGGTCACTGCGCCTGCCGGAGGGGGTCCGGCTGGTCGTCGACGAGTACGTCCGTGGGGGTGTCGACCATCCGGCCCGGGGGTCTCAGGGGGAGGGACCGCCGGGAAAAGGTGGGGTCCGTCGGCTGGCGTTCGACGTTGTCGACGCCGGCCGGCACCTCATAGAGGCCGAGTTGGCGCGGCCGTGGGAGGACAGACCGCGCCGCTCGGTCACTTTCGTCGTAACCGCTACTCCAAACGAGTGACCTCATGTATCTGACAGCCGTCACCCCTCTCCTCTGTTCTCACGAGACCGAGATACTGCCTGCGCCGACTTGAAGAGTGCGACAGCGAAGGGCGGGTGCGGTGACCGACGCGAGAACCGCCGAGGCGGACCCTCCGTGGGAGGGACTGCACGGCCACGAGCTCTACGCGGCGTGCATGCACGAGGCACGCGCAGGCAACCGGCTGGCCATGAACCGCCTGGTCACCGAGTTGACGCCGCTGGTGTGGCAGGTCGCGAGGGGCAACGGGCTCGACCGCCACACCGCCGAGGACGTGGTGCAGACGGTGTGGCTCGCCCTATTCCGCAACCTCGACCGGCTCGCCGATCCGCGCGCGCTCGCCGCGTGGCTGATCACCACGGCCCGGCGCGAGTCGCAGCGGGCCGGTGGCCGCAAGCCGTCGCCGGTGCCGCTCACCGACGAGCTCGCCGAGACCGTGCCGAGCACGCAGCCCGCCCCGGATGCCGAGGTGCTGCGGGCCGAACGCGATCGCGGGCTGTGGGCCGCGTTCGCCCAGCTTCCGCAGCGGTGCCAGGAACTGCTGCGGCTGACCGTGCTCGCGGGACGCGTCGAGTACCGGCTCGTCGCGGACGTGCTCCGCATGCCGCACGGCAGCATCGGGCCCACGCGGGGCCGGTGCCTGCAACGCATGCGGGGACTGCTTGACGCTCAAGGGGGCAGCGCATGAACGAAGGCAGCACCTTCCCGGACGACCAGACGCTGCTCATGGAGCTCGACCGGCTCGTGCACGAACTCGATCCCCCGCCTGAGGGCCTGGTCGAGCGGGTGCAGTTCGCACTGGAGCTGGAGGACCTCGACGTCGAGGTCGCCCGCTGGGAGCGTGCCGACGAGCTGGTCGGCGTCCGCAGCGTCGCACAGGGCACGATCACGTTCACGGTCAGCGATCTCACCGTGATGATCAACCTGACCAAGGTCGGCGCCCGGCACCGCATCGACGGCTGGCTGGTGCCCGAGGGCGAGTACGGAGTTGAGGTCCGCGTCGCCGGGCACGACTCCGTCTCGACGGTCGCGGACGACGGCGGGCGGTTCGTCCTGCACGATGTTCCCTGCGGAACCACCCAGATAGTGGTGTACATCGACGGAAATTCGTGCCGTCGAACCGTTGTCACTCCGGCGGTTGTGTTGTAAGGGATCCAGCTTGCGTCGCGACGCGGTGGATGTGCTCCCATAGACCCCGTGCGTGGCGATCGACAACAGAATCGAGCCCTCGCCGCCGTTCTCGACGTGCACCGGCGAGCCAACGACGCGGCGGGCAGCGCGCACAACATGGAGGCCATCCGGCTGCTGCGCAAGGCGCTGCGGGCGCTCGAGGACGGCGGCGAAGGGCCCGAGTGGATCGGCGCGCGCGTTCGCGTGCTGATCAGCCTCGCGCTGGCCACGGCCGAGGTCGGCTCCACCGCTGAGGGCTTCCGTGGCCTCAAACGCGCGCAGGCGCAGCTCGACCTGCTGCCCGACGGGGTGCGCAGGCAGGAGCTGCAGGCCGTGGTGTCCGGCCAGCGCGCGCTGCTGCTCTTCCGCGTCGGCCGCCTCGCCGAGTCGCTCGCCCTGTTCGACGCGATCATCCCCACGCTGGAGCGTCTCGACGACGGCGACGGCCTGCTGCTCGCACGCACCGTGCTCAACCGCGCGCAGATCCACGCCGAGATGAGCAACCTCGACGCCGCGTCGCGCGACTTCGACCGCGCCATCAAACTCGCCGCCGAGCACGACCACACCCGGCTGGAGGGCAAGGCTCGGCACGGGCTCGGCGACCTCGCCCAGCTCGCCGGCGACATCCCCGGCGCACTGCGGCACTACGACGAGGCCACGCGAATACTCGAGTCGGCCGCACCGGGCTGGCTGGCGAGGGTCCGCATCGACCAGGCCAGGGCACTGCTCGTCGCGGGACTGGCCGCGGAGGCCGCCCGCCACCTCGACGAGGCGCTGCCCGAGCTGCGCCGCAACCGCGTGATCCAGGACGTCGCCGAGGCCGAGGTCGCCAGGGCGGCCGCGGCGCTGCTGGAGGGCGACATCGCGCTGGCCCGCAAGCTCGCCGTCGCCGCGCGCCGCCGGTTCCTGCGCCGAGGCAACGTGCCGTGGGCGGAGGTCGCAGCGCTCACCCGGCACCGGGCCGACGCGATGGAGGCACTCGAGTCGGGCACGCGCCCTCCCGCACGCCTGCCCTCGGGTCTCGTCCGGCTCGCGGAACGGCTCGCCGAGCTGGGGCTGCGTGACGAGGCGGCCGCGGCCCGGCTGCTCGCCGTGCGTCTGCTGCTGCGCAGGGGTGAGGTCGACGCCGCGACCGCACAGCTCGCCAGGGTGCCCCGGCCCCGCCGTACGACGCCTGTCGACCACCGCATGCTGTTGCGGCTGTGCCGGGCGGAGCTGGCCGTCGCGACCGGGCGGACGCGCTCAGCGCTCGCGCAGGCGAGGGGCGGGCTGACCGAGCTGGGCTGGGCCCGTGACCGCATGGGCGGGCTGGATTTGTTGTGCGGCACCGCCGTGCACGGCCAGGAGCTCGGCGCCCTCGCCGTCGGGCTCGTGCTCGACACCGCCAATGGCGAAGCCGGGGCGCGCAGGCTCTTCGCGTGGCAGGAGCGCACGCGCGCGCAGGTCTACCGGTACGAGCCCATGCCAGCCATCGACGATCCCGTGCTGGCCAAGCACATCACCGAGATGCGGCACGTCCAGCGCACCGTGCAGCAGCACCGGCTCGCCGGCCGCTCCGTCGCCGCGCTCGAACAGCGCTACGCCTGGCTCCAGCGGGAGGCCAGCAGGCTCGGCTGGTACACGAGCCGCTGGGGCAGGCCCCGGCCCGTGAGCTCGCCGGAGGAGGTCGCGGACACGCTCGGGCAGCGGGTGCTGGTGAGCCTCGTCGGCCACGGCGACACGCTCGCGGCCGTGGTGGTGCGTGACGGGCGGTTCCGGCTCGTGCGGCTCGGCTCGCTGGGTGAGGCCGAGGAAACCGCGCAGCAGCTGCACGCCGACCTCGACGCGCTCGCGCCCGACCACCTGCCCGCCCCGCTGGCCACCGCCGTGACGGCGTCGGCGCGGCGCAGGGCGGCGGCGCTCGACGAGCTGCTGATCCGGCCGCTGCGCGGCGTGCTCGGCGATCGGGAACTGGTGATCGTCCCGACCGGCTCCCTGCACGCGCTGCCGTGGGGCGCGCTGCCGACGCTGCGCGGGCGGGCGCTGTCGATCGCTCCGTCGGCGACGGCGTGGGTGGCCGCGGCCAGCAACCCCGGTCCCGAGTCGGTGGTGCTCGTCGGTGGACCCGGCGTGCCGGGGGCCGTCGGCGAGGTGCGGCAGCTGCGCTCGGTGTACCCGAGCGCGAGCATCGTCGACGGCGAGCTGGCGACGAGCGCGAACGTGCTCGCCGCCCTGGACGGCTCCGGAGTCGCGCACCTGGTGGCGCACGGGGCGCACGAGCCGGCGAACGCGCTGTTCTCGCGGCTGGACCTCGTGGACGGCCCGCTGTTCGCCCACGAGGCCGCCCGCCTGGCCAACCCGCCGGAGCGCGTCGTGCTGGCGGCGTGCGAGCTGGCGCTCAGCCACATCCGGCCTGGCGAGGAGGCACTCGGCTTCGCGGGCGCGTTGCTGGCCAGCGGTTCGCGCACGGTGGTCGGCGCGGTCGCACGGGTCGGCGACGGCGCCGCGGCGGAGGCGATGGCCGACCTGCACCGGCAGCTCGCGGCGGGCACCTCACCCGCCGTCGCGCTCGCCGAGGCGACCGCCGCGGACCCCTTGCGCCGCCCGTTCCTCTGCCTCGGCGCCGGCTGACTCCGTACGTCCCCCAAGGCCACCTTTGTTGCGTTCAACGCAACAAAGGTGGCCTTGGGGGGCGGTCACTCGCGTTCGGCGGCGGCGATCAGGCGGGTGGCGAGGAAGCGGACCGCCGCGTGCAGGACGGTACGCAGCGGCAGGCCGGTGCCAGGGACGCGCTCGGTGAACGAGCCGCGCCAGGTGAGGTCCGTGCCGCCCGCGTCGTTCGGCGTGAACAGCACCTCGGCTCGGTAGTCGCGCACGGGCGCGCTCCCGTCGGCGAAGGTGTAGACGTGCCTGCGGTGCGGCTCGTAGACCACGGTCTGCTCACCGAGCAGCACCGGCCACAGCCCGACCCTGCGCACGGCGCCCACGCCGCCCGGCGCGTGCTCGCCGTGACGGGCCCAGCTCGACTGCAGCACCAGTGGCCGTGCCCAGCTCGACCATCGCTCGCCGTCGGTCTCCAGCGCGAACAGGGTCTCCGGCGCGGCGGTGCTGGTCCGCCGCACCTCGAACGTGAACGTCTTGCCGACCATCGCAGCGAACATACTGGAATGGGCGAAGATGACGGGGTGAGCTCGACCCGTGCCGACCTGCCCGCGCCGCGCTGGCTCGTTCACCTCCTCCGCTCATCCCCCGCGCCGATCCCATGGGCGAGAGCGGTGCGCGCGGCACTCGCGCTGGCGGTGCCGATCGCGGTCGGCTTCGCGTTCGACGAGCTCCAGCTCGGTGCGCTCGTCTCCAGCGGCGCGCTGCCGACCGTGCTCGCCGACGCCGCGGGCCCCTACCGCTACCGCGCGGTGCGGCTGTGCGGAGCGGCGTCCGCCGCGGTCATCGGGTTCGCGCTCGGCCTGTTCACCGGTGGCGAGCTGGCACTGTCGATCCCGCTCGTCGTGCTCGTGTCGGCCATCTCGGCGCTGATCAGCGCGGCAGGCAACAACGCGTCGATCGCCGCGCTGCAGCTGTTCGTGTTCACCGTGCTCGGCACCGGCCAGCACACGATGGGCACGGAGGCCGAGGCCGCGCTCGCCTGCTTCGTCGGCGGCGCGGCGTGGGGACTGGTCGTGGCGCTCGCAGGCTGGACGGTGCACGCCACGTCGCCAGAGCGGCACGCGGTCGCCCAGGTCTACATCGAGCTCGCCGCGCTGCACTCGGCGCAGGACGAGGCGACCTCGCTCGCGTCGCGCCAGCAGCTCACGGCCGCCATGAACACCGCCTACGACCGGCTGCTCAACGCCCGGTCGTGGCTGTCAGGGCGGGACGTCACCTACCGCAAGCTGCTCAACCTGCTCTCCGCCAGCACTCCCGCCGTCGAGGCATCGGTGGCGATGGTCAACGCGGGCGCACGCGCGCCGAGGGACGTCATCGAGCACTTCACCGACCTGGCCACGGCCGTGCTCGCCGGTGCGCCGCTGCCCGAGCCGCCGCGCCGCGACCACGACGACCCCGCCGTCGCCGCGCTGTACCACGCCCTCGGCAAGATCAGCACCGAGCAGGAGCGGCAGCGCAGGGACCGCGTGCCGGCGCGCACGCGCATGCGGGAGTGGCTGAGCCTCTTGGCCTCCGGACCGCTCACCTGGATCGCCGCGCTGCGGCTCACGCTTTGCGTCGCGCTCGCGGAGCTGGTCAGCCTCCTGGTGCCGGTGGAACGCTCCTACTGGATCACGCTGACCGTCGGCATCGTGCTGAAGCCCGACTTCGGCTCGGTTTTCGGCAGGGCGGTCCTGCGCGGGCTCGGCACGGTGGTCGGCGTCGGGATCGGCGCCGCGGTGCTGGGCATCGGCACGAGCGGGCTCGGGCTGGTCGTGCTCGTCGCGCTGTTCGCCGCGGGCGCGGCCATCGGCAAGGTCCGCAACTACGGCATCCTCAGCGCCTTCGTGACGCCGCTGATCATCGTCCAGATGGACCTGACGGCGGGTGGGGACTGGCCGCTCGTGCTCGCGAGGCTCGTCGACACCGTCATCGGCTGCGCGATCGTGCTCGTGTTCGGCTACCTGCTGTGGCCGGGCAGCAGGCAGCCACGGGTCGGCGGGCGGCTCGCGGAGGTGGCCGACACCGTCGCGCTCTACGTCGAGTACGGGCTAAGGGCGGCCGAGACGCCGCAGGACCGGACAGAGCGGTCCAGGCGGCGGCGCCGCGCGTATCGCGGGCTCGCCGATCTGCGGACGGCCTTCCAGCAGCTCGTGGTGGAGCCCTCGCCCGCGGGACGGCAGGCCGCGGCGTGGTGGCCCGCGATCGTGGCGCTGGAGCAGCTCACCGACGCCGTCACCGCGGTGGTGGTGACGATCGAGCACGGCGCCGAGCCGCCGGCCGAGGAGGACGTCCGCCTGCTCGTCGAAGGGCTCGCCGTGCTGGCCGCCGCGGTGCGCGAGCAGCGCGAGCCCGCCGACGTCGACCTGCCCGGAGGCGACGAGCTCTCCGGCGTCGCAGACCAGCTGGAAAACGCGCTCGACGCGGTCCGGGGCCCGGATTTCAGCAGGTCACGCTTCACTTTCCGGCGCCGAGGGTGACCACGAAGGGAGTCCTCCCGTTGCGCTCGGCCCTGGATGCTGGTGGATTGGGTACATGGGCATCAACTTCAACGAGCTCAAGAAGAAGGCTCAGGACGCGCTGAGCAAGAACAGCGACAAGGTCGAACAGGGTCTCGACAAGGCGAGCGGCTTCGCCAAGTCGAAGTTCGGCAACAAGTCCGACCAGATCGACAACGCGACCAAGAAGGCCAAGGACTTCCTGCACAAGAACGCGGGCGGCGAAGGTGGCGGCCAGCCGGGCCAGGGCGGTCCGCAGACCCCGCCCCCGAACCCGCCGCAGCCGCCGAACCCGCCGCAGAACCCGTAGCGGCGGGCGCTACCCCACCTCACCGGTCAGGACGTCGCCGTCCAGGCCGGTGATCCGGCCACCACGCTCGCCCAGCGCGAGCAGCCCGTCGCGAGCGTCGGGCGCACCGAGGTCGACGCGGACCCCGGTGCGTGGTGCCGTTCTGTGCTTGTCCAGCCTCTGCAGACCCTCGTGCCCGGCGTCGATGGTCGCCGCGAGCCCACCGGTCGAGGCGAGTGACCCGCGCGCGGCGCCGAGCTTGCCGAGCGCCTCGTCGAGCACCGGCAGCAACGCCGCGCGGTTGCCCTCGGTCATCGCCCGCACCAGCTCGGGCCGGGTGCCCGCGACCCGGGTGCCGTCGGCGAAGGAACCGGCGGCGAGCGCGGCCGCGAGCGGTCCGCCGTACGCGCCGACGGAGGCGAGCACCGCCGCGAGCAGGTGCGGCAGGTGCGAGATGCGGGCCACCACCTCGTCGTGCGCGGCCGCACGCAGCGGCACCACGTGCGCACCCGCGTCGAGCGCGAGCGCGGCGACTTCCCGCCACGCGCCGAGATCGGTGTCCTCCTCCGCGCACACCACCCACGCGGCACCCGAGAACAGCGCCGGTGTGCCCGCGGCCCACCCCGACAGCGCCGTCCCGGCCATGGGATGCCCTCCGCAGTACCGGGTTCGCGGCGCGTGCCGCCGGACAGCGTCGAGCACGGGCATCTTCACGCTCGTCACGTCGGTGAGCAGGCATTCCGGCGCGTGCTCGCCGACGAGTGCCAGTACGTCCTCGACGGCGGGCAACGGCACCGCGAGCACGACGAGCGCGTCCCGTTCCCCGGCTCTGCGCACCGCCCCGGCCACGTCGGTGGTCGCGTCGTAGCCGTCGGCCACCGCCGCCTCGGTGTCCACAGTGGACCGAGTCGCGCCCCACGCGGTCCTGCCCGCCGCCGAGGCGGCCCGCAGCACCGAACCGCCGATGAGCCCGAGTCCGATCACGCATACGTCACGCACGGCGCCCATCCTGCCGCATCAGCGCAAGGCGTCCAGTGCGAAGGCCGCGTACATCGCCACGCCGTTCGCCATCGCGGCCTCGTCGTAGTGGACCCGGTTCGAGTGGTTGGGCGCGGCCTCGTCCGGTGTGGTGTCCGGCGGGCACGCGCCGAGGAACGCGAACGCGCCCGGCACCCGTTGCAGCACGTAGGAGAAGTCCTCTGCCCCCATGATCGGGTCGGGCATCTCGACGGCGTTGTCCGCGCCGAGTACCTCTCCGGCGAGGGCGAGCACCCGCGACGCCTCCTCCGCGTCGTTGACGGTCGTGGGGTAGCCGGGCTCGATGTCGGGCAGGACGCGGCAGCCGTGCGCTGCCGCGACACCCTCGCACACCTTGTGCAGCTCGGCGTGCACGAGTGAGCGTGTGCGCTCCGACAGCGTGCGGATGGTGCCCTCCAGCACGGCCGTCTCCGGGATGACGTTGGTGGTGGTGCCCGCCTCGATCCTGGTCACCGACAGCACGGCGGGGTCGAAGACACCGATCCGGCGCGTGATCATCGTCTGCAGCGCGCCGACCATCGCGGCCGCCGCGGGCACCGGGTCCACGGCGTTCTGCGGCATCGAGCCGTGCCCGCCCCTGCCGGTGACCTTGACGTGGAAGCTGTCGGCCGAGGCCATGATCGGCCCCGGCCTGGTGGCGATCCGCCCGCTCGGCAGGTTCGCGAAGATGTGCAGCCCCAGCGCGCGTTCCACGCGCGACCCCGCGGCGTCGAGCACACCCTCGTGGATCATGTGCCTGGCTCCGTGATAGCCCTCTTCGCCGGGCTGGAACATGAACACCACCGAGCCGGCCAGCTCCTCGGTATGTCCCGCGAGCAGGCGCGCCGCCGAGGCGAGCATCGCGACGTGCGTGTCGTGGCCGCACGCGTGCATCGCACCGGCTACTTCGGACGCGAACTCCGCGCCGGTGTCCTCGGGCATCGGCAGCGCGTCCATGTCGCCGCGCAGCAGCACGGCGGGTCCCGGACGCGCACCACGCAGCACGGCCGTGACCGAGGTGGTCGAGCGACCGCGCGTGATCTCCAGCGGCAGGTCGTCGATGGCCGCCAGCACCGCTTCCTGCGACCGGGGCAGGCTCAGCCCGATCTCCGGATGCCGGTGCAGCCGCCTGCGCAGAGCGATCGTCGTCGGCTGAAGGGCCTCGGCTTCGGCACGCAGCCCGGCGAAGCGGGCGTCCGGCAGGGAGGGCAACTCGGTGGGTCCCGTCATGGCTCGATATTGACACGGACCCGGTTGTGGTTTCGGCGATCGGGGAGGGGGCCTGCGGGTATACGGTGGGCCCATGGCGGTGAAGGAGCCGATCACGGGGTTCGCGGTGGCCGTCGTGCGCGAGGACGGCAAGTGGCGGTGCAGTCCGCTCGACACGGCCGCTCTCAGCGAACTGGATGCCGCGATCACGGAGCTGCGGAAGTTGCGCTCGACCGGAGCGGTCTTCGGCCTGCTCGCCGTCGATGACGAGTTCTTCGTCATCGTCCGGCCGACGCCTGGAGGCGCGGCGCTGCTGCTCTCCGATGCCGCGGCGGCGCTGGACTACGACATCGCGGCCGACGTGCTGGACCTGTTGCGCGTCGACCCGCCCGACGAGGACGACGACGTGATCTGGCCGGAGGGCGACCTCGAGGTGCTGGCCGATCTCGGCATGCCCGGCCCCGAGCTTGAGGTCATCGTCAACGAGGTCGAGCTGTACCCGGACGAGCAGCTGCAGATGATCGCCCAGCGCTGCGGGTTCGCCGACGAGTTCGGCAAGCTGCTCGACGACCTGTGAGGCCCGAAGACACCGATGCCGTCCGGGCGGCCATCCGCGCGGCGCGGCGCGCGCGGGGCACGGAGGACGTCCCGATCGGGGCGGTGGTCCTCGCCCCCGACGGCACCGAGCTGGCCGGTGCGCACAACGCCCGAGAGGAGCTCGGCGACCCCACCGCGCACGCCGAAGTGCTGGCGCTGCGGGCGGCGGCGAGCCGCTTCGGCGACGGCTGGCGGCTGGAGGGCTGCACGCTCGCGGTGACGGTGGAGCCGTGCACGATGTGCGCCGGCGCGTTGGTGCTCGCACGCGTGGCTCGGCTCGTGTTCGGGGCGTGGGAGCCGAGGACGGGCGCGGTCGGCTCGCTGTGGGACGTGGTGCGCGACCGGCGGCTGAACCACCGGCCGGAGGTGGTCGGCGGGGTCCTCGCCGAGGAGTGTTCGGCGCTGCTGGAGGACTTCTTCGCAGGCAGGCGCGCACCCGGCGACCCATTCGAAGCGCGTTGAGCCGATGCAGTATCGTATCCGGCGGTAGCGTGTCCGAGCGGCCGAAGGAGCACGACTCGAAATCGTGTGACGGGTGACCCCCGTCCGTGGGTTCAAATCCCACCGCTACCGCTCTCGATCGGGGCGGGCATTCCCATGCGGATGCCCGCCCCGATCGCATTTCTATGGGCTACCTGTTGTGGTCACAGTCGAATTACTTCACCCAGTCAGGTGAAACATTCTCACTCGATCTAGCGAAAAGCGGGCATGTCGTCCGCATGGAAGCGTTCGTTCTCGCGCGCGTTTGCGCTGTTCGGGGTCACCCTCATGGCCGTCGGCTTGCTCGTCGGCTTCGCTCCTCGCCAGGCCGCGGCCGCGCCGGCGCTGCCCGACGGATTCGTGCTCAGGGACCAGCAGAGCGGCCAGGACGCCTTCGACCTGACCGATTTCGCCTACCTGCCCGACGGCAGCGTGCTGACCACCGGCAAGCGCGGCAAGCTCGCCTGGGTCTCCGCGGACGGCTCCCGCACGAGGACGGTCGCGACGCTCCCGGTGGAGCCCGTGCAGGACATGGGCCTTGTCGGCCTCGCCGTCGCGCCCGACTACGAGACCTCGCGCAGGATCTACCTCGCGCGCTCGGTGCCCACCGGCGGCGGCGCCTACAACATCCGCCTCGCCGCCTGGACCGTCACGGGCTCCGGTGAGCCGACGGGCATCACCGGCGAGACCACGCTGCTGCAGGTGCCGGGCGACGCCACCGTGCACGGCATCACGGGCATCATCGCCGCCGCCGACGGCACGCTCTGGGTGTCGATCGGCGACGTCGCCCACTTCGTCGGCACCGACACCAGAGCGCTGCGCGCGCTCGACGTCAACGCCGTGCAGGGAAAGATCCTGCACATCCTCCCCAACGGCAACGGCGTGCCGGGCAACCCGTACTACGACGCCGCGAACCCCGGCTCGGCCAGGAGCAAAGTGTTCGCCAGCGGTTTCCGCAGCCCGTTCCGGTTCTCGCTCGACCCTCGCACCGGACACCCCGTGGTCGGCGACGTCGGCTATCAGACGTGGGAAGAGGTCGACCTCGTGAAGCCCGGCGCGAGCTACGGCTGGCCGTGCTGGGAGGGCAACTCGCGCACGCCCGGCTACAGCAGCCTCGCCGCGTGCACGGGCGTCGGCAACACACCGCCGCTCGTGGCCTACCGCCACGGCAGCGCCATCGACCAGGGCAACAGCGTCACCGGCGGCGTCTTCTACACCGGCACCTCCTACCCCGAGCAGTACCGGAACACGTACTTCTTCGGCGACTACGTCGGCAAGAAGCTGTGGACGATGCAGTTCACGCCGCAGGGCACCGTGACGAGGCCGATTGAGAACCCGCCGTTCGGCCTCGACATCGGCGGCCCGGTGAAGTTCGCGACCGGACCGGGCGGTGACATCGTCTACGCCGACATCCTCTCGGGCCAGCTGCGCAGGCTGAGCTACGTGCCGGGCAACTCCGAGCCGGTGGCGAAGGCGTCCACCAGCACCGACCCGGCCACCCGCACGGTGACCTTCGACGCCTCCGAGTCGATCGACTACGACGGCGACCGGCTCACGTACAGATGGGACTTCGGCGACGGCACCACCGGCACCGGCGTGCGGGCCACGCACACCTACCCGTCGACGCCGGACAGGTTCACCGCTCGGCTGACCGTGACCGACCAGCTGGGGCTGGCCGCGAGCCTCGACATCACCGTGGTGCCCGGCAACTACGCCCCCGTGATCACACCCGTGACCCCGGAGGGGCTCGATTTCGCCGTCGGCGAGCAGGTCCGGGTGACGGTGAACGCGACGGACGCCGAGGACGGCCCCCTCGACGTGGAATGGACCAGTGCCGTCGTGCACTGCGCGGAGGAGGACACCTGCCACGTGCACAGCGGCCCCGCGGCTGCGGGTCCGACGATCACCATGCCGTTCACCGACCATCCGGACTCGCGGATGGAGTTCACGGCCAAGGCGACCGACAGCGACGGAGTGTCCACGACATACACCTACGTCGCCGCGCCGAGGGAACACCGCGTGACGCTCACCAGCAACGTGCCGACCGCGCTGCAGATGCCCGACGAGGGGGTCGGCGGCAGCACCGCGATGGTCACCGAGGGCGCGCTGCTGAAGATCGAGGCCGCGGTCACGGCGAGCGACGGGCTCTCGAAGTTCGCGAGGTGGACCGACGGCCCGGCCACAGCGAGTCGCACGATCACCATGGGCGACAGTGATCTGACGCTCAACGCCGAGTACACGACCCCGGTGCAGCAGCGCTACGACTCTGATCCCGGGCTGCGCTCGGTGCTCGGCTCCCCCGTGGGACCCGAGGTGATCGAGGGCGGTGTGTACTACCAGCCGTACGCCAACGGGCGCCTCTACTGGTCGGCGTCGACGGGCACGAAGGCCGTCATCGGCGCGATCCACGACAAGTACGTCGCGCTCGGCGCGCACCGGACGCTCGGCCCGCCGATGACCGACGAGACGGCGACCCCGGACCGCGTCGGCCGGTACAACCACTTCGCCGGCCTGCCCGGCGGTGGCCCGGCGTCCGTCTACTGGACACCGAGCACCGGTGCCCACGGCATCTGGGGCGAGATCCGCAAGAAGTGGGCCTCGCTCGGGTGGGAGAACGGGCCGCTGGGCTACCCGACCACCGACGAGACGGCGACGCCGGACGGTCGTGGGCGGTACAACCACTTCTCCAAGACCGGGTCGATCTACTGGACCGCGGCCACGGGTGCGCACGGCATCTGGGGCGAGATCCGCAAGCGTTGGGCGGCGCTGGGCTGGGAGAACGGGCCGCTTGGCTACCCGACCACGGACGAGCGCGTGACGCCGGACGGTCGTGGGCGGTACAACCACTTCTCCAAGACCGGGTCGATCTACTGGACCGCGGGCACCGGTGCCCGCGACATCTACGGTGCGATCCGGACCCGCTGGGCCGCGCTCGGGTGGGAACGTTCCTACCTCGGTTACCCGACGAGCGGCGAGTTCGCCGTCACGGGCGGGCGCAGGAACAACTTCCAGCACGGCTACATCCAGTGGACCGCCTCGACGGGAGCCGTGATCGACCGGAGGTACTAGCCGACTGCAGTGAAGGCCACCTTCACTGCGTTCAACGCAGGCATGGTGGCCTTCACTGCGGGCGAGAGGCGAGCAGGGCGCGGAGCTGGGCCAGCAGGTCGCTGCGGCTCGTGGCGCCGAGGCGCTGGCGCATGCGGGCCATGTGGTGTTCGACGGTCTTCGCCGAGATGAACAGCTGGTCGCCGACCTGCTTGTACGTCATGCCGGACACGACGAGCTCGGCGACCTGGGCCTCGCGCTCGCTCAGCTTCGGGGCGCCGCCCGCGTCGGTCACCGCCTCGCCGGGCTCGCGGCCCCGCAGTTCACGGGCACAGTCCAACAGCGACACCATCGCGGAGCGGTCCGTGGTGCGGATCGCGGCCTGGCCCGCCAGTCGCGCCGCGTCCCAGCGGAGCCCGTTGTCGTAAAGCCCCCGCGCCGCCGACTCGACCCGGTCGGCGTCGACCTCGCCCGCCACCACGTGCAGCCAGCAGTCCGCGGCCGCGGCCACCACGGCGTGAAACGGGCTGTGCCCCGCGGCCGAGGTCAGCGCGGTGACATGCTCGCGGGCCTCGTCGGACTGCTCGGCCATGATCGCCGCGTGCAGACCGCTCCAGTGCAGCGGCGCTGTCCACAGTGCAGGGTTGCCCAGCGAGTCGAGCAGCCGCCACGCCTGGCGCAGGTGGTGGGCGAGCCGCTCGCGGTCGCCGAGCCGCGCGGCCGCCACCGCGAGCTCACCGAAGGGCAGCAGTGTGAACAGGTCGACGGGATGCCGGATGACGGCGTCGCACGCCTCGCCCCAGACGGTGCGCAGGCCGGCGAGGTCGCTCGTCCGGCGCGCGAGCGCGGCCCGCAGGCCGGCGGCGAACAGCCAGTCGCGCGGCGACAGATCGGTGCCCGCCGCGGCGAGACGCTCCGCCGCGAGCTCGGTGTTGCCGCGCAGCACGGAGATCCAGCCGAGCAGCAGCCGGTGGCGCGGGGCCAGCGCGGCGCCGCCGGACTCCGCCGCGACGGCCCGCTCCAGCAGTGTCTCGGCTACCCCCAGCTCGCCACAGTGGATGCCGACGAGCGCACCCAGTGCGGACGGGCTGTCGGGCAGCAGGGCCGATCGGCCCACGGGCTCCAGCATCTCCGCCGAGCTGACCAAGGTGGACAACGCGGCGGCCGGGGGGCCCGACACCGACTCGAGCACGCCCTGCGCCGCGGCGGTCATCGAGCCGGAGAGCAGCGTCGGCGGCTCGTCGGAGTCGGCAGGCGGGTCGAGTGCCCGCTCCGCTTCGGCGAGCCGCCCGTTGCCGAGCAATCCGATGGCGGCGTACACAGTGCACAGCCGGGTGCCGGACCAGCGGAACAACTCCGCGCTGCGGGCCAGCTGACCGAGGTGCACGAGCGCGATGCCCGCCACGCGTGCGCCGTCCCTGCGGTCGCGCGCCTCCGGATCGGCGATCACCTGGTCGGCCAGTCGCGCCGCCGTGGTGAGGTCACCCGCCCGCGCGGCGGCCTCCGCCCAGCGGGTGCCGACGCCGGTCAGGGGCAGGCCAGCGGCCACGGCGGCGTCGAAGAGGCGCGCGGCCAGCGCCGGGTCGGTCCCGGCGGCCTCGTCGGCCGCCGCCTCGAACGCCGCGGCGGGTTCCGGCCCGGTGAGCCCACTGCCGAGCAGCGGCCGCACGAGCGAGAGCACGGGGCCGCGCCGGTCGAGCTGGAGCCGCACGAGCCGCTGGTAGACGGCGAGCCGCCGGTCGGAGGGAACGAGCGCGGCGAGCGCGCGCCTCGCGATGGGCAGCAGCGTGCCGTCGGGGCCGAGGAGCCCGGTCGAGCGCGCGGCGTCGACGGCGCCGGCGACCTCGTTCTCGGCCTTGCCGAGCAGGCCCGAGAGCAGCCCGGTGTCGAGCCCGGCGCCGGCCTCGGCGGCGAGCAGGACCAGGAGCGTGTCGGGCGCGAGCCTGTCGAACTCGGGGCGGAACTCCGCGAGCGCGGCCGAGGGCACCTCCGCCTCCGGCTCGAGAACACCGGCGAGGCGGCTGACGAACCCCGGCACGCCGGCGGTCTCCGCCTGCACGAACTCCGCGAGCCCGGCGTGCGCCCTTCCGAGCAGGGCCGCGATCCGGCGCCGGTCCAGCGGGCGCAGGACGATCTGACCCCGCAGCCGCGTGAGCGCGGTGTCGAGCGCGGGGGGCCTTGGCCATGGCCGGGCCGCGATCACGAGCCCGGTGCGGTCGTCGGCCGCCAGCTCACTCAGCTTGGCGAGCCCGGTGTCGCCCAGTTCGTGGGCGTCGTCCACCAGCACCAGCTCCGAGCCGCCGGTGTGCTCGCCGAAGCGGGCGACCGGCAGGTCCGAGCGGGTTCGGGCACTGGCGAGGTGGTCGAGCAACGCGGTCTTGCCATAGCCGCCGGGCGCGACGATCGCCAGCCGCGCGGGGGCGAGCCGCCCGCTCGCGACGGCCGCGCACAGCTCGCGCGTCGGCTCGTCGAGCAGCAGCTCGGTCCTGATCCCGGTAAGGCTCACCGTTCCTCGTCTCGATCGGTGGTCGAAGCCGCCTTGCGGGCCAGCGAGAACCGGCGCCGCGGCGGCTCGAGCGGCGTGATCTCCACCGGCGGTCGCTCCGGTGGCGGTTCGATGTCGTCCAGGTCGTCGCCGCGGTACACCACGGGCAGCTCGTACGAGCCCGAGACGAGCGACGTCGACGTGCTCTCCCGGGTGGGCTCCGGCTCGGGCACGGGGCGGGCGGCGAGCGCCGCGCCCCGGCACAGGGCAGTGCCGGGGTCGTGGTCGACCGCGACCGGGCACGACAGCATCGTCTCCGCGAGCTGCGCCGCGAGCGGGGTGCGCGCCGTGCCACCCACCAGCACCGCCGCGGCGAGATCCCCGGACGGCACGGTGGAGGCCAGCCGCTCGAGCGACGAGATCGCCGAGGCCAGCACGGGCCGCGCCAGCTCGTCGAACTCGCTGCGGGTGAGGGGCACGTCGTCGAGCACCGTCGTCTCGGGCACCTGTGAGAGCCGCTCCTTGGCCGCGGTGCACGCGGCGCGCAGCCGTGCCATCGCCGCCGGGTCCTTCTCGTCCGCCCCGGCGGCGCGAACCAGGTGCCGGACGAGCAGGTCGTCCAGGTGCGTGCCCGCGGCGTGCTCGGGGCCCTCGGCGTGGGCGAGCAGCTCGAAGCCGCGTGGGCCCCTGCGCAGCAGCGCGGCGTCGGTGCCCTCCCCGCCGATGCGGCAGACCGCCAGCGTCGCGCCCACGTCCACGTGCTCACGGGCGTGGTGACTCTCCGCGGCTGCGATCGGGCTCGGCAACGCCAGCACAGCGGGCAGCTGGGCGGCGTCGAGCGCCTCGTGCAGGGCCCCGCGCCGGTGCCCTGACCAGCCGGGCGGGTGGGTCACCACGATCCGCTCCGGATCGGTGCCCTCGGCGTCGGCGACGCGGTCGGCGACCCAGCCGATCAGCGCCGCGGCCAGTGTCTCGGCCGGGTACGACATGTCGCCGAGCACGAACGGGACGGCGTCGCCGGTGCGGCGCAGCGGCCCGCGGGCGATCCGGTCTGGCTCCGTGGCCGCGCGCCGGAGCGCCGCCTGACCGGTGAGGACGTCGCCGTTCGGGCCGACGTGCAACACCGAGTCGAGCCATGGGAACCCACCCCCGAGGGGGACCGTCTCGGGCCGTCCCCAGTGGGGCCCACCGGATCGGCAGACGGCCGCGGTCGTGCGCGTGGTGCCGAGATGGACACCCAGGACATAGCGCATTTTTCCGCGGTTTCCTCACTTCTTCTCTGGTGGCCGGGCCTGATGTGCGTCCTTTCGTACCAAAGGCTTGCGGCCGGATGACAGCCCCCGCCCGGCCGGAGGCCGATCCCCTAACCCCCTAACGAATCCCCCAAGGTGCGGCGCCCACAACAGGGAGTGATCCCCGATGACCGCCTCGTAGCGGAGGCATAACTTGCTCGGGTCGGCGTCCCCGAGCGCCCAGATGATCCCCCCACGAAATGGAGATTTAGTTGTCCATCCACGAGGAGCAGACGCTGCACGACTTCGTGCTCGGCCTGCTGAACGACCCCGCCTCGCGGCTCGAGTTCACCCAGGACCCGACTCACGTGCTCGAGTGCGCGGGCCTCGGTGACATCACCGCGCAGGACGTGCAGGAAGTCGTCCCGCTCGTCATGGACTACAGCGGCCAGCTGCCCGGCGCCGACGCGCTCGGTGGCGACCTCCCCGCCGACGTCGCGGGCCTGGACGGCGCCATCGCGCAGCTGCGCACCGTCGCTGACGCCGCGGGCCAGGGCCGTTCCGACGACAGCCTCGACCTCGGCGGCTTCGACGCCGAGCTCGGCGGCACCGCCGAGGGCATCGCCGGTGCGGGCGAGCTTTTCACCGACCACCTCGACGCCGTTGGCGCCGCCACCGCTTCCACCGAAGGTGGCGCGGTCGCCTCGGCCATCGACTCCGACGCCGGTTCCGGCGAGTTCGCCGGTGAGGCGAGCGAGGACGGCGCCAGCTTCGCCTCCAGCGGCGACTCGCTCCTCGGCCACTTCGCCGGCATCGGCGGCGCCGGGCTGGAGAGCTCGGGCGGCGCGCTGGCCTACGAGGGCGACGCGGCGACCGGCAGCGGCATGCTCGACGCGAGCCTCGACGGCGTGACCGGCGACCTGTCGTTCGTCACCGAGCAGGGCGGCGTCGCGGGCTTCGCCGACGGCAGCGCCGACGGTGCCGCGGGCGGCGTGGCGCTGGAGAGCGAGGCCGTCGAGGCCGAGGGCATCGCAGGCGGTTCGACCGAAGAGTTCGCCGCCGGTGGTGAGCTGGAGTCGCCGCTGGGCACCTACGGTGTCGAGTTCGCCGGCGAGCCCGCCGACGCCCCGCTGCCGGACTTCGCCACCACGGGTGACCTCGCCGGCGCCCTTGACTCGGAGAGCCTGACCCGCGGCGCCGAGCCGGCCGCCAGCACGCTCGCCACCTACGTGACCTCGGACGGTGCCGCTCTCGGTGGTCTCGCCCCGGTGCAGCTGCCCGCCGCCGAGCAGCTCCCCGCCGAGCTGCCCGCCGCCCGCGGGGACCTGCCGGCCGACATCCCGGCCGACATCCCGGCCGGTGCGGGTGACCTGCCTGTCGACCTGCCCGCCGCTCCGGCGCCGGGACTGCCGGACGTCGGCTCCGTGCCGGTGGACGTCCCCGCGGACGTGCCCGCCGAGCTGCCGACGGACCTGCCCGCAGGGCTCCCGGCCGAGCTGCCCACCGAGCTGCCGGAGCTGCCGGTGGCCAACCCGCTGCCCGCCGCCCGCGGCGACCTGCCGGCCGACACCTGCGACCCGGCCGGCACCGTCACGGACAGCGTCGGCTCGAGCCCGCTGGGTGACGTGCCGAACGCCACCGAGGCGCTGCCGACCGACGTGCCGAACACGGGTGACCTGGGCCTCGGCCTCTGAGGGCAAACTGATATCGGAGTGGTAACGAGCTGGGCTCGGGCGAATCACGGGCCCAGCTTCCACTGCGGAGAGTGACCGAGGCACACTCTTCGTCCGATGATGGCTTCGCCCTGGCTCGGCGTCCTGGATGACACCATCCAGGCGTGCGGAGCGCACGCGCGACCAGACCTGGTCGAACGCCTTCGGGCCCGCCGCGCAGAGCTGGCGGGACCGAAGGTGCGCGTGCTCGTGCTCGGCGAGTCGGGCCAGGGCAAAAGCCAGCTGATCAACGGCCTCGTCAACGCTCCGGTGTGCGCGGTCGGCGACGACGTCACCACCTCGGTGCCCGCCATCGTCCAGCACGCCGAGGCCCCGGCGGGCGCGATCGTGACCGGCGACGACGCCCGCAACCTCGAAGGCCCCGGCCGCGTCCCGACTCCCGTCGAATCGGTGACCGCGCGGGCCAACCGCGACACCGGCGCCGTGCGGGCCGAGATCGGCCTGCCGCGCAAGCTCCTCGAAACGGGCCTCGCGCTCGTCGACTCCCCGCCCATCGGTTCCCCGGCCTCGCAGCACACCCACCGCACACTCGCGGTGCTCCCGCAGGCGGACGCGGCGCTGCTCGTCTCCGACGCGACGAAGGAGCTCACCACCTCGGAGCTCGACCTGATCGGCAGGGTGCAGCGGTTCTGCCCGACCGTTGCCGTCGTGCTCACCAAGACGGACCTGGTGCCCGGCTGGCGCCGCGTCGCCGAGCGCAACCGCGCCCGCCTCCAACAGGACGGCCTGCCCGCGACCGTGATCCCGGTGTCGGCGTCCCTCCGCCTCGCCGCTGCCCGCAGCGGCGACAAGGCCCTCAACGAGGAATCCGGCTACGGCGCGCTCGTCCGGTACCTGCACCAGGACCTGATGGGCCACGTCGACCTGTTGCGCAGGCGCTCTGTCGCAGCCCTCATCCACATGACCGTCGAACAGCTCGGCGCCCCGTTGCGGGAACGGCTCGCCGAACTGCGCGAGGGCGGGACCGACGAGCTGACGGCGCGCTGGCGGGCAGCGGGCCACCGGCTGGAGGAGCTGCAGCGTGAGTCGGCGCGCTGGCAGACGGTGCTCTCCGACGAGGTCGCCGATCTCATCGCAGACCTCGACTTCGACCTGCGCGAGCGCACGCGCCGGATCCTGCGGGAGGCCGAGGAGTACTTCGAGGTCGCTGATCCGGCGAAGGACTGGCCCGAGTTCGAGGGCTGGCTGCGCGAGAACCTGCGATCGGTCGCGGAGACGAACTCGGACTGGCTGCTCGACCGGTTCGAGTGGATCGCCCGCAAGATCGCGCGGCAGGTTGCTCCCCGCAGCGGTGACGTGCTGCCGGAGGCCCTGCTGGACGCGGAGTCCCGCGACCACATCGGTGACCTGCGGATGCCGAACGTCGAACGGTTCAGCCTCGGGCAGAAGCTGTTCGTCGGCATGCGCGGCTCCTACAGCGGCCTGCTCATGTTCGGGCTGGCCACGACGTTGGCGGGCATGCCGCTCATCAACCCGATCTCGATCGGCGCCGGTGCCGCGTTCGGTGCCAAGAGTGTCTTCGAGGAGCGCGGCGCCCGGCTCAAACGGCGGCAGGCCGCCGCGAAGACGGCCGCGCACCGCCACGTGGACGACTTCTTCCTCACCTACGGCAAGCAGAGCAAGGACACGGTCCGCCTCATCCACCGCGAGCTGCGGGACCGCTGCACCGCCGTCGCACACGAGCTGCGTGCCGAGATCGCCGACACGGCCAAGCGCATCAAACAGGTCATCGACGCCGAGACCGCCGAGCGCGGCGCGAGCGCGCGTGAGCTGACCCGCGCGATCGAGCAGCTGAACCTGCTGTACCGGCGAGGGCACGCGCTCGCGACCACGCAAGCCGCCCGCGGGTTGACGGCGTGAACCTGCCGGAGCTGACCTGGTCGCTGCTCAGCCGGGCACTGGACGCGTACGCGGACAGCCCGAGGGCGACGAACTGGCTGCGCGGGCACCTCGCGCGGTTCACGGAGCCGTTGCGGCTGGCCGTGACGGGGCCGCACGGATCCGGCCGGTCGACGCTGGTGAACGCGCTCGCCGGCGAGGTCGTGGCGAACGGGCCGGAGCCCACGCGCCACCACGTGCCGGCGAGCCGTTCGCAACCGGAACTGACGTTGATCGACACCCCGCCCGTCGACGCGGAGGGCGCCGACCCGGGATCGCTCGAGCGGATCTGCCTGGAAGCCGACGCGGTGCTGCACCTGATGGGGCACCCGCACAACGCCGACCTGTCGTTCCTGCGGACGGTGCAGGACCACCCGGTGGCGAGGGCCGCGCCCGTGAACGCGCTCGTGGTCCTCTCCCGCGCCGACGAGCTCGGCGGCGGCCGGGTCGACGCGCTGATCTCGGCGCGGCAGGTGGCGCGCCGCTACCGCAGGGAGACCGAGCTGGCCGGCCTGTGCCAGGACATCGTGCCGGTGGCCGGTCTGGCGGCGCAGGCCGGCCGGACGATCACCGAGGCCGAGTTCGAGACGATCGCGGCGCTCGCCGCGGTCCCGAAAGCCGAGCTGGAGCCGCTGTTGCTGTCCGCCGACCGGTTCGCCGCCGACGAGGCTCGCGCTGCGTTGCTGTCCCGGTTCGGGCTGTTCGGCGTCCGGCTCGCGACGACCCTGGTGCGAGGTGGCGTCGACAGTCAGGCGGCGCTCGCCGCGCAGCTGCTCCAGCGCGCCGGGCTCTCCGAACTGCGCGACGCGATCACCCGGTACTTCACCGACCGCGCGAGGGTCCTCAAGGCGAGGTCGGCGCTGATCGGGCTCGATGTGGTGCTGCGGATGGAGCCCCGGCCCGCCGCGGCGCCGCTGGTGACGGAGCTGGAGCGGCTGCTGGCGGGGGCGCACGAATTCGCCGAGCTGCGGATGCTCGCGGCGCTGAACACCGGTCGAGCGCGGTTGCCCGACGGGCTCAAGGACGAAGCGCTGCGGCTGATCGGAGGCTATGGCGACGACCCGCCGTCCCGGCTGGGAGTCGCGGGCCCGGAGCCGCAACTGCGGCAGGCGGCACTCGGTGCTCTGCGGCTGTGGCAGGAGTACGCCGAGAACCCGGTGCTCGGCGCGGCGGAGCGCAGGGCGGCCCTGACCGTCGTCCGGAGCTGCGAAGCGATGGCGATGGCACCGGGCCTGTAACCGGACGGCGTGCCGCTTCCTCGAAGACGCCGGCGACGTTGCTCGTCTCGAACGTGGTCGAGACCCATTCCCGATCTGTACCCGGGAATCCTTCCTTCGTTCACCCGACTGGGTAAAGATCTCCCGGTGACCACACTCTTCCGCCGTGCGACGGTCGTCGCCACCGTGGCCGGCCTGGCCGTGATCGCCGCGCCCGCCACCGCAGCCCCCAGCTCAGGCCCGGTGATCGCCGAGGTCTACGGCGGGGGCGGCAATTCCGGTGCCACCCTGACCAACGACTTCGTGGAGCTGGCGACCGTGGGAACGGCGCCGGCGAGCCTCGACGGGCTGAGCGTGCAGTACCTGCCGGGTTCGCCGAGTCCTTCGAGTCGCTGGCAGTCGACCGCGCTGAAGGGCAGCGTCGAGCCGGGCGGGAGCTACCTGGTGGCCCAGGCCAAGGGCTCTGGCGGCACGGTCGCCCTGCCGGAGGCCGACGCGGTGGGCTCCATTTCGATGGCCGCCGGGTCGGGCACCGTCGCGCTCGTGGCGGGAACGACGCCGCTGACGTGCCTGACCGCCGCCGACTGCGCGGCCGACTCCCGGATCGTCGACCTCGTCGGTTACGGCAGCGCGGTGGTGCGGGAGACGAGGCCCGCGCCCTCGGCGAGCAACACGACGTCCGTCGCGCGCGCGGCCCTGACCGACACCGACGACAACTCGGCCGACTTCGCCGCAGGCGACCTGACGCCGGTCAACGCGGCTGGCGAGGAACCCGGCGGTGGCGCGCCCGAGCCCACCGACGCCCGCATCCACGACGTGCAGGGCACCACGCGGCTGTCACCGCTGACCGGCGAGACCGTGCGGGTGCCAGGCATCGTCACGGCAACGCGGGCCTTCGGGTCCGCGCGCGGTTTCTGGTTGCAGGACCCCGAACCCGACGACGACCCCCGTACCAGCGAGGGGATCTTCGTCTTCACCGGTTCGAGCACACCCTCGGTGGCGCCCGGCGACGCGGTGACGGCCACCGGCCGGGTCGCGGAGTACTACCCGGCCTCGGGTGCGCAGTCGCTCACCCAGCTGACGGGTGCCACGTGGACGGTCGAGTCCCGCGGCAACGCGGTCCCCGAGCCGCGGGCCGTCACCGAGGACACGCTTCCCGGCGAGCTGGCACCGCAACCGGGCGGCAACATCGAGGGGCTGCCGCTGGAGCCGGAGAAGTACTCGCTGGACTTCTGGGAGGCGCACGAGGGTGAGCTCGTGAGCGTCACCGACGTGCGCGCGGTGAGCCGCAGCACCGACTACAACGAGCTGTACGTGACGACCAAGCCGGACCAGAACCCGAGCGCGCGCGGCGGTGCGGTCTACCTCGGCTATGACCGGCCCAACACGGGAATCGTCAAGATCGAGTCGCTGATCCCGTTCTCCCAGCGGCCGTTTCCGCAGGCCAACACCGGCGACACGCTCGCGGGCGTGACGTCGGGCCCGGTCGAGTACGACAGCTTCGGCGGCTACACGCTCATGGCCAACGTGCTGGGCGAGGTCAAGGACAACGGGCTCGAGCGAGAGGTCACGCGCAAGCAGCGGGCCGGTGAGCTCGCCGTGGCGACCTACAACGTCGAGAACCTGTCCGCCGTCGACGACCAGGTCAAGTTCGACGCGCTCGCCCGCGGTGTCGTGGAGAACCTGGCGGCGCCCGACATCGTGACGCTGGAGGAGATCCAGGACAACAACGGAGCCGAGGGTGTCGAAGACGGTGTGGTCGCGGCGGACCGGACGCTCGACCGGTTCGTGGACGCGATCGTGGCGGCCGGCGGTCCCCGGTACGAGTGGCGGCAGATCGATCCCCAGGACCTGACCGACGGCGGCGAGCCCGGTGGCAACATCAGGGTGGGCTTCCTGTTCAACCCCAAGCGCGTGTCCTTTGTGGATCGCCCAGGTGGTGACGCCACGACGCCCGTCGAGGTCGTTCGCAAGGCCGGCAAGGCGCGGCTGTCGATCTCGCCCGGCCGGGTCGACCCTGGCAACGACGCGTGGGAGGACAGCCGCAAGCCGCTGGCCGGCGAGTTCCGGTTCCACGGCCGGACGGTGTTCGTGGTCGCGAACCACTTCGCGTCCAAGGGCGGCGACCAGCCGACGCACGGCGTCAACCAGCCGCCGGTCCGCGGCTCCGAGGTGCAGCGACTGCGGCAGGCCGAGGTGCTGCGCGGGTTCGTGGACGAGCTGCTGGCCGCCGACCGCGGGGCCAACGTCGTGGTGGCGGGCGATCTGAACGACTTCCAGTTCTCGCCGACGATCGGCAAGCTCCGCGGTCCGCTGGAGGTCCTCGTCGACACCCTGCCGGAGCGGGAGCGCTACGGCTACGTCTTCGACGGCAACTCCCAGGTGCTCGACCACATGCTGATCTCGCGGGCGCCCTACGGCGTCGACTACGACGTGGTGCACATCAACGCCGAGTTCGCCGAACAGGCCAGCGACCACGACCCGCAGGTGGTGCGCTTCCGGCCGGGCGGCTGGTGGTCGTGGTGGTGGCTGTGAGTTACCGCGCGCGCCAGCCGAGCTTGAGGATGGCCTGCGTCAGCTCGTGGTAGGCGGGTCGGACGTCCTCGGCGTAGCGGTGGAGCCATTCGCCGCGCGCCGAGGCCGCCGGCTCCGGCGGAGCCCCCACTTCCAGCCAGGACAGCCGGGACACGTTGTCCTTCGCCATGCGCCACCAGCGGTTCGCCCGGTCGGTCATGGCTCGTTCGCGTTCCTCGGCGGCCGTGACGGCCTCCGCCCTGGCCGCGATCTCGCCGTTCAGCTGCTCCGCCCTGGCGAGCTCCCAGGTGCGGAGATCCTCGGCCGCTTTGCGGGCAAGGCCGATGATCTCCTTGTACCGCATCGCGGCGGTCGGTTCGTCAATCATCGGACGGCTCCGTGCGGTGGAAGGGGATGATCACTTCGGGCGACGAGTGGGTTGTCCGGTCGAAGAACAGCGCCCGATCCTGCCGCGGCGACCAGTGCACCACCTGGCCGGCGCAGAACGGCGCGAGCTCGTTGCCCTGCACGTCCAGCGCGGCCCACGCGCCGATGTCGTCGGTGCCCGCGAAACCGAGGGTGTCCTTGAGCCGGGCGACACCACGCCACCAGCCGAGGACGTGCAAACCTCGGCCGGGCCCCTGCTTGAGCAGCGTGCGCAGGTGGTCGAGGCCGCTCTGTTTGCCCGGCTCCTTGTGCTCCAGCGCGGGCAGGGCGGCATCCACGCCGTAGAGCACCAGGATGCGCGGCGTGTCCAGGTCGGCCAGCGCGGCTGCGGAGGTGGTCACCACCTCGGTGAGGTCGTCGGCGGCGATGAGGCCGGCCTTGTGCCCCTCCGCGACGAGCCGGTCGGTCAGTTCCCTGACCGCGGGCAGGCACCGGTCCACCAGGCAACACAGCACGAACTCCACGTCGCCCTGCCGGTACTGCCGGGCCAGTGAACGGGTCGCGGAGTCCAGGATCGACAGTGCCTCCTTGGCGCTCGTGCCCAGCACGGCGAGGTTGCGGCCGGGCGAAGCGGACAGCTCCACGCTGTGCGCCGTGTCGGCGACGTCGATGGACTGACCCACGAGCGCGCGCGGCCGCTCCGCTGGAGCGAGCGAGGTGAACGCGGCCGACTCCTCAAGTGCCGGAGCGTGCGCGCCGTCGAACAGCCTGGGCTGCCCGTGCCCGGCGTAGGCCTGCCACAGTTCCCGTTGCAGCGCGGGGAACACGCCCTTGCCGCTGGCGTCGGGCACGTGTGCGAGCTGGTTGCCGTGCGCGATGCCCGAGTCGTGGTTGACCACCGCGTGCCATTTGGGCGCGGTGACGGCGGCCTGGTTGGTCTCTGCGAGCACGCGGCGAGCCTTCGGCATCGCGATGCGCAGGGTGCACTGCTCGAACACCGCCGGTTTGCCCCAGAACGCATCGATGCCGGCGATGTCCTGGCTGGCCAGGATCAAGTGGATCCCCTGCGAGCGGCCCCGGCGGGCGAGGTCCTCCAGCAGCGAGGTGGCGAGCGAGGTGACCGTGTCCCGCTCGGCGAAGAGGTACTGGAACTCGTCGATCACGGCCACGATGCGCGGCCAGTGGCCCCCGGGGTCCTGTTCCCGCAGCTCGGCGAGGTTGGTCACCTCGTGGTCCTTGGCCGCGGCCGAGCGCCTCCGCAGTTCGTCGGCGAGGAACCGCAGCAGCGCGAGCCCGAACTCGCGGTCGGTGTTGACGTTGACACCCACCAGCCGGGCGTGCGGCAGCCAGCTCTCGTCCTTGCGCCCCGGCGCCAGGCCCGCGAACGACACGCCTTCCTTGAAGTCCAGCAGGTACAGTGCGAGCTCGTCCGGCGAGTAGCGGGCGGTGAGGCTGCCGAGCAGCGCGTAAAGGAAGTTCGTCTTGCCGGATCCGCTCGGTCCGCCGATCAGCGCGTGCGGGGTGGCGTCGCCGATCACCACCTCCACCGGCTCGCCCTCGAAGAAGCCGACGGGGGCGCGGAGCTCACGGGCCGAACTCTCGCGGCCGTACTCGGTCGGGAGCAGGTCGGCGAAGGAGCGCGGGCCGCCCTGCTTGGCCACGAGCGCCTCGGCGATGCGACCGGCGGCCGTGGTGACCTGGCCGGACGGCAGCGGCGGATCGAGCGTGACCACGAGGTCGGAGCCCGTCATGCTCGTGAGCGCGTGCCGTTCGCCGAGCATGCTGATCGTTTCCACGGAGCCACCGAGAACGGTGGGAACGTCCACCAGAATGAGTGAGATCCCGGCGTCCAGCGCGCCGCTCGCGACCCGTTTGAGGTCGCGGATCTGCTCGGGATGCAGGTCCTCGCCGTTGCCGTAGAGCACGGCGATGCGCCACGGCTCCGCCCGCTTGCCGGTCGCCGTGCGCAGTGCACGCAGTGACGGGAAACCGGCCTGCATGGTGTGGCTGTGGATGCGGCGGATATGCCCGGCGAACTCGTCGAGCAGGTCGACGAGCCGGGTGGGGTCGTGCACCGTGACCGCGCTGGTGCGGCTCAGCGCGTAGAAGCTCGGCAGCACGGCGGTGAGCTGGCCGACGTCCCACAGGTGGATCTTCACAGCGCCGGGCTCGAACGTGCTGAGCACCCGCATCAGGAGGTTCTCCACGATCGCGTCGACGGCGGGCCTGGTGTTCGGTGCCGACGTGATCGCGAGGTGGGACTCGTCCAGCAGCGGAACAGCGACGTCGAACGTCAGCTCCGTGCCCGGGGTGCGCCCGGCGGCCGAACCGTCCACTGTGGAAGTTCCGATGCGCCAGAGCTGCGGCGCGGAGACGCCCGGCGACGATCCGACACGACCGAGCCAGTCACCGGGTGGCCGACCGGCCGGGCCGGGGGCGCTGGCGGCGACGAGTTCGCGCAACCGGTTCGGTCCGTCAGCCCACTCCCGGTAGAACTCGCTGCGAACGCTGCGTAGCCAGGACAGGACCTCCGCCATGGCGGGGTCGTTGGCGCGCTCGGCGATCTGGGGGTCGTGGGCGGCCCGCTCGAACCCGGTGCGCACGACGAGCTGCTCGAGCTGGAGCCTGGCCAGCTCGTACTCCGCCGTCTCCCGGGCGTTGCGGGCCGCTCCGAGGGCCAGTCCGATCTGCTGCCGCAGGTGATCGAGCGCCGTCGTCACCCGCGCGCGTTGCTCGCCGGCCTTCCTGCCCATGTGTCGCCTACAGCCTCGCCTCGTAGTTGCTCAGCAGCTCGCCGGCGCCGGCGAGCCGTCCGGTCTCGGTATCGAGTTGCTCGAGCGCGCGGCCCAGCTGGGGCGGAAGCCACGGCTGGGCCTGAACCTGCGCGTCGACCATGACCCTGCGGTATTCCTCCAGCAGTTCCTTCGCTCGATCGGTGTGCGCGCGGGCATCGGAGAGCCCGCTGTGGACCTCGGCGAGCGACTGGCGCAGCTGGTCGAAGGACATCGCTAGAGCCGGGCGGAATAGTTCTCGGCGGACGAGATGCAGGCCTGGATGGTGCTCTGGGTGCCGTTGATGCCCTGCAGCGCTTCGGCCAGCAGGCCGTGAGCCTGGTTCACCTCCTGCTGGGTGCTGCCGGACGTCGCCATCGCCAGCGTCTGCTGGGCTTCTTCGAGAGACTGGGCGGCCTGCTGCAGTGCGGCAATGCCAGCGGAAGCCTTCTCGTTCGCGAGGGCGATCCCCGCGCGGATCTCTTCCACACCGGGCATGGGGCGGACTCCTTGATGAAGTCGGGTCTATCGGTAACAAACTTAGCGTGACCGATCGACTCCGGACAGATGAAGGTGGGGGACGTGCTGGTTACTCTGTGCGCCCGCCTACGAGAGAACGCCGGAGCCCAGAAGGGGTTCCGGCGTTCTGCTCAGCGCGCGGAGGATGCGGGATTCGAGCCCGTGAGGGGCGTTACACCCGACACGATCTCCAGTTCCGCATCCAGATGTCCACACCGACTCTGGCTTCGCTGAGCCGGAGTCCGTGCGACGGCAGAGACACTAGTAGACAGGTGGTACGGGCATGAACTGAGCCCCGAACTGAGCGCCGTCCCGCAAGGTCTGTTGCGATCGGGCTCGACCCATGGCTCCGGGGCGCTCAAGGTGTGATCGTTACCACAGGTTCTGAGGCGAAGCCAGACTTCTGTTGGATCGGCGTACAGCGCACTGCCCGTCCTGAAGGGCTCGGGCGGGGCACCGGCGGTTCAGGCCAGCAGGGCGGGGTGCGCCAGGAGGACGATCGCCGTGACGATGAGCAGGCCGCCAACCACCCGACTGACCAGCTCGCCATGTCGGGTGACCTTCTCCAGTGCGACGACGACCGCGAGCACGGCCATCCAGACCAGGTTCATCATTCCGGCGGCGAGCAGCACCGCCATCAGCGCCCAGCAGCATCCCAGGCAGTACGCGCCATGGCTGAGCCCGACCCGAAGGACACCGAAGCGGCCGTGCACCGCCGTCTTGCTGTGTTCGAGCAGCAGCGCCATCGGCGATCGACAATGTCGCAGGCACACCCGCTTCAACGGGGTCAACTGATAGACCCCGGCGACCAGCACCACCATTCCGCCGGCCCGCACGGCGGTCAGGCTGGGGCCGGTCACGACCGTCTCCAGCCCCCGCACGAACGCGAACGCCGCGATCCCCACTGCGGCCCACACGATGAAGTAGCCGACGAACAGGCCGTCGCCGCGCACGCCGCGGCTGCGGAGGAGTCGGCGCATGCCCAGGCTGAACGGCACGATGCTCGGCAGCATCATGGCCGCCATCATCACGACCCACACTGCGAGGAACAGTGCCGCTTCCCAGGGCCACGGCCGCATCGCGACGTCCATCTCGTTCATCGTGGGCCCGCCGGTCAGGACCCCGATGCGCATGTCCGCGGTCGCGAGCCGGCTCGTGAGTACCCAGGCGGCGGCCGCGAGCGCCAGTAGCACGACCACCAGCAGGGCCTCGGCGCGTGACCATTGCCGCATCAAGTCCGCACGCGACGTGCCACCGTGCGCCGCACCATCCGGGCCCGGTCGCGCGGTCATGCCGCGTCCGGTCCGCTCCACTCGAACGGGATGAGCTTGCTGGAGTTGCCGCTGCGCTCCCAGCGGAAGCCGAACGCGTCCGCGAATTCCTCGGTGACCCGGCCCCACACCGCTGGCGGTTGCCCAGGGCCCACCTCGGCGCCCGGAAGGTTGTGGACCTCCACTCGTGTGCCCGGCCCGCTCGTGGGTCCGGTCAGCGCCGCGACCCGCGCGGTCGCCTTACCGGGGATGCTGACGCTCCAGTCGGAATAGTCATCGGCGATCGACGCCTCGATGGCGGCGAACTCCATGCCGCGCATCTCACCGCCGAACATCTCGTTGAACTGAGCGGGCCAGCCCCCGGCCTGGCCGCCGAAGATCGTCTGCAGGGCGCCGCGCTGCGCCTCGTCGGCGCGCTCATCCAGGAATATCGCGCCGTAGGCGTCGCTGTGTTCGCCCCACACGTTGCCGACGAAGGACGCAAGCATCACGACGTTCAATCCGTCGAGTCGTGCCTCGCCGTAATTGCCGTCGCGAACATGCCACAAAAGGACACCGTCGCAATCGCCGTAGGTCGGCGGCTGGGCGAATGAACACGGGCACGGAATCGCGCATTTGCAGGCGTCAAACCACACCCCACGCAAGCGCCACGGCTGTACGGACAGATCAGTCATCGCCACACCCTCCCTTCGGGAATCAACCTACGTCGCATCAGTGTCCCTCCCGCCCCTCGCCCGAACAAGCGACGGACCGTCCGCGAAAACTATTCGCCAGGCGCATGTCAGATCGATTGTTTTTGACACGCAGAACAATTCGACCATTACTGGCGAGCGACCAATCAAGATTGTTGCCAGCGTGACCGTCGTCCGTTCGGCCGCGAAGCGACGGCCCAGTCTCGCAATACCTGTGGAGGGGTCGCTCCCTGTCTACCGCATGAGGGTGGCACGGGTGTTCCTACGCAGGGCACACCTGGGAAATCGTGTCTCTGGATGGCTTTCTGGGCCGGTTCCAGTATGGAAGCCGATCAGGTTTGGCGCGCCGGGACAACCGGTTCGTGCCGCGACCCTGTTCCTGTCAACGAAAGTTGGTTAGTCATCGTGCGTGAGCATAATGAGCTGTATCTAGACGGCGCTTGGCGTGCCCCGCTTGACCCGACGGTCATGGAGCTCGCAGACCCGGCCACTGGAAATCTCAACGCCCGGGTGGTGCTAGGTGGTGAGGCAGATGTCGACGCCGCCGTCGCCGCTGCAGAGCGAGCGTTCGTCTCGTACTCGCAGACGACTCCGCAGGAGCGGATCGCGCTGCTGGAGCGGGTGCTGGTCGAGTACGATGCGCGGTCTGAGGATCTGGCGCAGGCAGTCACCGAGGAACTGGGCGCGCCACTGGCGCTGGCTCGGGGCGCGCATGTGCCCTCCGGCCGGGTGCAGATCGCCACAGCGATCGAGGTTCTGAAGTCCTACGAGTTCACCGAGATGCGTGGAGAGACCTGCATCCGCAAAGAAGCACTCGGCGTCGCCGGGCTGATCACTCCGTGGAACTTCCCGGTTCTTCAGCCGGTCGGCAAGACCATGTCCGCCCTGGCCGCCGGGTGCACGGTAGTGCTCAAACCGGCTCAGCTGACACCGTACTCCGCGATCATCCTGGCGGAGATCATGGAAGCGGCCGGTGTCCCGGCTGGGGTGTTCAACCTTGTCAACGGTCGCGGTTCGGTAATCGGCGCGAGCTTGAGCTCACACCCGGGTGTCGGCATCGTATCGTTCACCGGTTCACTCGCGGCGGCCACTCAGGTGGCGATCGCTGCGGCACCGACGGTCAAGCGCGTCACCTCCGAGCTGGGTGGGAAGTCCCCGCACATCCTGCTGCCCGATGCCGATCTGGACGTGGCCGTGGATACTGCGATGACCTGGCTGATGGCCGTGACGGGTCAGCTGTGCAGCGCCCCGAGCCGCACCCTGGTGCCCCGGGCGCGGCTCGAGGAGTTCCTCTCCGTCTTGGTTCCGGTGGTCGAGAACATCGTCGTCGGCGACCCGCGCGCCGAGGACACCACCATGGGTCCGCTGATCTCCGCCGAGCAATGGAACACCGTCCAGGGCTACATCCGCCAGGGCCTGGACGAAGGTGCCCGCTTGGTGACCGGCGGGCTGGGCAAACCGGCCGGGCTGGAAGCAGGTCATTTCGCCAAACCGACCGTGTTCGCAGACGTCGAGAACTCCATGACCATCGCCCGGGAGGAGATCTTCGGCCCGGTGATGTCAGTGATCGCCTACGACACCGTCGACGAAGCGATCGAGATCGCCAACGACACCCCCTTCGGACTCGCCGCCTACGTCACCGGCGAGGATCTGCAGGCGGCCCGCGCGGTGGCGGAGCAGATCAGGGTCGGCTACGTCATGATCAACGACGCCGAGTTCGACTGGTCAGCACCCTGGGGCGGCTACAAGCAGTCCGGTAACGGACGCGAATTCGGGCTCGACGGCATGACCGAGTACCTGGAGACCAAGGTCATCCGCGGCGGTTGACCATCGCAGCCGCCGATCTCAGGGCTCTCCCAGGCCAGACACCATGGCTCGTCCCGTCAGCAAACCGGACGGTGGCGGGCCATGGGCGTCCGGCCGTTCCTATGGAAATCCTTCCCTGGCTGAGTCGATCGGAAGCGACCAGCCTGAGAAAACCACCACGCATGGTCCCTCGTTTTTCTAGGAGTAGTTCATGACTACTTGGTTCATCACTGGCGCTTCGCGCGGCTTCGGCCTCGAGATCGCCCGTCAGGCACTGGATCGCGGCGACAACGTCGTGGCCACTGCCCGTGATCCCGAGCCCGTGAAGGAAGCACTGCCCGGGTACGGTGCCCGCCTGCTTGCGGCCGGACTCGATGTCACTGACGAAGCACAGGCACGTGCGGCGGTCACCGCCGCGGTCGAGGCCTTCGGTTCGATTGATGTTCTGGTCAACAACGCCGGACGCGGCCTGCTGGGCGCGGTGGAAGAGTCCTCCGATGCCGCGGTCCGCGCGATCTACGACATCAACGTCTTCGGCCTGCTCAATGTTACCCGCGCAGTGCTGCCCGTCATGCGCGCTCAGCGCTCGGGCCGAATCCTCAACGTCAGCTCCCTGGGCGGCTTCAGCAGCTCGGCAGGCTTCGGGATCTACTGCTCCACCAAGTTCGCTGTGGAGGGGATCTCTGAGGCCATGCACGCCGAACTGGCGGGGCTGGGCATCGCGGTGACAGTGGTCGAACCGGGCTACTTCCGCACCGACTTCCTCGACGACCGGAGCCTGCACACCGAGGACACCGTGATCGATGACTACGCGAGCACCGCTGGTGTGGTTCGCGGGGCGGTCCCCGGCCTCAACCACGCCCAGCCCGGTGACCCCGTCAAAGGCGCCACCGCCTTCCTGACTCTCGCCGATGCGGCTGCTCCGCCGTTGCGTGCCCAGCTGGGCAGCGACTGCCTGGAGGAGCTAGACCGCAAGATCACCCAGCTGCGCACAGAATCGCAGGCCTGGCGGGACTTGGCGCTCTCTACCGACCACGACGACGCACTGGTCTGAGCGGAAGGACGGCAGGTGTTCCTCCGGAGGTGGCGACTCCTCCGTGATCGTCGCCTCCGGATGGAAGTAAACGCAGGATGGGCACGTTGGGGGAAGAAGAGTCCAGGAGAAGGGGAGGCCGTGACCGAACTGGGTGATTATCTGCGCTCGTGCCGGGCCCAGGTGAGCCCCGAGGCCGCCGGAATACCGAGTTCCGGGCATCGCCGGGTACCAGGGCTGCGGCGCGAAGAGCTGGCCATGCTGGCAGGGGTCAGTGTGGACTACATCGTGCGCCTCGAGCAGGGCAGAGCGAAAACCGCATCACCGGAAATTCTCCTGGCCCTGGCACGCGCACTCGACCTGCGCGCCGACGAACAGGAGTATCTGCTGCGGTGCGCGGCCGAGGCCACCAGCTCGTCGGCTACGCGGGCGGACACGGCGGCGCCTGCCGCGCAGCGTGTGTCCACCGCCATCCGCGTCCTGCTGGACAGCATGACCGGCGTGCCCGCGCTGGTGTTGGGGCGGCGGATGGACATCATCGGGTGGAATGCCTTGGGGGCGGCGCTCATCACGGACTTCGGTGCACTGGCGCCGCAGAATCGTAACCACATCTGGTTGACGTTCCTGGACCCGCGAGTCCGCGGGCTCTACCGCGATTGGGAGAAGGTTGCCCAGGAGTGCGTCGCTTACCTCAGGATGGATGCCGGCCGCTACCCCGAGGACCCGGCGCTGGCCCGCCTCATCGGAGAGCTGTCCATTAAGGACGAGGACTTCCGCCGCTGGTGGTCTACCCACCGTGTCCGCGCCCAACGCTCCGGCCGCAAGGAGTTCCTCCACCCCACCGCAGGGGAACTCTCCTTGGACTTCCAAGTCCTCGACGTCCGCGGTACAGCCGACCAAACTCTACTCATCTACACGGCTGAACCGCACTCACGCTCCGCACAGGCCCTCACCTTCCTCAGCGGATGGGCCGAGACCAATCACGAACCCTCAGCAAACACTGCCAGGCAATACACCAGGAGCTGACGGGGAACCCCGCGCAGCGGACAGGCAGTGCAGTTGCTCGACTGTGGTGACCGGCTCGCAGCGGCAAGCACTCGCGCTCACTGGGGCGCATCGGTCGACCTGACAGTATCGGCACCAGCCCCGGCCAGCTGTCACACTGCCGATACCCCAGGCCGAGCGAGCCTGCCCGCCACGGATCAGTGCTGAACCGCGACGGGTTTGATGGGGGCTCGGCCGGAATCGCATCGACTCGGCGGCGACGGCCCGAGCGCAACAACTCCAGAAGGCAGGCCACCGGCAGGTCTGGACAAGAAGCGTCGCTTGACAGCACCACCTAATCGCGGTTGCGGCGCGTGTGCCATGCACCTGGTGCGGCAATCCGCTGTCACGCCGTTCGGCGCGCGACAGGAGCCGAGGCGTAGCGGATTCCTCCGGGCCTTCGACGTAGAGCACGAACCAACCGCAGTCGTCGCGCTCGCGCGGCAGGCCTTCGGACACCGGGGAATGACTGTGACTGGACGTTTACGACCCTCCGGGGCCGGCCGATTGACCCAACTGACGACCACAAAGCCTGGAAGGCACTGTTCCGCACTGCGGGAGTCAGCGAGATTGCACGACGCCCGCCACGCGGCTGCGACGGTCCTCTCCTCGTCCTGAGGGTGCCGTTGCCGGCTGTGATGGAGCTCATGGGCTCGTCGGACGCTGCCGTGGCAAAGCGGTGTATGCGCGTGAATGACGAGGTGGTCAGGGTGTCGCCCACGAGGTTGGCGGCCACATCTGGGTAACGGCGGTGACGACGATGATCACGAAGCCGCAGGATGGTGCCGCCCCCGGCCTGATGTGCTCGTGGCGGCGTTGCCGCCGTCCCGTCGCGCAACAGGCACGACTTGAGCGCCAAACTGAGCCCCATGCGAAACGCCGGGCGACCCGACTCTGGCGGGTGACCCGGCGTTTCGCCTGTTCAGCTGGCGGAGGATACGGGATTCGAACCCGTGAGGGCTGTTACACCCAACACGATTTCCAATCGTGCGCCTTAGGCCGCTCGGCCAATCCTCCGTGGACGAGGGTAGCAGGGGCGCCGTTGACCAGCGGTTACGGGGTCTGAGCTGCGGTGATCCCGAGTAGCGGTAGGCAGGGCTCCAGTCCCTCCACGCTCACCGGCACCCGCCTGTGCAGCTCCCAGTCCGTCCGGGACAGGCGCATCCTGTGCTCGACCGACAGCTTGCCTCGGATGGTGTGCCGCTTCCTGCCGTCGGGCCGGTATCCCAGCTTGCGGGAGACCGTCAGCGACGAGAGGTTGTGCTCGAACGCGCCCGAAGCCGCCTCCGCGGCGCCCAGCCCGGCGAACGCCAGGTGCAGAACCGCTGCCCGCATCTCGGTGCCGATTCCTTTGCCCTGGTGTGCTTTCCCGAGCCAGGATCCGGTGCTCACCTCACGGGTGACGCCGAAGTCGTGACCGTTTATCGTCTGCTGGCCGACCGGGACCCCGTCCCGGAACACGACGAGGTTCAAGGACCAGCTCTGTGGCAGCCAGTCGCCGAGCCGCAGCCAGTGATACTGGATGACCGAGCGCGCCACCGCTTCGGGCGTCTGGTCGGTCCAGGGGACCACGAACGGCATCACGCTGGGGTCGTGCACGCCCTTGGCCGCGAGCTCGCCCAGTTCGGCAAGCTCCTCCTGCGACGGCAGCCGCAGTCCGAGCCGCGGCGTTGTCAGTCGCAGCCCGACAAGCGGGAAATGCTCGGCCAGCATGCGGCCATTCTCGACGTGACCTGATGCTGCGTCATGCCTTTTTTCGCTCTGTAGTTGTCCGGCCGGCCTTGCCCGCGGCCTTGTGCTTCGTTGACGCGCGCTGGTGGCACCTGATCCGCCGCGATGGCCCCGCCCGTCTGGTCGACACGCGGTGAGCGGTGTTGCGCATGGGACGTCGTCGTGAGTCTCGCCAGGCGGGCGGGACGAACTCCGGCAACCCGTCACCTCTGTTGATGCGCACCTGCCAGTCGGTGTGGTGGAGCATGCGGTGATGTCGACCGCAGACCAGCACCATCGTGTCGATATCGGTCGGGGCGTCGCCGCGCGGCCACCAGTCGACGTGGTGGGGCGCGCACCATTTCGGGCTACGGGTGCACCCGGGGAAGGCGCACCCTCCGTCTCGCAGGGCCAGCGCTCGCCGCTGTGCCTTGGTGGCGTGCGGGCTGGAGCGACCGAGGTAGAGCACCTCTCCCGGTGCGCCGAAGATCGCCGGAACGACGTGTGACTCACAGGCCAGGCGGCGGAGCTCGTCGAGTGAGGTGATCCCTGGTACGTCGAAGATCGCCCGGAAGGTACGGTCCTCGAGGTCGTGCAGCGAGATGGTGGCGGTGAGCACAGCCCGTTCGCCGCCCTGAACGGTCAGCTCGTCGGCGCGTGACGCGGCCTCGATGATCTCGGCAAGTGCATCACCCCGGCGGCGGCTCGCACTCCGGGGATCACGGTTGCCGTGCTCGTCTCGCGGCCGAGGTTTGGCAAGCGGCGCCAACAAGCTTTGGAGGGTTGCCGCGGTCTCCCTGTCGAGGGATCCGGAGAACTCCATGTGGCCCGCACCCGAGTAGCGGTAGCGGAACTCGCGTCGTGGTGATGCCAGGTCTTCCGGCGAGGGCAACTCGGTTCGCGTCGTCCAGGAGGCGAGCAGTTCGCGCCCGGCCTTCCGGACCGTCTCCGGTGCCGCCTGCGCCGCGAGAGCGAGCAGGCTCCGTTCGGCCTCGATGCGCTCGCCGACGGTCAGTTCGGCGGGTGCCCGCGAGAAGACGGTCGTGATGTCCCGCAGGTGTTCCCGGCTGATCCGCGCGGTGGCCAGAGCGGCGCCGGTGGCGGCGAGTGGCGCCGGACGAACCTCGCCGGTGATCGTGCGGACCGGCTCGGTCGCCGCGACCTCGCGAAGCCTGGCATGAGAGTCTCGTGTGGACAGACGAAGCTCCTCCTTGAGAAAGGCGAACAGGCCGCGATAGCCGAGCTTGCGCGCCATGTCCCTGCGCTCCGCTTCGCCGAGCATCGTCAACATTCGTGAGTACTGACGGCGAAGCGTGGCTTCGCACTCGACGAGTTCCGTCGCGAGCTCGGCGTCTGTGAGCCGGCTCGGTGCGGTGAGGGTGGTTGTCGTGTCCACGTGTCTGACGATAGCGGAATGGATCGAACATGTGTTCGACACGATCGAGTGAAAGGCTCATTCGAGCACGGCGAGGTCGAGGCTCTGCAGGCGGTCCGGGTCCGCGATCACGTCGATCTCCGTGACTTTCCCGTTCGCGACGGTGAAAGCGAGGACCAGCGAGAGGCGGCCACCGGGAGCCATCACGAGGCCGACAGCGCCGTTCACCAGCGCGGGCTCGGAAGACTTGGCTCGTTCGGAGGCAAGCCGCGCGCCCCTGGCGACGTGGTGGGCGCCCCGGATGACGATGGGCTCCGGGGTCGGACCCGCCTGCCGATCGGCGTGAAGCACCACATCCGGGTCGAGCACCGCCACCAAGGCTTCCAGGTCACCGCTTCGGGAGGCGGCCAGGAACGCCTCGACCACGCTCCGCTGCCGGGCTACGTCGGCCTCGCGCGCGGTGGTGCCACCCTTCACCCGGCGGCGTGCGCGGCTCGCGAGCTGTCTTGCGGCCGTCGGAGTGCGATGGATCATGGGGCCGATCTCGTCGAAGGGCACGGCGAACATGTCGTGCAGTACGAACGCCAGCCGTTCGGCAGGAGACAGGGTGTCGAGCACGACCAGCATGGCCGTACCGACCGAGTCGGCCAGCACCGCCTCCTGTTCGGGGTCGCCTACCTCGTCGGGTTGCGCGACCTGGTCCGATGTCTGCAGCTCGAGGCTCTCCTCGCGACGCGTCCGGCGGCTGCGCAGCATGTTGAGGCATACGCGCGTGATCACGGTGGTCAACCACGCGTCGAGATTCTGGAGACCCTCGGAGTTCGTCCGGTCGAGGCGCAGCCACGTCTCCTGAACGGCGTCTTCGGCCTCGCTGAGGGAGCCGAGCATGCGGAAGGCCACGCCTCGCAGCCGACCCCGCTGCGCGTCGAATCGCTCCGCCAGCCAGGTGCCCTCGTTCATCGCTCACGATCCTCGTCCGCAGGGGTGTCACAGTGGTAGACCCCGCGGTGCGCTCAGATGTGACCGGCGACGGGATCCGGCTGCTCAGGCACCTTCGACGCGCTTGCGAGCAATCCTTCCACGAGGTGTCGTCCGTATCCTTCCGGGATGGGCAGGTCGAATAGTGTGCGCAGCGTCAGCGGTGCCAGGATCCGGTCGAGTACCTGATCGGGTGTAGGCGGGTTCTCCTGTCGCTGGCCGGCGCGGTCGAGCACGGTCGTGATGTCACCGAAATGCCGCAGAACGTCCCGCGCGTGACCGGGGCTGTCGTCGGCGGTCGTGAGGGTGCGAAGCAGGGCGCGGCCCTCCGGTGTGCCCAGGTTGTGTTCGACGTCCGCGATCCAGTCCAGCAGGTCGCCGCGGAGCGAGCCCGTGTCCGGGGTTGACGAGTTTCTGCGCAGGTGAGCCGCCGTGGCGTCCAGTACGAGCTGGTCGCGAGTGCCCCACCTCCGATAGATGCTGGTGGGATTCACACCTGCCTCGTGTGCCACGGCGCTGATCGTGATGTCCAGATCGCCGCGGGAGATCAGGTCGACCACGGCCCGATGAACCGAAGCGACCACTCGTGCGCTGCGTCCACCTGGGCGTGGGGTCGACATGTGGGCAGCTTAAAGCAATAGGTGTTGCCTTTGCCGTGGCGGCACGCTAGCCTCCCCTTAAAGCAAGAGTCATTGCTTTAAGGGGAGGCGAAGATGACTCACTGGGAAGTAGGCGACGGCTCGTGCCCGTGTCGTGTTCCGATGTCGCCCGGGTGCTGCGAGCGAATCGTTCCTCCCTGAGTTCGTGGTCAGCGGAAGCAGTAGGAGTCTGACGACGCGTCGCCGCCCTGTAGCCGCACCTGATGTGCGCGCAGGCCGCGGAACTCGTTGCCGTGTGGGAAGAACCGGTCATCGATGGTCAAGCCACCGCCGCTGTCCGGATCGGTGTCGATCTTGGCGAACCAGGCGCCGACACCATCCGGGTAGAACTGGTCATCCCACGAGCCATACAGCGAGTTGGTCACGTAGATCCGCTGTCCGTCACGGCTGACCTCCACCATCTGTGGACCGCCCGCGAGCGACTCGTCCTTTGCGGACGGATGCGGAACGCGTCCGACGATGCCGCCGAGCCGGACGGACCCGGCCTCGCGCGGGTTCGTGGGGTCGCTGACGTCGTACTGCTTCAGCTCGCCCGTGCCCCAGCACGACACGTAGAGGAAGCGGTCGTCCACGGACAGGTTGATGTCCGAGACGAGCGGTGGCACTGCGCCGAAGGGCTTCAGCGCCGGCGGGAGCAGTTCGGGGTCAGCCGGTTCCGCCGGGATTGTGATCACCTTGTCGGCACGCCAGGTGGCGCCGTCGAGGTACCACCGCCAGACGGATGCCGATAGGTCTTCGGTACTGACGACCACGCCGACGAAGCCCCACGTCGCCTCGGGATCGTGCGAGGGACGCAGCTCCAGCACCATCTGGTGTTGCGCGCCGAGGTCGACCTGCTGGATATGACTGCCCTTGGCGAGGTCCCAGAAATGCAGACAGTGGCCGTACTTGTTGCCCAGCAGCAGATCCGGGTTGATGCCGTCTTCGATCATCGACGGCGTGCCCCATTCGGAGGTGATGGCGATGTTCTGATTGAGATGCCACCATGCGTCGTAGGCCAGGTACTGAGGGCCGCGATCCGTTTCCCAGGCGCGCAACACATCGAAGGTGTCGTGGTCGAGCAGCGCGATCCCGCCGGGGCCGTCGGCCCCGTTGGCGCCACCAAGGCATGACAGGAAGATGCCGTCGGGGCCGCAGTGCAGGGTGTGCGGCCGGGAATAGCCGGCCTTGTTGGCGAGCTCGCCGGCTTCAACCGTGCGTACGAGTGCCGGTTGCCGGGGGTCGGGTTTCGTGTCGAAAACGTGGATGTTGGACGAGCGGAGACCGGGAAGGAGGAGATAGCGGCGTTCCAGTCCGTCCGTATGGTGGCCTGCGTGCGCGAACGCACTGCTGCAGGCATTCCAGCCGAAGTGGTGTAGCTCGTCACCCCGTGTGGGCAGGTCGGCCCAGCCGACGATTTCGCCGTACGTATCGGAGTGCGGGTCGGTGTCCACCACGGTGAGTGCGTCCGGTCGTTCCGCCGTTCGGTCGAACGCGACGACGTAGGCGAGGCGCTCGGGCGGTGCCGCGATGGCGTCAGCTGGGCTGCGGTAGAAGGTCGGGTCGATGTCGTGACCGTTGGCGTGAGGCATGGCTCGTCTCCTCGCTGAGACGTCGGAAGCTTCAGCCTCTCCGTGAGGAGGGCTGCTGTCTAGGCCGGTGCAAAACTTGGCCCGGCTCCGGTGGCGTTTTCGCTCCGTCGGCTCGGGTACTCGCGGGCCATGGCGGCGACGACCCTCGACGTGGAGCAGTTGACTGAGCTCGGCCGGCAACTTCGCGTGGACGCGGTGAGGGCCGCTGCGGCGGCCGGCTCCGGGCATCCCACGTCGTCGATGTCGGCGGCGGACCTGATGGCGGTGCTGCTGGGCAGACACCTGCGGTACGACTTCGCGGAAACCCAGAATCCGGGAAATGATCATCTGATCTTCTCGAAGGGGCATGCGTCCCCGCTGTTGTACGCGATGTACGTCGCGGCGGGGGCCGTCTCCGACGACGAGCTGCTGACTTACCGCAGGGCGGGCAGCAGGCTGGAAGGGCATCCGACTCCGCAGTTGCCGTGGGTCGACGTGGCGACCGGGTCGCTTGGTCAGGGACTGCCCATCGGCGTCGGCCTCGCCATCTCGGGCCGGCACCTCGAACGGCGGGACTTTCGTGTGTGGGTGCTGTGCGGAGACAGCGAGCTCGCCGAGGGATCGATGTGGGAGGCGTTCGAGCACGCCGGCCACGCCGGGCTCGGCAACCTCGTCGCGATCGTGGACGTCAACCGGCTCGGGCAACGCGGGCCGACCCGCCACGGCTGGGACACGCAAGCCTATGCGCGAAGGATCGGGTCGTTCGGCTGGCACACGATCGAGATCGATGGCCACGACATCGACCAGATCGATCGTGCCTACGCCGAGGCGATCGGCACCACCTCCCGGCCCACGGCGATCCTTGCCCGTACGCGAAAGGGCAGCGGTGTCGCGGCAGTCGAGGACAGGGAAGGGCAGCACGGGAAACCGGTGCCGGACGCCGAGGCGGCGATCGCGGAGCTCGGTGGCAGGCGGTCGATGCGGGTCGAGGTGACGGCACCGAACGGGGAGCGCGAACGGCTGAGGCCGGACACGGGGTCGCTGCGGCTGCCGGAGTACGAGCAAGGTGACGAGGTGGCCACCCGGACCGCGTTCGGCGAAACCCTCGCGGCGCTCGGCAAGGCCCGCTCCGATGTCGTGGCTTTGGACGGCGAGGTCGGGGATTCCACTCGCAGCAGGTACTTCGAGGAGGTGCGACCGGAGAGATTCATCCAGTGCTACATCGCCGAACAGCAGATGGTCGCGGCGGCGGTCGGACTGCAGGTGCGGGGATGGACGCCGTACGTGGCGACATTCGCTGCGTTCCTGAGCCGGGCCGCGGACTTCCTGCGCATGGCGACGGTCAGCGGAGCGAGGCTGTGCGTGGTGGGTTCGCACGCCGGGGTCTCGATCGGGCCCGACGGCCCATCGCAGATGGGCCTCGAGGACTTGGCGTTCTTCCGCGCGTTGTGGCGGAGCACGGTGCTGTACCCGTGCGATGCGAACCAGACTGCACACCTGACGGCGGCGATGGCGGACCTCTCCGGGGTCAGCTATCTCCGCACCACCCGCGGGGAGACGCCGGTGCTGTACGGGCCGGCCGAATCGTTCCCGGTCGGTGGCAGCAAGGTCTTGAGGTCGTCGCCGGGTGATCGACTGACGATCGTGGCCGCAGGGGTCACGGTGCACGAGGCGCTGCTCGCCGCAGACCGGCTCGCCGACCTCGGCGTCGCGGTGCGGGTGATCGACCTGTACTCCGTCAAACCGGTCGATGTCGCCACGTTGCAGCAGGCGGCGGCGGACACGGGCCGCGTTCTGACCGTGGAGGACCACTGGCCGCAGGGCGGGCTGGGTGATGCGGTCTTCGACGCGTTCACCCGGGTCACCTGCGTGCCCCGGCTGGCGAAGCTCGGCGTGCTGGCGATGCCGGGGTCGGCGTCGCCGGTGGAGCAGCGGCAGCACGCGGGCATCGACTCGACGGCGATCGTCGAGGCGGCGCACGAACTGCTGCTGGACAGCTGACGGGGGCCTACTCCGTGGCAGAGCTGACGGGTGTGGGTGCCTACTCCGTGGCGCGGAAGGTGGCCGCGGTGACGAGGCCGTAGGCCACGTGTGGGACCACGTCGCTGAGCCAGTCGTCGGCGCTCCACCGGCGAGGGTCCGTGATGCCGAGGACAGTCATGGGCCCGGCCCCCGCGACCATGGCCGCCCCTGTGGCGGCGAGCGCGCCGACCAGCAGCGGGGGTCGCCAGCCGAGCCCGCGCAGGGCGCCGTAGGCCGCACCGACCGTCGTACCGGTCAGCGCACCCAGCAGGGAGCCCAGGCCCGACAACCGGCTCTGTCGTGTCTCGCCCCTGCCGGGCACCTGTACGCCGACGGTCGCCGCGAGCTTCTCGACGGATCGCTCGGGTGTGCTGCTGGCCTGCCTGCCGCGTACCGCCATGTCCAGGTAGGTGGTGGCGTTGAGCGCGGTGACCCCGGCGGCGCCTGCGGCGAGTCCGCGCGCGATGGACCTCAACATGTGAGCCGGATACCCGAGGTGGGCCCCGGGTAACAGGACATCGGGAGGTGGTTTCAGACATATAGTTGCCTCGTGGCTGCGGAGCAGCGGAACGCGAGGGAGCGGGTCGTCGAGCAGAGCAATGCGCTCGACGGGCTCCTTCGCGAGCGCGACGGCCTGCTCACCGTGCTCGACCGCGTGGTCGCCCTGCACGGCACCGCCCGGCTCATCCGGGAGCGGCTCGGCGCGGACTTCGGGTTCGTCGCCGACCTGGACGGGCCCGACCAGGCCGTCATCCGGTGGCTCGCCGGAAACCGGACCGACCAGCTGCACAACCTGATCGTGCCGGTGGGCCAGGGCATCGGTGGTCGCGTGCTCGCGCTCGGCCAGCCCGTGCGCGTGAGCGACTACGTCAGCTCGCCCACGATCACACACCAGTTCGACGCCCAGGTCCGCGGGGAAGGGCTCGGCGGGATGCTCGCGGTGCCGATCATCAGCAGGTTCGGGGACAAGGAGAAGACGGTCGCCGTCGCCTACGCCGCGATGCGCAAGGCCGCCGACTTCGGGGACGCGGCCGTGCTCAAGCTGGAAGGCATCGCCGACCGGGCCGCCACGGCGCTGCACCTCGCGGGGCTGGCCGAGTCGAGCACGGCGGACGCGGTCACGGCCGAGCGGCAGCGGATGCAGAGCGCGCTGCACGACTCCGTCGGTGCCCTGCTGTTCTCGATCGGGGTGCAGGTCAGGGACCTGCACGAGGCGATCCGGGACAACCCGGCCCTCGACGTGCGGCTGCAGCGGCTGGAGTCCGACGTCTCCGCCGCGTCGAGCGCATTGCGTGAGTCGCTGCTCGCTCTCGCCGACACCACGCCCGAACGGGCCTTGCCGGTCGAGCTCGCCGAGTACACCCGGTCGTTCGAGGCGCGTACCGGTGTGCCGGCGCGGTTCGTCCAGCTGGCGCCCGTGCCGCCAATGGACGCCGAGCGCACCGCGCTGCTCGTCGCCGTGGTGCGGGAGGGCCTGCTCAACGTGGAGAAACACGCCAGGGCGTTCTCGGTGGTGGTGAGTCTGGGCCCGTGCGACGGCGGTGTGCAGGTGGTGGTCGCCGACGACGGCACCGGAGAACCCGCCGAGCCCGGTGCCAGCACCGGCATGGGTGTGCGGTCGCTCGCGGAGCGGGCCGTGCGTGCGGGCGGCCGGGTGAGCCTCGTCCGGGACGAGGACGGTGGGTGCACTCTGCGCGCCTGGCTGCCGGACGTGGAGGCACGGTGAGCGACCATTGCGAAGCCCCGCGCGCCGGTGCCGGCCGGGAACGGGTGTCCCGCGGGGCACGGGAGGTGCGGTGAGTTCCACGGTCCTGGTGGTCGACGACCACCCCGTCGTGCGCGACGGCGTCACAATGCTGCTGCGCTCGGATCCGTCGCTCGCGATCGTCGGCTCCGCGGAGTCCGGGCATGCGGCGATCGAGCGCGTCGCCGAGCTGTGCCCGGACCTCGTGCTGCTCGACCTGCGGTTGCCCGACATGCTCGCGCCAGAGGTGATCGCGGGGCTGCGGCGCGAGCACCCGCGCGCCAAGATCGTGGTCTTCACCGCACACGGCGATCACCAGGGTGTGGTCGCCGCCCTGGAGGCCGGCGCGAACGGCGGGTTGCTCAAGGACGTCGCGGGCACCGATCTCACCGCGGCGTTGCGCAGGGTGCTGCACGGCGAGCGGGTGGTCGACCCCCGGATCATGCCCGACGACGGCGAGCGGTCCAACGCGCTCGCCCGCAGCGGGCTCACTCGCCGTGAGTACGAGGTGCTCCGCCTGGCCGCCCAGGGCAAGACCAACCCGGAGATCGCACAGGCGACCGGGCTGACGCGCAACACCGTCAAGACCTACCTGCAGTCCGCGCTGCACAAGCTCGGTGCGCGCAACCGTGTCGAGGCGATCGGGAAGGCAAGCGAAGCTGGCCTGTTGTGACCAGGCCGTATCCGGTTCGTTGCTGTTTACCTCTCCAAGTGGGGGTGTGCGTTTCAAACCGGCCCACGCAGGATAGCCGCCACTGGTAGTGACCTGAGTCACACGACCGGAGGTCCTGATGGGCAACGACGCCCCGAAGCGGGAGACGCCGTGTTAACCGTGCGTGACCTCACGGTCCGTTACGGCCGTTCGGTTGCCGCGCTGCACGGTGTCGACCTCGACGTTCCAGACGACGGCGTGCTGGCCGTGCTCGGCGGCAACGGCGCCGGGAAGTCCACCCTCCTGCGGACCATCTCCGGCACGCTGCGGATGCACCGTGGCACCGTCGCCGGGGGCGAGGTGCGCTACGGCAACCGCCGCATCGATCAGCTGGATCCCGCCGCGATCGTCGGCCTCGGCGTGGTCGGCGTCCCCGAGGGCAGGCAGGTCTTCGCCAGGATGACCGTCGCCGAGAACCTGCGTGCCGGGGCGATCGGTGCTCCCGCGTCAAAGCGGGCGGAGGCCCAGCGGCGCGTGCACGACCTGTTCCCCGTGCTCGCCGAACGCGCGAGCCAGCGCGCGGGCCTGCTTTCCGGCGGCGAGCAGCAGATGCTCGCCATCGGCAGGGCGCTGATGTCCGGTCCCCGCCTGCTGCTGCTCGACGAGCCCTCGCTCGGGCTCGCGCCCCGGATCGTCCAACGCATCGGCGCGACCATCCGCGAGATCCACGAGCAGGGCACCGCTGTGGTCCTCGTCGAGCAGAACGCCGTGATGGCGCTCGACGTCTCCGACCACGCCGTGGTGCTCGAGGTGGGCGGTATCGCCCTCGCGGGCACCGCCGCCGAGCTGTCGGCGAGCGAGGACGTACAGCGGCTTTACCTGGGCGGGCACGCCGAATCGGATGCCGCGGCCGAGCGGCAGGTCGCGGAGGCACGCAGGCAACGCGCGGGCGTTCGCCGGTTGTCGAGGTGGGGCGGATGACCGCGCCGGAACTCCTCGTGCGGGACGTGACGCTCCGCTTCGGCGGGCTCTACGCACTCGACGACGTGTCCCTCACCGTCGAGCCGGGCTCGCTGCACGCGCTCATCGGACCGAACGGCGCCGGGAAGTCCAGCTGCTTCAACGTCATCAGCGGGCTCTACCGCGCCAACGAGGGCAGCGTGACCTTCGGCGAGCACGACCTTTCCCACACTCGCCCGCACCGGCTGGCCCGCCTGGGCATCGGCAGGTCGTTCCAGAACGCCGCGCTGTCGCCGCACTCCACGGTGCTCGACAACGTGATGCTCGGCCGGTTCGCCCTCACCCACGGCGGCTTCCTCTCCTGCGGGCTTCGCCTGCCCTGGACGCGTCGTGAGGAGCGCAAGCACGCCGAGCGTGCCGCCGAGATCTGCGCCTTCCTGGGCATCGGCGCGGAACTGCACCAGCCCGTCGGCTCCCTGCCCTACGGCATCGTGAAACGGGTCGACCTCGCGCGAGCTCTGGCCGTCGAGCCGTCCTTGCTGTTGCTCGACGAACCGGCCGCCGGGACGAACGCGGCTGAGACCGCCGAACTGGCCAGCACGATCCACGACATCCGCGACGAGCTGGGCATCTCGATCCTTCTCGTCGAGCACGACATGGGCCTGGTGATGGGCATCGCCGACCGCGTGACCGTGCTCGACTTCGGCCGGGTCATCGCGGACGGCACTCCCGCCGAGGTGCAGGCCGATCCCGAAGTCATCAGGGCCTACCTGGGCAGCGAGAACGCGGAGGCCGGCTAGTGGAGACATTCGTCCAGCTCATCGTGAACGGCCTCGGCAAGGGCGCCGTGTTCGCGCTGCTCGCCCTCGGCTTCGTGATCATCTTCAAGGCGACCGAGGTGGTCAACTTCGCGCACGGCTCCCTCGTGCTGTTCGGCGGCTACCTCGTCGTGACCCTGCGCGAGAGCATCGGCTGGGCCGGAGCCGCGATCGTCGGCGTTGTCGGCGCCGGGCTGCTCGCCCTGGCGGTCGAGCGGCTGCTGCTGTCGCGCTCGAAACTCGCCGACCCGTTCAGCCTCGCCCTGCTGACCATCGGCGTCGACGTGATCGTCACCGAGGAGATCGTGCGAAGGCTCGGGGTCTCGTTGCCGTTCATCGGCGACGCCTGGGACGCCCAGCCGGTCCAGGTCGGCGGCATCACGCTCTTCCGCACGCACCTCGTGGCACTCGTCGTGGCGACCGTGCTGATCACGCTCTTCTTCCTCGCGTTCCGGTACTCGAACTGGGGCATCGCGATGCGCGCCCAGGCGGAGAACAAGGAGGCCGCCGCGCTCGTGGGCATCCGCAGCGGGAGGGTGACGGCGACCGCGTGGCTCGTCGCCGGGCTGCTTGCCGGTGTCGCCGTGCTGTTCATCGCCACGCAGGACTTCTCGGGAGCCGGCCTCTCCAGGGGCACGCACTCGATCGCGCTCGCCGCTTTCCCCGCGGCCATCCTCGGTGGGCTCGACTCCACGGCCGGCGCCGTGGTCGGCGGCATCACCGTCGGGCTGGTCGACGCGCTCGCGACCCACTACGTGTCCTTCGCCTTCGCCAAGAGCGCCGTGTTCCTGGTGATGCTCGTCGTGCTCGTGGTGCGACCGTCCGGCCTCTTCGGGACGAGGGAGACCATCCGTGTCTGACATCGCGACCAAAACGCCGCCCGAGGCGCCCGAGCGGGCACCGAGCCCGAAGCCGCGCCGCGACGCGCTGTGGTGGGTCCGGAAGGCGCTGTGGCTCGCGGTCCTGCTCCTGGCGCTCGCTCTGCCGCTCTACCTCGAGGCCGAATGGCTGAAGGCCGGCCAGTACATGATGGTCGGCGCCGTCGGCGCGATCGGGCTGACGCTGCTCACCGGCCAGGCGGGTCAGCTGTCGCTCGCGCACGCGTTCTTCCTGCTCGCCGGTGGCACGGCGTACACGGTGCTGGCGGGGCCGACCGGAGATCCGGAACTGGTGGGCTTCGGCCTCGACCCGCTGCTGGCCCTCCTCGGCGCGATCGCGATCTGCGCGTTGCTCGGCCTCGCCTTCGCTCCCGTCGCGGGCCGGTTGCGCGGCATCTACCTCGGCGTGGCCTCTCTCGCACTGGTGTTCCTCGGGCTGTACTTCGGGCAGGCCGCCGAGAACCTCACCGGCGGCACCTCCACGGGCCGCCCGCCCGCCGAGTTCTCACTGTTCGGCTTCCCGTTCTCCAACGAAGGCGACCTGGAGATCCTCGGTGTGCCCATCCGCGCGACCGAACGGGTCTGGTACCTGTTCCTCGCCCTCACCGTCATCGCGTTCCTGCTGGCGCGCGGCGCGGTCGGCGGCCGCGTCGGTCGCGCGTGGCGCGCGGTGCGGGACAACGAGCCCTCGGCCGCGGTGATGGGCGTGAGCGTCTGGCGGGCCAAAGCGGGTGCGTTCGCGGTGTCCTCCGCCTACGCCGGGCTCGCCGGCGTGATGACGGTGCTCTGGTTCGACCTGCTCAAGCCCGACGAGAGCGAGTTCGGCACCTACGGGATCAACGTGTCGATCGCCTACCTCGCCATGATCATCATCGGCGGCCTCGGCTCCGTTCCCGGCGCGCTCGTCGGCGCGCTGCTCGTGAACGGCCTGCCGCAGGTGCTCGCCCTCTACTCGACCGAGCTCGGCTGGTCCACGGGTACCGGCGAGCACGCGTTCACGCCCATCTTGATCAGTTCTTTCGTCTACGGCGCGGCGATCATCCTCGTCGTGCTCTTCGAGCCCGGGGGACTCGCCGCGATCGGCCGCAGGATCGCCGGTCGCCTGAGTGGGAAACAGCGGGAAAGGAAAGGCACATGAAGCGAATACTCGCGTTGGCGTGCGCCTCGGCGCTGGCAGTGGCCGCCTGCGGCACCAAGGGCGGCGGATCGGAGGAGACCGGAGAGGGCGCGGGCGGTGTGCAGGCCGGGGTCGGCGTGACCGACTCCGAGATCACGCTCGGCGTCATGACCGACCAGACAGGTCCGTTCAAGAACCTCTCGACGGGCATCACGCACGGCAACGAGCTGTGGGTGAAGGACGTCAACGCCTCCGGCGGCGTGTGCGGTAGGCAGATCAAACTGGAGATCGTCGACCACGGGTACAAGGCCGACACCGCGAAGACCCTCTACCCGCAGATCGAGCCCAAGGTCGCCGGGTTCGTCCAGGTCGTCGGCTCGCCGATCATGGCGGCGCTGAGCAGCGACCTCGAGTCCGACGAGGCGACCGTGACGCCCGCGTCCTGGTCGTCAGAGCTGCTCGGCAACCCCTACGTGATGGTGGTGGGCACGACGTACGACGTCGAGATGATCGACGGCCTCTCCTACCTGGAGGAGCAGGGCAAGATCAAGGACGGCGACACGGTCGGGCACATCTACATCGACGGCGAGTACGGCGCCAACGGCCTGCGCGGCGCGCGGCACTACGCGCAGCAGCACGACCTGAACCTGCGCGAGGTCAAGATCACCTCCAGCGACAACGACCTCACCAACATCGTCACCGGATTCAAGGGTGAGGGGGTTAAGGCGATCCTGCTGACCACCACGCCGACCCAGACCGGTTCGGTCGCCGCAGCGAACGAGGCGCTCGGGCTCAACGTGCCGATCCTGGGCAACAACCCGACGTTCGACCCGCTGCTGCACGACAGCCCCGCCGCGGGCGCGCTCGACAAGCTGTACGTGGTGGCGAGCAGCGTGCCCTTCTCCGCCGACATCCCGAAGATGAAGGAGGTCGCGGGCAAGTACGAGAAGGCTGGCTACAGCGAGCCGCCGAACGCGGGCGTGCCGTACGGCTACGCCGTTGCCGAGGTGTGGGGTGCGGTGCTGCGCAAGGCCTGTGAGAACAAGGACCTCACGCGGGCCGGCATCCACAAGGCGCTGCAGGAGACCACGTCCGCCGACACGGGCGACCTCGTGGCGAAGCTGGACTTCTCGCAGCCGGGCGCACCGGCGACGAGGCAGGTGTACGTCGCGCAGCCGGACGCGTCGGTGCCGGGCGGCATGAAGTACGTCAAGCCGCTCTTCGAGTCTCCGGAGGCCAAGGACTACCAGGCTCCCCACCAGGGAGGCTGACCTGATGCGGTGAAGGCCACCTTCGCTGCGCCCGCCGCTGCGTTCGATCCCACGCAGCACGGGTGGCCTTCACCGCGGGCGGGATTCCATCTGCCGGAAAGGGGGCTGTTCGGCTGTTGATGGGGTCGGCACGACGTGTGAGGATTCGGCAATGAGTCAGCGTTCGACACCTCCGTTTCGCGCCGACCACGTAGGCAGCCTGTTGCGGCCCGCCGAGTTGCACCGCGCTCGCGAACAGGCCGCGCGGGGCGCCATCACTCGCGACGAGCTCAAGGCCGTCGAGGACGACGCCATCCGCCGCGTCGTCGACCTCCAGCGCAAGGTGGGCCTGCGGTCCGCCACCGACGGGGAGTTCCGGCGCGCCTCGTGGCACATGGACTTCATCTACCAGCTCGACGGCATCTCGCAGAGCGACGAGCGCCTGCACGTCAAGTTCCACAACGCCGCGGGGGACCTGGAGTTCAGCCCGCCTGGCCTGCAGGTGGACGGCAAGGTCGGCCTGAGCGGGACGATCTTCGGCAAGCACTTCTCGTACCTGAAGTCCATTGTGGACCCCGGGGTGACGCCGAAGCTGACCATCCCCTCGCCCAGCATGGTCTACTACCGCGGCGGCAGGCACGCCGTCGACGAGCACGTCTACCCCGACCTGGAGGACTTCTTCGCCGACCTCGGCAACGCCTACGCGGCACAGGTCAAAGGCGTCGGCGAGCTCGGCTGCACCTACCTCCAGCTCGACGACACCAGCCTCGCCTACCTCAACGACCCCAAGCAGCGTGAGCTGGTCGCGCGCATGGGCGGCGACCCGGAAACCCTGCACCTGCGCAACATCAAGACGATGAACGCGGCCATCGCGGGCAAACCGGAGGGCATGACGATCACGACGCACCTGTGTCGGGGCAACTTCCGCTCGTCGTGGGCGGCGGAGGGCAGCTACGACTTCGTCGCCGAGGCGCTGTTCAACGAGCTGAACGTGGACGGCTACTTCCTGGAGTTCGACGACGAGCGCTCCGGCGGCTTCGAGCCGTTGCGGTTCGTGCCGAAGGGCAAGTACGTGGTGCTGGGCCTGGTGACCACCAAACGCGGCGAGCTGGAGCCGATGGAGTCGCTGGAGCGGCGCATCGAGCAGGCGGCGAAGTTCGTCGACATCGACCAGCTGTGCCTCTCGCCGCAGTGCGGGTTCTCCTCCACGGAGGAGGGCAACGACCTCACGGAGGAGCAGGAGATCCGCAAGCTGGAGCGGATCGTGGAGACGGCCGCGAAGGTGTGGGGGTAGCCATCAGGTCAGGTCCGCGAACGTCTCCACCTCGTCGCGACGGCCCGCGACCACGAGGATGTCGTGCGGGTGGATGACCGTCTCCGGCGTGGCGTAGGTGAACTCGCTGCCGGGCCGCTTGATTCCGACCACGGTGACGCCGTACTTGCTGCGCAGCCTTGTCTCCCCGAGCGGTTTGCCGAGCGCCTCCGCCGGAGCGGTCGTCTTCACGATCGCGTAGTCGTCCTCGAACTCGATGTAGTCCAGCATCCGCCCGGTCACCAGGTGCGCGACGCGCTCGCCCATGTCGTGCTCCGGCAGCACGACATGGTGGGCGCCGACGCGTTCGAGGATGCGCCCGTGCTGGCGGCTGACCGCCTTGGCCCAGATGTGCGGGATGCCGAAGTCCGCGAGCAGTGACGTCGTGAGGATGCTCGCCTCGACCTCGGTGCCGATGCCCACCACGGCGCGCTCGAACTCGGGCACGCCGAGCTGCGTCATGGCGTCGACGTCGGTGGTGTCGGCCACGGCGGCGTGGGTGAGCTCGTCGGCGTGCTTCTGCACCAGCTTGGGGTCGCTGTCGATGCCGAGCACCTCGCAGCCGCCCCTGACGAGCTCCATCGCCAGCGAGCTGCCGAACCGGCCGAGCCCGATGACGACGACGCGGCGACCCTGGTTGCGGTTAGCCAACGATCGGCCTCTCTTCCGGTAGTTCGTAGCGCCGCGACCGTTCGCGCAGGGCGAGTGCCGAGGCGAGGGTGATCGGCCCCACGCGGCCGAGGAACATCAGCAGCACGAGCACCAGATGGCCTGCCGAGCCCACGTCCGCGGTGATTCCGGTCGACATCCCCACGGTGGCGAACGCCGAGATCACCTCGAAGAGTACGACTTCCAGCCGGTACTGGGTGAGCGTGAGCAGGACCAGCGTGCCCGCCACGACGGCGCCGACGCTGAGCAGCGCGACGGCGAGCGCCTGCCGCTGCGTGCTGGCCGCGAGCCTGCGGCCCATGACGTGAACGGAGGGCTCACCGCGGATCTCGGCGTAGATCACGAACGCCAGCAACGCGAACGTGGTCACCTTGATGCCGCCGGCGGTGCCCGCGCTGCCGCCACCGATGAACATGAGAATGCTGTTGACGAGCAGTGTTCCGGACTCCAGCTGGCCGACATCGACGCTGTTGAAGCCGGCCGTCCGCGGCATGACGCCGTGGAAGAAGCCCGCGATCAGTTTGCCACCGGGGCCGAACCGGCCGAGTGTCTCCGGGTTGTTCCATTCGGCGATCGTGATCACGACGAACCCGACGAGTAGCAGCAGCCCCGAGGTGAGCACCGTGATCTTGGTGTGCAGCGACCAGCGCCGCCTGCCTGGCTCCCGGCGCCGGTGTCGCCAGATCTCCAGCCACACCGGGAAGCCCAGTCCACCGGCCAGCACCGCGATCGAGATCGGTACGCAGATCCACGCGTCGGTGGCGAACCGGGTGAGGCTGTCGGTGTAGAGCGCGAACCCGGCGTTGTTGAACGCCGACACCGCGTGGAAGACGCCGTGGTAGAGCGCCCTGCCCGGGCCGTAGTCGTAGCCGATCGCGAACCGCGCGGCGAGCACGAGGCTGGTCACGAGCTCGAACGTCAGGCTCACGAGCACGACGCCGCGCACGACGCGCCGCACATCGCCGAGGTCGAGCGCCTTCGTCTCGGCCTGCGCCGTGAGCTGCATCCGCAGCCCGAACCGGCGCGAAACCAGCAGACCGAGCAGCGAGGCGATGGTCATGATGCCGAGGCCACCCGCCTGGATGAGGCCGAGGATCACCAGCTCGCCGAACGCCGACCAGTAGGTGGGCGTGTCCACGACGGCGAGGCCCGTCACGCAGGTCGCGGAGGTGGCGGTGAACAGCGCTGTGACGAAATCCGTGCGCGTGCCGTTCTCAGCCGCTGCGGGCAGCATGAGCAGCACGGTGCCCAACGCCACCACGCCCGCGAACGCCAGCACCACGATCCGCGCGGGGTGCCGCCAAGTGGATAGGAACCGGCGAACCCGCCGCCGGCCCGAGACTCCGGCCACCGGACACTCCGTTCATTGATCACCCTCGGCGCCAAGCTAACCAGTTCCGGCCCCTGCCGCGCGGTTGCATCGGCGAGCCCGACGAAGTTGGCTGAGGGTGTGCGGCACAACGCAGGGGTCTCACCGACAGTGGTCGGTCGTGTGCTCGGCGTGCTCGACGCCTTCAGTGCCGAGCACCCAGTCCTCACCCTGTCCGAGTTGAGCCGCCGTGCGGGGCTGCCGCTGTCGACCACACACCGGCTGGTGCGCGAGCTGACCGAGCGCGGTGCCCTCGAACGCGACGCCGACGGCCGGTACCGCATCGGCCTGTGGCTGTGGGAGGTCGCCTCGCTCGCCCCGCACGGGGCGGGGCTGCGGGAGAGCGCGATGCCGTTCCTCGAGGACCTCTACGAGGCCACCCACCAGCATGTGCAACTCGCGGTGCTCGACGGGTCCGAGGTCGTGTACGTGGAGCGGATCTCCGGCCGCAACGCGGTCAGGATCCAGTCGCGGGTCGGGGGCAGGCTGCCCGTGCACGCCACGGGTGTCGGGCTGGTGCTGCTCGCCTTCGCCGTGCCGGAGTGGCAGGAACGGGTGCTCGCCTCGCCGCTCAAGCGCTTCTCGCCGAGGACGATCGCGTCGCCGGCCGAGCTGCGCCGCGTGCTCGCCAACGTCCGCCGCGACGGTTATGCGATCAGCGACGGGCAGATCGAGCCGGAGGTGCTGTCGGTCGCGGCTCCCGTCTACGGCGAGCAGGACACCGTGGTGGCCGCGTTGTCGATCGTCGTGCCGTCGGAGGGCACCGATCCGCGCACGCTCGTGCCCGCCGTCCGGGCGGCGGCGAGGGGCATCTCGCGGGCGCTCGGGGCGCCGAGGGCGGTTCGGGTCTCGGACGGCGCGCACTGGGAGACCCTCTGAAAGGCTTCCGCTCAATGGAAGCCCTGGTGGTTCCGAGCCGGGTGCACGGCGCACGCTTGGTCGCGGCAACGGCAATGACGACGTGGAGGCATCGGTGACGGACACCCAGGTGGGCATCATCGGAGCGGGACCGGCCGGCCTGGTCCTGTCGTACCTGCTGCACCTCGAGGGCATCGACGCGGTGGTGCTCGAGGCGCGCAGCCGCGAGTACGTGGAGAAGCGGGTGCGGGCAGGCGTGTGCGAGCAACCGACCGTCGAGCTGCTGCGCGAGCTCGGCGTCGGCGATCGGATGGCGGCCGAGGGGCTTCCGCACCACGGGCTGTCGCTGCGCTTCGACGGCGCCGACCACCGCATCGACCTCACCGCGCTCACCGGCAAGGCGATCACCGTCTACGGCCAGCAGGAGATCGTCAAGGACCTCATCGCGGCGCACGTCGGCAAGGGGCTGCCCATCGAGTTCGAGGTGTCCGATGTGGAACTGCACGACCTCGACACCGAGTCGCCGCGCGTGACCTACCGCGACGCCGATGGCAACGCGCGCGAACTGAACTGCGCCGTGATCGCGGGCTGCGACGGCTTCCACGGCGTGTCGAGGCCGTCGATCCCGGCCGCCGAGCTGACCGGCTACGACCACCAGTACCCGTTCGCCTGGCTCGGCGTGCTCGCGCGGACGCCGCCCTCGCACGAGGAGCTGATCTACACCCACCACGAGCGCGGGTTCGCTCTGCACAGCATGCGCTCGCCGGAGATCACCCGGCTCTACCTCCAGGTCGATCCCGCCGAGCGGATCGAGAACTGGTCCGACGACCGGATCTGGGCAGAGCTGGAACAGCGGCTGGAGACGAACGAGGGCTTCTCGCTGCGCGAGGGACCGGTGCTGGAGAAGAGCATCACGCCGATGCGCAGCTTCGTGGTGGAGCCCATGCAGTACGGCAGGTTGTTCCTCGCGGGCGACGCCGCGCACATCGTGCCGCCGACCGGCGCCAAGGGCATGAACCTCGCGATCGCCGACGTACGCAACCTCTCCCGTGCGCTTAAGGCACTGTTGCGGGACAAGGACGGCGAGCTCGCGTTGTCCTACTCGGACCGCTGCCTGCGCCGTGTCTGGCGGGCCGAGCACTTCTCCTGGTACATGACGTCGATGCTGCACACCGACCCGAACGCCGACGCGTTCCAGCGCCGGCTCCAGCTGTCGCAGCTGCGGTACACGGCGTCGTCCACCGCAGCCGCGACCAGCCTGGCCGAGAACTACGTGGGCCTGCCCTTCGAATGAGCCACCCCCTCGGCCCCGGCTGCAGTGAAGGCCACCTTCCCTGCGTTCAACGCAGGGAAGGTGGCCTTCACTGCGGTTGGGGGAGGATCAGGCCGGGCGCTCCGGGCGGGCTTCGGTGGCCCACTCGGTGTGGAAGGAGCCCTCACGATCGACTCGGCGGTAGGTGTGGGCGCCGAAGTAGTCCCGCTGGCCCTGGACGAGCGCGGCGGGCAGGCGGTCGGCCCGCAGCCCGTCGTAGTACGCCAGCGCCGTGGAGAAGCCCGGCGTCGGGATGCCGAGACGCACCGCGGTCGAGACCACCGAGCGCCACGCGTCCTGCGCGTCCTCGACGGCCTTGCGGAAGTCGCCGCTCGTGAGCAGCGTCGGCAGTCCGGGCTCGGCCTCGAAGGCGGCGCGGATGTCGTCGAGGAACTTCGCGCGGATGATGCAGCCGCCTCGCCACAGCGAGGCGACCGAGCCGAGGTCGACGTTCCAGCCGTACTCGGCGCTGCCCGCCTGGATCTGGTTGAAGCCCTGCGCGTAGGCGACGACCTTCGACGCGTACAGCGCCTGCTCCACGTCGTCGGCGAAGCGCTCGGCGTCGCTGCCCGACAGCGGCGTGCGCGACGGCCCGGCGAGCCCCTTGGTCGCGGCGCGCAGGTTCGCGTGGCCGGAAAGGGAACGCGCGAACGTCGCCTCCGCGATGCCGGTGATCGGGATGCCGAGGTCGAGTCCGATTTGGACCGTCCAGCGGCCGGTTCCCTTCTGCTCGGCCTGGTCGAGCACCACGTCGACGAACGGCTTGCCGGTGGCGGCGTCGGTGTGGGCGAGCACCTCGGCGGTGATCTCGATGAGGTACGAGTCGAGCCGCCCGGTGTTCCAGGTGCGGAAGATCTCCGCGATCTGTGCGGGTTCGTAGCCGAGCGCGCCGCGCAGGAGGTCGAAGGACTCGGCGATCAGCTGCATGTCGGCGTACTCGATGCCGTTGTGCACCATCTTCACGAAGTGCCCGGCGCCGTCGGGTCCGATGTGGGCGCAGCACGGCGTGCCGTCGACCTTGGCCGCGATGTCCTCCAGCAGCGGGCCCAGCGACTCGTAGGACTCCTTCGAGCCGCCCGGCATGATGCTCGGCCCGTGCAGCGCGCCCTCCTCGCCGCCGGAGACGCCGGTGCCGACGAAGTGCAGCCCGCGCTCACGCAGCGCCGCCTCGCGCCTGCGGGTGTCGGCGAAGTGCGCGTTGCCGGCGTCGACGATCACGTCACCGGGCTCCAGCAGCTCGGCGAACTCGTCGATCACGGCGTCCGTGGGGGCACCGGCCTTGACCATCACGACCACCTGCCGTGGCCGCTCCAGCGCGTCGACGAACTCCCTCGCCGAGTGCGCCGGGATGAATTCACCCTCGGAGCCGAACTGCTCCACCAGCTCGCGGGTGCGTTGCTCCGAACGGTTGTGCAGCGCGACGGTGTGCCCGTGCCGGGCCAGGTTCCGTGCCAGGTTCCGGCCCATCACCGCGAGGCCGGTGACGCCGATGCTCGCCTTCTTGGTCATGACCTGCACCCTACGCCGGAGAGGCGATTTCGAGTTGGGCGCCGAAAACGGTAACGTCGAGGCGCCATGGCCAGTACCGTCACCTCCCGAAGAAAGCAGCTCGGCAACGAGCTGCGGCACGCGCGCAACGCCGCGGGCCTCACGCAGCAGCGCGTGGCCGAGATCCTCGGTTGTACCCAGGGCAAGGTCAACAAGATCGAGTCGGGAGCCGTCGGGGTCAAGCTCGGCGACGTCCGGGCGATGCTCGACGCGTTCGGCATCGCGGGCGAGGAGGCCGACACCCTGCTCAACCTCGCGCGGGCCGCGGCCGGGCAGCGCGGGCACTGGTCCGGTTACCGATCCGTTGTGCCGCACTGGTTCCGCACGTTCACGGACCTGGAGCCCGCCGCCGCGGAGATCATGACGTGGCACGGCGAGCGCATTCCCGGGCCGCTGCAGTCCGAGCACTACATGCTCAAGCAGTTCACCGAGTTCGGAGCGACGGACGTCACATCACTGGTTCGCAACCGGCTCGACCGCAAGGCAGTCTTCGACCAGCAGCAGCCGCCGTACTACCGCTTCATCCTCAGCGAGTCGGCGCTGCGCAGGGCTCCCGGCGGCCGGTCACCGGCCGTGATGCTGGACCAGCTGGAGCACATGCTCGAGCTGGAGAAGCGGGCGAGGGTCTACCTACACGTGCTGCCGTTCGACGCGAAGCTGGCCTCGGTGCCCAACGACTTCACGATCATGCGGTTCCCCGACCGCACCCGGGACTTCGTCTACATCGAGCACTCGGCCGGCGGGATCTACCTCGACGACGTCAAGGACTTCCAGATCTTCGTGGACTCGTGGGACCGCCTGCGCGGCGCGGCGTTGGAGCGGCAGGAGACGCGGCAGTTCTTCAAGGAGCTGGCCGAGCACTACCGCGAGGAGCTGAACCGTCAGACGCGGCAGTAGCGCACCGAAAAGTTCGGTTCGAGGAGCCGGAGCGGGCGGGGCGGCCACACGCGGACGAAGCCGAGATCGAACCGGCGGGCGGGCTGTTCCGAGGGGGGCAGGTCGTCGTCTTTCGCAGGACCGGCCCGCTCGACACCCCTCGGTTCCAGGTCCAGTCGTACGGCCATGTCGTGCTCCATCCCCGGTCTTGCCTGTGTTGCCGATCTCTCATGAGACGGCCCCCGGATTGCGCCGGGCGCGGCCCCTATGGATAGTAATAATCCTAGTCTCAGATTAATCACGCTGTCGACCAGCTCGGCCGAACATCGCACGAATGGCGGCATCGGCCGGTGGGGATCGACTCTGGGGCATCGAGGAAGGTGTGACCCTGCGCACTCCTTCGCCGATGTCCTTCGACCGGGCACGGAGGTAACGCCATGGCCGATTACGCCGCTCAAGCGGATTATTACGACCCCGCCACGGCCGTGAGCATGTTCGACGCCGCCGGCTGGCAGAAGTCGTTCGCGAGCGAGCCCAACGGCGGCAGCTGTGTCGAGGTCAACCTGGGAGCGGACAAGGTCGGAGTGCGGGACACCAAGCTCGCCGACAGCCCGGTGTTCGTCTTCAACACGCGCGAGTGGGAGGCCTTCCTGATCGCCGTCAAGGCCGGCCAGTTCGACCTCCCGGCGTAGACCCACTCGGTTCGGCCCGGCGGGGCCACGGTCGGTCCGGCCCGCCGGGCGCGCCGGTGTCCCGGCGGAGAACCCCGCATCCCGCCGGGCTCGCGATCGTCGCCCCGTGGTGGCCGCCCCACCACGGGAACGTGGGCGTGAGCAGCGAGCCGGGAGCCACCGGGTTCACGGCGGCACTCCCCGTGTCGGCGTCCAGCGGAGGCGTCGCCTAGACTGGGCGACGGACCCCCGCGGCGTCCACCCTGTGAACCTCCCCAGGGCCGGAAGGCAGCAAGGATAAGCAGGCTCTGACGGGTGCGGGGGTCCCCTTTTGTCCCCGGACGGCCGGGCGGCCCCGGTGTCGGAGACTGCCGGTACCCTCGCCTCGTGGCTCTCGCGCTGTACCGCAAGTACCGGCCGGCAACCTTCGCCGAGGTGGTCGGGCAGGACCACGTCACCGAGCCCCTGCGCACCGCGCTCGCGGCAGGCCGGATCAACCACGCCTACCTGTTCTCGGGGCCGCGTGGCTGCGGGAAGACCTCCAGCGCGCGCATCATGGCGCGCTCGCTCAACTGCGTCGAGGGCCCGACACCGGACCCGTGCGGCAAGTGCGGCCCGTGCCTCGCGCTCGCCCCGGAGGGGCCGGGCAGTGTCGACGTCACCGAGCTCGACGCCGCCAGCCACGGTGGTGTGGACGACGCGCGTGAGCTGCGCGACCGTGCGTTCTACGCGCCCGCGGAGTCCCGCTACCGGGTGTTCATCATCGACGAGGCGCACATGGTCACCACGCAGGGCTTCAACGCCCTGCTGAAGATCGTGGAGGAGCCGCCGGAGCACCTGATCTTCATCTTCGCGACCACCGAGCCGGACAAGGTGCTGCCCACCATCCGCTCGCGGACGCACCACTACCCGTTCCGGCTCATCCCGCCGAGCTCGATGCGTGAGCTGCTGGAGCGCAACGTCGCGGCCGAGGGCGTGCAGGTGGAACCCGCCGTCTACCCGCTGGTGATCAGGGCCGGTGGCGGCTCCGCTCGAGACACCCAGTCGGTGCTCGACCAGCTGCTCGCCGGTGCGGGACCCGAGGGCGTCACCTACGCGCGCGCGGTGTCGCTGCTCGGCGTCACCGACGTCGCGCTCATCGACGCGATGGTGGACGCGCTGTCAGCCGACGACCACAAGGCCGTGTTCAACACGGTCGACCAGCTCGCCGAGGCCGGCCACGACCCGCGCCGGTTCGCGACCGACCTGCTCGACCGGCTGCGCGACCTCATTCTGCTGCGCTCGGTGCCCGACGCGGCGAGCGCGGGCATGGTGTCGGCGCCGGAGGAGCAGCTGAACCGGATGGTCGCGCAGGCTGAGCGCATGCAGCCCGGCACGCTCACGCGGTACGCCGAGATCATCCACAATGGACTTCTCGAGATGCGGGGGGCCACGGCGCCCCGGCTGCTGCTCGAGCTGCTGTGCGCGCGGATGCTGCTTCCGGAGGTCGCCGGGGACGAGGCCGCCATGCTGCAGCGGCTCGAACGGCTGGAGCGCCGGTTCACCGCGGGTGGCCCCGCCCCGGCCGCTGAGCCCGCCGCCGCTCCGCCTCCGGAACGGACCTTCGAGCGGCCGTCGCAGCGTGCCGTGTCCCCCGCTCCGGCCGGCGAGTCCCCCGCTCCGGCCGGCGAGTCCCCCGCTCCGGTCGGCGAGTCCCCCGTTCGGGCCCGCGAAGTGCCCGCTCCCGCGCCGAAACCGGCGTCGGCGCCCGCCGCGCGGGCGGAACCGGTCGCCGAGGCCGCGCCCGTCGCCGGGTCGGAGCCGGGTCAGATCGACGCCGCCGCGCTGCGCCAGTACTGGCCGCAGCTGCTTGCCGCGGTCCGCAAGCTCAGCCGCAGCACGGAGGCCATGCTCACCAACGCCACGGTGCACAGCGTCGAGGGCTCCACCGTGGTGCTCACCCACTCCGCGGAGCCGCTCGCCCGGCGCCTTTCGGAGCCCCGCAACGCCGACTGCATCGCGACCGCGCTCGGTCAGGTGATGTCGGGCCAGTGGACGGTGCGCTGTGTCCACGCCGGTGCCGTGCAGGCGAGCGCGGCGGCCGCACCGGCCAGGCAGGCGCCGGCCGCGCCCGCGCGCCAGGCGCCGCAACCCCCTCAGCCCCCTCAGCCCTCTCAGCGGCAGACCTCGGCGGAGCAGCAGCGCTCCTTCCAGCGGCCGCCTGCGGCGGAGCCGCCGCGCCGGGCGGTTCCTGCCACGACCGAGCCGGACATCCCGCTGCCGCCGGAGCCGGAAGACGAGGACGACCCCTACCCGGCGGGCCCCGACGCGGGCGGCCCCCCGGCCGCTCCCGCCCCGGAACCGGCGGACCCGGAAGCCATCGCCCACAAGCTCCTCTCCGACCACCTCGGCGCCCGCCCGATCGACTGACGAGGCTCCACCAGCCGCAGTGAAGGCCACCTTCACTGCGTTCAACGCAGTGAAGGTGGCCTTCACTGCGGTCGGCTACCGCCGCAGGTAGGTCAGGATTCCCGCCGTGATCGCGTCGGCGTAGCGCTGGCGGCCCTCCGGGGTCGACATCACCGCTGCCTCGTTCGCGTTGCGCATGTTGCCGCATTCGACGAGCACGGCGGGCCGCTCGGAGAGGTTCAGCCCGGCCAGGTCGTCCCGGCCGGAGAGGCCGCCCTCGCCGATGTAGTCGGCCACGGGGAACTCCGCCGCCAGGCTCGCGAGCACCGCACCGGCCAGGCGTTGCGCAGGCTCGCCCTGCGCCTCGTTGAGCGGCGGATCCGAGTAGGCGACGTGGAAGCCGCTGCCCTGTGCCGACGAGCCGTCCGCGTGGACCGACACCACGGCGTCCGCGAGCGCCTCGTTGCCGATCGCAGCGCGCCGGTCGACGCACGGGCCGACGCCGTCGTCGTCCTCGCGCGTGTAGACCACCCGCACGGCCTGCGCCGAGAGCGCGTCGCCCACCCGCCTCGCGACGTCGAGGTTGAACGCGTGCTCGGGGTAGCCGCTGTCGGTGGCGGTGCCGGTGGTGTTGCACGGCTTCATCCGCCCTCGCCCCGCCGGTACCTGCCGGTTGATCTCGGCGAGTGCCGTCGCGTTGCCGCCGTTGTGGCCGGGGTCGAGGACCACCACCGGAGCCTCGGGCTGGGGAGTGGTCCTCGTGGGCGCGGCGGACCGGCTCTGCGAGGTCTCGGGGCCGGGCGAGTTCCGGGTGGGCGAGGCGGTGACCCCACCGTCTCCGCCGCCCCCGCAAGCGCTCAGCACCAGGCCCACCACCAGTAGGACGACACCGCGACAACACACGGCTCACACGGTGCCACAGCCGCTGCGACTAGGCTGGAGACCACGTCACGCAAGCTACGAAAGCGGGAATCCGAATCATGGTGCAGCCCGGCGGCGGAATGCCCGACATGCAGCAGATCCTGCAGCAGGCCCAGAAGATGCAGGAACAGCTGGTCACGGCTCAGCAGGAACTGGCGGCGGCCGAGGTCACCGGCACCTCCGGCGGGGGCCTGGTGACGGCCACGGTCACCGGCGGCATGGAGCTCAAGAACCTCGTGATCGACCCGAAGATCGTGGATCCCGAGGACACGGAGACCCTCGCGGACCTCGTGGTCGCCGCGGTGCGCGACGCGACCCACAACGCGCAGAAGCTCACCGAGGAGAAGCTCGGCCCGCTCGCGGGCGGCTTCGGTGGTGGCGGCATGCCCGACCTCGGCGGGCTCGGCAACCTCGGTCTGCCCGGACAGTAACTTTGTACGAAGGCGTAGTTCAGGACCTCATCGACGAGCTGGGCCGCCTGCCCGGCATCGGTCCCAAGAGCGCGCAGCGCATCGCCTTCCACCTGCTGGCCTGCGATCCCGTCGACATCGGCAGGCTGCAGGACGTGCTGGGCAAGGTCAAGGAAGGCGTGCGGTTCTGCGACGTCTGCGGCAACGTCTCCGAGGAGGAGCGCTGCCGCATCTGCCGGGACGCCCGGCGCGACCCGGCACTGATCTGCGTGGTCGAGGAGCCCAAGGACGTGCTCGCCGTCGAGCGCACGCGGGAGTTCCGCGGCCGCTACCACGTGCTCGGCGGCGCGCTCGATCCGCTCTCCGGCATCGGCCCCGACCAGCTCCGCATCAAGGAGCTGCTCGCCAGAATCGGTGCGGAGGAGGTGAGCGAGGTGATCATCGCGACCGACCCCAACACCGAGGGCGAGGCCACGGCGACCTACCTCGTCCGGATGCTGCGTGACTTCCCCGGCCTCACCGTCACCCGGCTCGCCTCGGGTCTGCCGATGGGCGGCGACCTCGAGTTCGCCGACGAGCTGACGCTCGGCCGGGCCCTCTCCGGCCGCCGCGCGCTCTGACGCGTCCCGTGCCTGACGTCGCGGAGCTGGGGCGGGCCGTCGCGGAACGGGTGCTGCGTGCCGAGCCGAGGCTCGGCGACGTGCGGGTGCTCGCGATCGACGGCCCCTCCGGGTCCGGCAAGTCGACGCTCGCGGCGGCCGTCGTCGCTGCCCTGCGCGAACGCGGCGTGCCCACGGCGCTCGTCAGCACCGACGACTTCGCCACGTGGGACGACCCTGTCTCGTGGTGGCCACGCCTGCGGGAGGGCGTTCTCGACCGGCTGGCCCTCGGCCTGCCCGGTCGCTACCGGCGCATGGACTGGACCACTGGCGTGCCGGAGCTCGGCCCCGTCGTGGACGTCCCGGTGCCGAGCGTGCTCGTGCTCGAGGGGGTGTCGGCGGGCCGCGCGTCGGTGCGGCCGAAGCTGTCATACCTGTGCTGGGTGGAGGATCCGGATTCCACCGCCAGGCTCGAAAGGGCCGTCGCCCGTGACGGCGAGACGTCCAGACCACACCTCATCGCCTGGCAGAGCTTCGAGCGCGGGTGGTTCTCCGTCGACCGCACACAGCCGCACGCCGATGCGGCGGTAGGGCTCCACCCCGCCTGACAGAAGCCGACCAAAGCAGGTAGCGCGTAGTCGATTGGTCACCCAGCGTGGTGATTTCTCGACTGTTCGGAACTTTTTCACCTTCTGCGTAGCCCGATCGTAACCTCAGGACCTTAAGTAACCGCCCTCACACCCGCTAGGGTCAGCGACCATCGCGGACACGAGATTCGTGCCCGCGAACCGAACTGATGTTTCCTCAAGGGGTGCCAAAATGCTCCAACTGCGGGTGGCCCGAACGCGACGCACAGCCCTGATCGGGCTGGCCGCCGCGCTCGCGGTGTCCTTGACCGCCTGTGCCGAGTCCGAACGTGATACCGGCGGTGGCCAGGAAGGAGGCACGCTGGTCTTCGGGGCCACTGGCGCCCCGTCGAACTTCGACCCGTTCTACGCCTCCGACGGCGAGACCTTCCGCGTGACCCGGCAGATGTTCGAGAACCTCGTCGGCATCAAGCCCGGCACCGCCGAGCTGGAGCCCGAGCTCGCCACCAAGTGGGAGTCGAGCCCCGACGGCAAGACCTGGACGTTCACCCTGCGCGAGGGCGTGAACTTCCACGACGGCACCCCGTTCAACGCCGACGCCGTGTGCAAGAACTTCGAGCGCATGTACGGCCAGACCGGCGCCGGCGCCACCGCGGCTCTCTCCTACTACTGGATCGAGAACTTCGGCGGCTTCAGCGACGGGGCCAACCCCTCGCTCTACCAGGGCTGCACCGCCGAGAACCCCACCACCGTCAAGCTGGAGCTCACCCGCTTCACGGCGACGTTCCCGACGATGCTGTCCCAGGACTCGTTCGCCATGCAGAGCCCCAAGGCGATGGACGAGTTCCAGGCCAACAACGTCAAGGCGCAGGGAGACAGCTTCGTCTTCTCCGAGTACGCGCGCTCGCACCCGACGGGCACCGGGCCGTTCAAGTTCACCTCCTACGACGAGGCGAACGGCACCATCGAACTCGCCCGCAACGACCAGTACTGGGGCGACAAGGCCAAGCTCAACAAGCTGATCTTCCGCGTGATCGAGGACGAGACCGCCCGTAAGCAGGCGCTCGAGGCCGGCGACATCGACGGCTACGACTTCCCGGCCCCCGCCGACTGGGACTCGCTGAAGGCAGGCGGCTACAACCTCCAGATCCGGGACCCGTTCAACATCCTGTATCTGGGCATCACGCAGAAGAACAACCCTGCGCTCAAGGACCTCAAGGTGCGCCAGGCACTGGCCTACGCGATCGACCGCGAAAGCCTCGTCAAGTCGGTGATGCCGGAGAACTCCGAGGTCGCCACGCAGTTCTACCCGTCGTCGGTCGACGGATACGCCGACGACGTGCAGAAGTACTCGTACGATCCGGATCGCGCCAAGCAGCTGCTGCGCGAGGCCGGCCATCCCAACCTGACTGTCGAGCTGTGGTGGCCGAGCCAGGTCACGCGGCCCTACATGCCGAACCCGCAGGCGATCTTCGGTGCCATCAAGGAGGACCTGGAGGGCGCCGGCATCACGGTGAAGCCGATCAGCAAGCCGTGGGCCGGTGGGTACCTCGACCAGGTCGAGGTCGCCGACGCGCAGCTGTTCCTGCTCGGCTGGACGGGTGACTACAACTCGCCGGAGAACTTCATCGGCACCTTCTTCGGCACCACGGAGAACCAGTTCTGGACCTCGGGCTCGCCGTGGGGCCAGCAGCTGGCCACCGCGATCGAGGACGCCGACTCCACTGTGGACGCCGCCGAGCGCGAAGCGAAGTACCAGCAGATCAACCGGGACCTGATGTCGAAGTACATCCCGGCGATCCCGCTGTCGCACTCCCCGCCCGCGATCGTCGTCTCCCCCGAGGTGCAGGGGCTGGTGCCCAGCCCGCTGACCAAGGAAGAGTTCGCCGCGGTCTCGGTCTCGTCTCCCGAATAAGCGAGAACGGTGCTCCGATACACGATTCGGCGCGTGCTGCAACTCGCACTCGTCGTGGTAGTGCTCTCGGTGCTGATCTTCGGCTGGCTGCGGTTACTCCCGGGAGGGCCGGTCTCGGCCCTCCTGGGGGACCGCGGCACAGCCGAGAGCCGCGCCGAACTGACCGACGCCCTCGGGCTGAACGACCCGATCTTCGTCCAGTACTTCGCGTTCCTCGGCCGGGCGATCACCGGTGACTTCGGCACCTCCACCGGGGTCTCGCCGGGCAAGCCGGCGATGGAGCTGTTCCTGGAACGGTTCCCCGCGACCATCGAGCTCAGCATCGCGGCGATCCTCATCGCCCTGATCGGTGCGATCCCGCTCGGTTACCTCGCGGCCCGCCGCCGGGGCGGCTGGCTGGACAACGCCGGTGTGGTCGGCTCGATGATCGGCATCTCGATCCCGATCTTCTTCCTCGCGTTCCTGCTCAAGTACATCCTGTCGATCAAACTCGGCTGGCTGCCGACCGGCGGCAGGCAGAGCGCGGACATCGAGGCCACGCGCGTCACCGGCTTCTTCGTGCTCGACGGCCTGCTGACGCGCGAGTGGGACGCGGCGTGGGACGCGCTGGAGCACCTGCTGCTTCCTGCGCTGGCGCTGGCGTCGATCCCATTCGCGGTGATCTTCCGCATCACCAGGGCGTCCGTGCTGGACGTCATGGACGAGGACTATGTGCGCACGGCCCGGTCGAAGGGGCTGACCCGGCGGATCATCCGGGACCGGCACATCCTCCGCAACGCGATGCTCCCGGTGGTGACGACGGTCGGCCTGCAGACCGGCGCGCTGCTGTCGGGCGCCGTGCTCACCGAGACGGTGTTCTCGTGGCAGGGGGTCGGGCAGGCGCTGGCGATCGGGTTCGAGCGCAAGGACTACCCCGTGCTGCAGGTGGTGATCATCGCGGCCGCGATGGCCTACGTACTGGTCAACCTCCTGGTCGACCTGTCGTACGCGGTGATCGACCCGCGCATCCGCACGGCGCAGAAAGTGAGCTAGCTATGGCGTCGTCTCGTGCGACGAAAATCGACCGGCTCGCCAGTGTGGCCGCGCGGGGTCCGGAGTTCGAGGTCGGTCCCGACGGACAGGGCTCGCCGAACGGTCACGACGCCGGCGTCAGCCTCGCCGTGTCCGCGTGGCGGCGGCTGCGGCGCAACCCGGTGTTCATCGTCGGCGCCGTGATGATCGGCCTGTTCGTGCTACTGGCCGTGCTGGCACCGTTCATCGCGCCACACGATCCCGCGCTGCGGCTGCTGGAGGACCAGGTCTCCCGCGCCAACAACGAGATCCCGCCGCCGCAGGACGGCTACCCGCTCGGCGGCGACCAGTACGGTCGCGACCTCTTCTCCCGGATGCTGCTCGGCTCGCAGCAGACGCTGCTCGTGGCCGCGCTCGCCACGGTGATCGGGCTCGGCGGCGGGCTGGTGCTCGGCACGCTGGCCGGCGCGTTCGGCGGCTGGGTCGACTCGGTCGTCATGCGGATCGTGGACGTGCTGCTCTCGATCCCCTCGCTGCTGCTGGCGGTGTCGATCGGCGCGCTGTTCGCGGAACAGTCGCAGTTCACGGTGATCCTCGCGGTCGCGATCGTGCAGATCCCGATCTTCGCGCGGCTGCTGCGCGGAACGATGCTGAGCGTGCGCGAGAGCGACCACGTGCTCGCCGCGAAGGCGCTCGGCGTGAAGAGAAGGGCCATCGTGTTCCGGCACATCCTGCCGAACTCGCTCGGCCCGGTGATCGTGCAGTCGACGCTCGTGCTCGCCATCGCGGTGCTCGACGCGGCCGCACTGTCGTTCCTCGGCCTCGGCGCCGCGGACGACTCGACTCCGGAATGGGGCCAGATGCTCGGCAACGCACAGGACTTCTTCGACAGCCAGCCGCACCTCGCGTTCTGGCCGGCCGGGTGCATCATCGTGGTGGCACTGGGCTTCACGCTCGTCGGCGAGTCGATGCGCGAGGCACTCGACCCACGGCAACGGCGGTGATGGGGATGGCTCTGCTGGAAGTTCGCGACCTCTCGGTGGTGTTCCGCCGCAGGGGCGAGGAGCCGACCATCGCGGTCGACAACATCAGCTTTGACGTCGAACCGGGCCAGACGGTGGGTCTCGTCGGCGAGTCGGGCTGCGGCAAGTCGGTGACCTCGCTGGCGATCATGGGCCTGCTGCCGTCGCGGGGCGCCGAGGTGTCGGGATCGGTGACGTTCGAGGGCGAACAGCTGCTCGGGCTCTCCCAGCGGCAGCTCGACGAGCGGCGAGGGCGGGACCTCGGCATGGTCTTCCAGGATCCGCTGTCCTCGCTCAACCCGGTGGTGCCCATCGGCCTGCAGATCACGGAAGTGCTGGAGCGGCACCGGAAAATGTCGCGCAAAGAGGCCAAAGTGGAGGGCGAGCACCTGCTCAACCGGGTGGGCATCCCCGACCCGAACCGGCGGCTCGACGAGTACCCGCACCAGCTCTCCGGAGGAATGCGCCAGCGCGCGCTGATCGCCATCGCGCTGGCGTGCAGGCCGAGGCTGCTCATCGCCGACGAACCGACCACCGCGCTCGACGTGACCATCCAGGCCCAGATCCTGAGCCTGCTCTCGGAGCTCGTGTCCGGCACCGACACGGCGCTCATCATGATCACGCACGACCTCGGCGTGGTCGCCGGACTCTGCGACGAGGTGAACGTGATGTACGGCGGCCGGATCGTGGAGCGCGCGCAGCGGCACGCGCTGTTCGCCGAGCCGAGGCACCCGTACACGCACGGCCTGCTGGCCTCCATCCCCCGTCTCGATGCGCCGCGCGGCGAGAAGCTCGTGCCGATCCGGGGGTCCGTTGTGGACAACATCGCGTGGTCGCGCGGGTGCGCGTTCGCGCCGAGGTGCCCCAACCAGCTGGAACAGTGCTGGAGCGATCCGCCGGAGCTGGTCGAGGATCGCGGCGGGATGCTGCGTTGCCACAATCCGGTGGAGGTCGCACCACTGGCGGCGGAGGGAACACGATGAGCGACGACCCACTGGTCACGATCGATGACCTCAAGGTGCATTTCCCGATCAAGCGGGGCATCGTGCTCGACCGCACGATCGGCTACGTCTACGCCGTCGACGGCGTTGGCCTGCGGATCGAACGCGGCGAGACCTACGGTCTCGTCGGCGAGTCGGGGTGCGGCAAGACCACGCTCGGTCGAGGGCTGCTGCGGCTCGTGGAGCCGACGGGCGGGCGCGTGGTGTTCGACGGCACCGACCTCCGCAGCCTCAAGGGCGAGCAACTGCGCACCATGCGACGCCGCATGCAGATGGTGTTCCAGGACCCGCTGTCCAGTTTGGACCCACGGCAGTCGGTGGAGTCACTGCTCGTGGAGGGCATGCGCGCGCACGGGCTCGACAAGGGCAAGCAACAGACGCACCAGCGGCTCAAGGAGCTGCTCGCCGCGGTCGGTTTGCCCGAGAACGCGCTGCGCAAGTACCCGCACGAGTTCTCAGGAGGGCAGCGCCAGCGCATCGGCATCGCGAGAGCGCTCGCGGTGGAGCCGGACCTGATCGTGGCCGACGAGCCGGTGTCGGCGCTGGACGTCTCGGTGCAGGCGCAGGTGCTCAACCTCCTGGAGGAACTGCAGGACGAGTTCGGCCTCACCTACCTCGTCATCGCCCACGACCTCGCGGTGGTGCGGCACATCTCCGACCGGATCGGCGTGATGTACCTCGGCTCACTGGTCGAGGAGGCGAGCTCCGACGAGCTGTACCAGGACCCGCTGCACCCGTACACGAAGGCGTTGCTCTCGGCGATCCCGGTGCCGGACCCGGTGGTGGAGGACAGCCGGGAGCAGATTCTGCTCGCCGGAGACCTGCCCTCACCCGCCGCGCCGCCGAGCGGGTGCCGGTTCCACACGCGTTGCCCGTGGCGGCAGGAGACGCTGTGCGACACCGACCGGCCCGCGCTGCGGGAGATCGGTGAGGGCCACCGCGTGGCCTGCCACTACGCGGAGGACATCCGCGCCGGGCGGATCTCTCCGCACGAGGTGGAGGTGGAGCTGGTGCAGCCCGACGTCGTGGTGTCCTGACGCCCGCGGCGGCGCACCGAGCCGAGCAGCACGCCGCCGACCACGACGGCGCTCGCGACGATCTCGACCACGGTCGGGCGCTCGTCAAGCAGCACGAACGCCAGCGTCAGGCCGACGACTGGCACCAGCATGGAGAACGGTGCCACCGTGCTGGCCGGGTTGCGGCGCATGAGCGCGCTCCAGATGCCGGAGCCGACCACGGTGCCGAGCACGGCCGTGTAGGCCATCCCGGCCAGCGCGGGCAGGTGGAAAGTGCTCAGGCTCTCCCACTGCGCGGCGGTTCCCTCGAAGACCAGCGAGAGGCCCCACATGGGCAGCGGTGGCACCACCGACATCCAGAGCGTGAAGCGCAGCGGGTGCTCCGGTTCGGCCTTGCGGAGGCAGAGGTTGCCGCACGCCCAGCTCAGCGCGCCGAGCAGCGTCAGCAGCAGCGGAAGGAGCGCGGCGTACTCGGCGCGCTGCCAGCCGATGGCGCTCATCCCCGCGACCGCGAGCAAGATGCCCGCGACCTGCCACGCCGTGAGGCGCTCGCGCAGGAAGACGGCACTGAGCACCACCGTGAAGGGTGCCGACGCCTGGAGCACGAGCGAGGCGAGACCGGTCGGCATGCCGGCCTTCATGCCGACGAAGAGGAAGGCGAACTGGAGCGTGCCGAAGCCGATGCCGTAACCGATCAGCCAGCGCAGCTTCACCTTCGGCCACGGCACGAGCAGCATCGTCGGGATCGCGATCACCACGAACCGCAGCGCGCCGGCGAACAGCGGCGGGAAGTGCGTGAGGGTGGCGTGGATCGCGAGGAAGTTGCAGCCCCAGAGCAGGGCGGTGAACGCGGCGAGAAAGCGGTCACGTCCAGGCACACTCCAAGCTTGCGCCCGCTAACAATGAAGGACCAGCGAGTTTAATTTCAATGACCTTGTAGCTGTGCTTCACTGTGCTGGTGGACCTGGGCAGACTGCGGACGCTGCGAGAGTTCGCCGATCGGGGCAGTGTGACCGCGGCCGCACGGGCACTGCACTGCACGCCGTCGGCGGTGTCGCAGCAGCTGCGGGCCCTGCAGGCCGAGGTCGGGCTCGCGCTGACCGAACCGGCGGGGCGGGGGCTGCGGCTCACCGACGCGGGCAGGGCGCTCGTGGCCAGGGCCGACGAGGTGCTTTCCGCGCTCGACCGGGCCGAGGCCGAGCTGGACACCTACCGTCGCTCGCCGCGTGGCCGTGTGCGGTTGGCGATCTTCCCGTCGGCGGGGCTGCTGTTGCTGCCCGGCCTGCTGCCGCGGTTCGCCGCGAGGGACGGGCTCGACGTGGACGTCCGCGACGTCGACATGACCCCGCCCGAGGTGCCGGGGCTGCTCGCCGACCACGACGTGGTGGTGACCCACCGCGACGAGCACGCGCCGCCGTTCGCCGGTGAGCGCATCGACGTGGTGCCCCTGCTGAGGGAGCCGCTCGACGTGGCACTGCCGCCGGGGCACCCGCTCGGCGACCGGGCCCACGTCGAGCTGACCGATCTGGCGACGGAGCAGTGGATCAGCGTCGACGTGGGGTTCCCCGTCGACGACGTCCTGCTCTCGCTGGCGACGCGAACGGGCGTGCGACCGCGTGTGGCGTACCGCTTCAACGACTTCCGGATCACCGAGGCCCTGGTCGCCTCCGGACACGGCATCGCATTGCTGCCCAGGTACACGATGGACACCCGCCGGGTGCTCCGCAGGCCCTTGGCGGGGATCCGGGCGGCGCGGGTCGTGGAGGCGGTGTTGCGAGCGGGCACCCGGCGTCCCGCCGTGACGGCGGTCCTCGACGCCCTGCGCACCGAAGCCGCCGAGGTGGGCGCCGACCCACCCGCCTGACGCCCCGTCCGCGAGTCCCCCGTTCCTGCCCGCGAGTCCCCCGTTCCTGTCCGCGAGTCCCCCGTTCCTGCCCGCGAGTTCTGCGCTCCCGTTCGCGAGTCGTGCGTTCCCACGCCGAGTTGTGCGTTCGGAACAGGGACGGCTCCGACCTGAGCGGGCAACTCGGCGGCCCGAGCGGGGGACTCGCGAACCGGAGCGGGGGACTCGCGAACCGGAGCGGGGGACTCGCGAGACAACCGGTTCCAACCATGACGGGAACTGACAGGGTTCGGCGGCATCGTCGGGTGCATGGGTAACGAACTGGCAGGGAAGGTGGCCGTCGTCGCGGGAGGAACCCGCGGGGCGAGCAGGGGGATCGCGATCGAGCTGGGCAGGCGCGGTGCGTTCGTCTACGTCACGGGAAGGACGTCGGGACAAGAGCGGTCTGAAGTGGACCGGCCGGAGACCATCGAGGGCACCGTCGAGAAGATCGCCGAGGCGGGCGGCGAGGGAGTCGCCGTGCGGGTGGACCACCTCGATTCCGCGCAGGTCGCCGCACTCGCCGAACGTATCGACCGCGAGCACGGCCGGATCGACGTCCTCGTCGACGGCATCTGGGGCGGTGACGAGTACATCGGCTGGGGCAAGCCGGTGTGGGAGATGCCGCTCCACGACACACTGCGCATGATCCGCCTCGGCATCGACGCGCACGTGATCACCAGCCACCACCTCCTCCCGCTGGTGATCCGGCAGCAGGGCGGCCTGGTGGTGGAGATGACCGACGGAACGGCCGAGTACAACGCCAAGTTCCGGGTGGGCACGTCGCTCGGGTTCTACGTCGCGAAGGCCGCCTCGCACAACGTCGCGCGAGCCGAGGCGCACGAGCTGCGCGAGTACGGCTGCACCGCGGTCGCCATGACCCCCGGCTGGCTGCGTTCCGAGGCCATGCTCGAGCACTACGGCGTCACCGAGCAGAACTGGCGCGACGCGCTGGTGAGGGAACCGCATTTCTGCATCTCGGAGTCGCCCGTCTTCGTCGGCCGCGCCGTCGCCGAGCTCGCCGCCGACCCGGACCGGCACCGCTTCACCGGGCAGACCCTCAACAGCGGGCAGCTCGCGAGGATCTACGACTTCGACGACGTCGACGGCAGCAGGCCCGACGCCTGGCGTTACGTCGACGAGGTGCAGGACCCCGGCAAGCCCGCGGACGCCACCGGCTACCGGTGACGGTCGGCCATCCGCTGTGCGGCGTCGGCGAACGCCGCCCGCACGGCGGGTGGTGCCAGCACCTCCACCCCGGTGCCGAGGCCGAGCAGCTGGCCGGCCGCGATGTCCCCTTCCTCCAGCGGCAGCTCCACCTCGGTCCAGCCGTCGGCGTCGGGAGGGCCCGCGGCCTCCAGCGCGGCGAGCGCGACATCGGGCTCGATGTACCTCGGCAGCGCGCGCCGACCGCCCCTGCTCAGCCGCACCCGCACGCGTTGCCGTCGCAGGGAGCGCTCGAACTCCGCCGACGACCGGTGCCACCAGCCGGCCAGGTCGAAATCGGCAGGCCGCTCGAACGTCTCGTCCAGCGGTTCCGACTCGGCGATCCGGCTGACGCGGTAGGTGCGAACGGCGTCGCCGACCCGCGCGACGAGGTACCAGACGCCGGCCTTGAGCACGAGGCCGAGCGGGTCCAGCAACCGGTCGATCACGTCGTCGCCGCGCCGGTAGCTGACCCTGGTCCGGCGCTGCTCCCACACGGCCTGCGCGATCGTCGCGAGGTGCTCGGTGTCGTCCTCCTCGCGGAACCAGCCCGGCGCGTCGAGGTGGAACCGCTGGGCGAGATGCTGGGCCTGCTCGCGCAGCGGGGCGGGCAGGGTAGCCGACACCTTCGCGTGCGCCGCCGAGACGGCGGTGCCAAGGCCCAGCTCGGCGAGCGCGCGCGGCACGCCCATCGCGAAGATCGCCACCGCCTCGCGGGAGGTGAGGCCGTCGAGCCTGGTCCGCCAGCCCTCGACGAGGCGAACCCCGCCGTAGCGGCCGGGTTCGGTCCACAGCGGAACCCCCGACGCCTGCAGCGTGGCGATGTCGCGGTGCATGGTCCGCTCGGAGACGCCGAGCGCCTCGGCCAGTTCGGGGACCGTGGCGCTACGCCTGCTCTGCAGGGTGAACAGCAGTGCCACCAGACGTTCCGCGCGCATAGTCCAGATGATGCCCGGTCCGGCGCCGCCACACCGCGGCGACCAGTGCTGTGAGCACGGCGGCGACAGCGAGCGACAGCAGCAGGCTCGTGAGTGACTCGTCGACCATCGTGCCGCCGAGGTAGCCGAGCAGGACGGCGTAGGTCGACCAGAGGATCACCCCGATGACGGACGCGGTGAGGAACGCCGCGCGTGGCCAGCGCAGCGATCCTGCGAGCAGCGAGCCCGCCGTGCCGCCCGCGGGCAGCCAGCGCGCGATCACGAGGACCGCGACGGGCCGCCGTTCCAGCCGGGCGGTGAGCCAGCGGATGGTCGTGTCGGCGCTGCGCCGCCTTCGCACGCGCGCCAGCGCGCGCGAACCGCCTCGCCTGCCCGTGACGTAGAGCAGGTAGTCGCAGAGCAGGCAACCCGCGGAGGCCACGAGGATGGTCGGCGCGATCGGCCCGTCCTTGGCCGCGGCGACGACGCCCATGCCGATCAGCGTCACCTCGGTCGGGGCCAGCGGCACCGCCGCGATGACGAACAGCGCCAGCAGCGAGAGCGTCGAGACGTCCACGTACCGCTCAACGCAGCCACCACTGAGAACCCCTCAGGGTTGCTCCCTGCTGCCGGACGCACCGAAGGCCACCTTTGTTGCGTTGAGCGCAGCAAAGGTGGCCTTGGGGGCCGACGGCCGGAAGGGTCAGCGGTGCGCGCGGTTCACGGCGGAGACGACGGCGCGCAGGGAGGCGGTGACGATCGACGGGTCGATGCCGACTCCCCAGTACACCTTGTCGTCGATGGCGCACTCGATGTACGAGGCGGCCTTCGCGTCGTCGCCCGGGGTCAGCGTGTGCTCGCTGTAGTCCATCAGCCGCAGGTCGTAACCGACCGTGCTCAGGGCGTCGAAGAACGCGGCGATCGGGCCGTTGCCGCGTCCGGTGATCTCCTGCTCCTCGCCGTCGACGCGAACCGTGGCGGTGAGGTCGTACTCACCGTTCGCGGTCACGTGCTGGCGGACCAGCTCCAGCGGCGTGCGTGGCTCGAGGTACTCGGCCGAGAAGGCGCTCCACATCGTCTCCGGGTCCACCTCGCCGCCCTCGGAGTCGGTGTGCCGCTGGACGGTCTGCGAGAACTCGATCTGCAGCCTGCGCGGCAGGTCCAGCTGGTGCTCGGTCTTCATGATGTAGGCGATGCCGCCCTTGCCCGACTGCGAGTTCACGCGGATCACGGCCTCGTAGGTGCGGCCGATGTCCTTCGGGTCGATCGGCAGGTACGGGACCTCCCACGGGAACTCCTCCACTGGCACGCCCGCCTTCTCGGCCGCGGCGTTCAGCGCGTCGAAGCCCTTGTTGATCGCGTCCTGGTGGGAGCCGGAGAACGCGGTGAACACCAGGTCGCCCGCCCACGGGCTGCGCTCGTGCACCGGCAGCTGGTTGCAGTACTCGACGGTCCGCTTGATCTCGTCCATGTCGGAGAAGTCGATCTGCGGGTCGATGCCCTGGCTGAACAGGTTCATACCCAGCGCCACCAGGTCGACGTTGCCGGTGCGCTCACCGTTTCCGAACAGGCAGCCTTCGATGCGGTCGGCGCCGGCCTGGTAGCCCAGCTCGGCGGCGGCGACGCCGGTGCCCCGGTCGTTGTGCGGGTGCAGGGAGAGGATCACGCCGTCGCGGCGGTCCAGGTTGCGGTTCATCCACTCGATCGAGTCGGCGTAGACGTTGGGGGTCGCCATCTCCACGGTCGCTGGCAGGTTCATGATCACCGGCCGCTCCGGCGTCGGCTGCCAGATGTCGGAGACGGCGTTGCACACCTCGGCGGCGTAGGACAGCTCCGTGCCGGTGTACGACTCGGGCGAGTACTGGAACCGGAAGTCGGTGTCGGAGTACTTCGAGGCGTACTCCACCACCAGGTCGGCGGCCTGCAGCGCGATCTTCTTGATGCCCTCGCGCTCCTCGCGGAACACCACCCGCCGCTGCAGGATCGACGTCGAGTTGTAGATGTGCACGATCGCCCTCGGGGCGCCCTCCAGCGAGGCGAAGGTGCGCTCGATCAGCTCGGGGCGGCACTGCGTCAGCACCTGGATGCGGACATCGTCCGGGATCGCGCCGTCCTCGATGATCTCGCGGACGAAGTCGAAGTCGGTCTGACTCGCGGCCGGGAAGCCGACCTCGATCTCCTTGAAACCCATGCGCACCAGCAGGTCGAAGAACTTGCGCTTGCGGGCGGGCGACATCGGGTCGATCAGGGCCTGGTTGCCGTCGCGCAGGTCGACCGCGCACCACAGCGGGGCGCGGTCGATGCGCTTGTCCGGCCACGTCCGGTCGGGCAGCTGGATGTCCTCGACCAGGCGGTACCACGGCTGGTAGCGGTGGACCGGCATCGACGAGCCGCGCTGGGTGTTCCACACCGGCTGGCCGTCAGGCGCGGGCCGGGACGGCGTGCGGATACGGCTGGCGGGCGATACCGAAGGTTCGGGGGTGCTCATGTCTGGAAATGCTCCTGCTCGGTTGTGGGCTCGGTTACGACCGGCGGCACCACAAAGCCCCGCGACGGGGAGCCGGTCTGATCAGGCCCCGTCGCGGCAGCGAAGCAGGAGAGCACGTGCCACGTCGGCCAGCTTAACCACGGCGTGATCGCGTTGAAAAGCCGGGGCGAGGCCGAACCGTTATCGCCCGGTCGTTCCGTCGAGTTACTGGCGCGTAGCTTTTCGCCGGGAGCCGTGGGAAACTGCGGGGCATGGCTGAGCACGCCGAGAAAAAAGCGCAGGGCAGTGACGCCAGCGACGCCGAGGCCACGCAGGCGCTCCCGCCCAGCCCTTCCGTGTCGACCTTCCGCAACTCCCCCGAGGAGCAGGAGCCGGCGCCGAAGCGCAAGACGGACTGGAAGGCTGTCCGCGACCAGGTCGTCGGCCTGCTGGCCGGCGTGGCCCGCTGGGTCGGCCTGCTGTTCGCGCTGGTGCTGGTCCTGCACGTGATCTTCGTGATCGGCGAGGCCAACCCCGACAACGGCATCGTGTCGTGGGTCGCCGACTGGTCCGAGGGCCTCTCGCTGGGCTTCAAGGACCTCTTCACACCCGACGACCCGAAGCTCTCGGTGCTGGTGAACTACGGCATCGCCGCGATCTTCTGGCTCGTGGTGTCCTCGATCGTGGCCCGCATCATCCGCAGGGTGGGCGGCGCCTCCTGAGCGGAAAACCGGTCCGTGCTCGCGCGGCCTTGTCATAATCGGGCGGCGCATTCGCCCGAATGACGCCCAGCCGCGCACCGCATGGGGTACCGATGTCCGCCCACATGGATCAGCTGATCGCCCAGTTCGAGAACTTCCGGAGCAAGATCCGTCAGGCCGAGGCCAACTTCGCCGGCGTAGGAGAGATGCAGGCGCGGATCGCCGAGATCGAGAGCACCGCGACCTCGCCGGACGGCGGTGTCACGGTGGTCGCGGGCGCCGGAGGCGCCGTCACCGACCTGCGGCTGACCCCCGGCGCGCTGCGTCAGGACCCGGGCCAGCTCTCCGCCACGATCATGAGCACCATGCGGCAGGCGGTCGCGGGTGCGGTCCAGCGGCAGGCCGGGATCGTGGACGACGCGTTCGGTGACACGTTCGGTGTCAACACCTCGGAGCAGGTTCGCCAGGCTCAGGCAGAGGCGTTCGGAACCGCCGAGGAGGAACCTGCGTCGCAGCAAACGCCGCCGCCGACCCGGAGGTCCCGCCCTTCGGACGACGACAACGACGACTACTTCGACCAAGGTTCGATCCTGCGCTGACCGATCCCGACCGAGGGGGCCCGATGCCCGACGGCATACAGACCAACATCGAGGCGATCTCCGCTTACGCCAGGCAACTCCCGCACTACGAGGGGGAGGCCGACAAGTTCGGCAACCTCATCGACGCCGCCGACGTGACAAACGAGGCCTGGGGCGTCATCGGGATCTTCGCCAAGCAGGGTTACACCGATCGCCTCGCGGAGCTGCGGTCCCTGCTGAACGACATGAAGGACGGCGTCGACGGGTTCATCACCAAGCTGAACAGGGCCGCCGAGATGTACCAGGAGGCCGAGGACGCGGGGACGATCACCTTCGGGCGGCACCAGGGGCAGATCGACGCGGCGGGAGGGCACGGCTCATGACCGAGCGGGAGAGCATCGCCGACACGCTCGACGTCCAGGCGTACGACGAGAGCACGGGCGCCAACATCGACCGCGCGATGGGCCACGTGCCGGTGTTCGGCACGGCCTACGACTCCGGCAAGTCGATCGCCGCGCACGCCCAGCAGGCGGCGCAGGCGGACAATCCGCAGGAGCTGGCCTCCGCGGGCGCCGCGCTGGTCGGTGACGGCGCGGCGTTCGTCGGCGCCGCGGCCGGGGACATCGTCACCTTCGCCATGGACCCCATCGGCTGGCTGGTCAGCCACGGGCTCAACATGCTGCTGGAGCTGGTTCAGCCGCTGCAGGACGCACTGCACCAGGTCACCGGCGACGGCCCCGCCATCGGGCACGCCTCCGACAACTTCGTCACCATCGCGCAGGGCTTCGTCGCGCTCGCCGACGACTTCGAGCAGGCGGGCGACACCGCGCTGGCCGAATGGGTCGACGAGGCGGGCAACGCGGCGAAGGAGGCGCTCGGCGACTTCTCCTCCGGCATCCGCGGCATCGGCTCGGCGGCCGGTTCGGTGGCCGAGGTGCTGCAGATGTGGTCGATGGTCATGCAGGTCATCGAAGAGGTGATCAAGGCGATCATCACCGAGCTGGTGTCGTGGCTGATCACCATCTGGCTGCCCGCCCTGGCCGCGTCGGTCATCAGCTTCGGCAGCTCGGTCGCCGCCGCGATGACCGCCTCGATCGCCAAGGCCGCTAGCGTGCTCAAGAAGGTCACCGGCTACCTCGGCAGGTTCGGCAAGCTGCTCGACACCTTCATCGACTTCCTGGCGAAGTACTCGACGAAGGTCATGGAGATGACCAGGAAGTTCCGCCTCGGGACCTACGCCGGTGAGTCGAAGTTCTCGCTCGAGGTTCTCGAGCACACCGCCGGGGTGCCGTTCAACCCGAGCAACCGGGCGCTCACCACGATGTTCCAGACCTCGGCCGGTGTTCAGCCGTTGGTCGCCGGTGCCGGAGCCAAGGCCGGTGTAGCGGCGGGGCGGACCGCCTACAGCGAGGGCACGGAAGACGTCAGCGTCGGAGGGGACGAGCCGTGGTTCGACAAGAGCGAGATCGGCGGGGACCAGAGCGCGGAGGAGACCCGAGGGAACCTCGACATCTAGCCGGCACGCCGGAGGAGCTGATCGCCCAGGCGCCCACCGAGGCCAGGCGGCGGGCGGCGGAGAAGATCTTCGCTCACGAGGAGCGGCTCGACGCGAAGCGCGACAAGACGCTGGTCCGCCCCGGTTTCCGGGAACGGGTCGAGGAGCTGCTTCGCGGTCAGTGGCGCGAGCCGGTGATCGTGCTGCGCCTGAGCGACGACGGACTCGGGTTCGAGGTGCCCGGCAGGCGCATGGACGGCACGGTCAAGGGCAAGAAGCTGATCCGTCGCTTCTGCTGGAACATCGTGCGCGGCATCGGCGTCTCGGTGCTCTCCGTCTTCGCCTTCGTCAACGGCGCGGGCAGCGGCGGAGGCAAGTGGGGGAACCCGTTCAAACGGCAGATCCGCGTGAAGGGCCCCGAGAACGCGATGGTGCTCGACCTGGTGGACCGGCTCCGCGGGGCGAAGGGACCGTGGCTGGCCTGCTCGCCGTCGTGGCTGGCGATCGTTGACACCGGATCGACCTTCACCGACCCGGCCGACGCGCCCCCGCCGCGGATCCTCTGGCAGGCGCGGCGGCCGCAGGCGCCGGAGGTCGACCTCCGCGGGCGGACCATCACCTGGCCGGACGGGTCGACGTTCGAGTTCCCCCTGCACGGCCGCGCCGAGGACCGGCACCTCCGGACGTTCCTCGGCCCGGGGGGCGCGATCAACTGGCCTTAGAACGCGGGGGTGCCCCAGCTGCCCGTGAAAGCGAAGTCCTCCAGCGGCACGCGTTTGCGCGGTGCGCTTTCCCTCGTGATGTCGCGCTCCTCGCCGAGCACCTCCGGCTCGGCGAGGCCGCCGACGGCGATCGCGACGAGTGGCCGGACCTCGTCGGGCAGGCCGAACTCGCGGCTCACGGCCTCGTGGTCGAAGCCGGCCATCTGGTGCGCGACGAGCCCCTCGGCCACGGCCTGCAGCACGAGGTTCTCCGCCGCGAGCCCGGCGCCGTACTCGGCGTAGGGGATCGCACCCTTCTCGTTGTGTGTGAGCGCGAGCACCACGAGCAGCGCCCCCGCGCGGTGAGCCCAGGACTGGTTGCGGCGCGTGAGCGTGCCGAGGATGCGGTCGTAGGTGTCCGCGCCCCTCCTGCCGACCAGGAAGCGGGCGGGCTGGGTGTTGCCGAACGACGGCGCCCACCGCGCGGCCTCCAGCAGCGCGCGGAGCTGGTCGGCTGTGACATCGGCCATGTCGTCGAGGGCCCTCGGGCTCCATCGCCGCGCGATCAGCTCGTGCACCGGGGCGCTCGTCTCGGCTTCCTTGTCACTCATGGGCTCACTGTAGGTCAGCGGTGTGGTACGCGTGGCGCTCGGCGAGTGGCCGGGGCCACAAAGCGAGATGTCCTCGGTGCACACCCCCGGTACTCTGTCCCGAAGGTATGGAGCGGGCCCTTCGCAACAGAACCGTGAGGTGTGCTCGCTCCGGCGAGGAGGTTCGGCAAGTGGCGCTCGTGGTCCAGAAGTACGGCGGTTCGTCGTTGGAGAGCGCAGACCGGATCAAGCGCGTTGCCGAGCGGATCGTTGCCACCAAGAAGGCGGGCAACGAGGTCGTGGTGGTGTGCTCGGCGATGGGTGACACCACCGACGAACTGCTCGATCTCGCGGAACAGGTGAACCCGGTTCCCCCGGAACGCGAGATGGACATGCTGCTGACGGCAGGAGAGCGGATCTCCAACGCGCTTGTCGCGATGGCGATCTCGGCGCAGGGTGCCGAGGCGTGGTCGTTCACCGGTTCGCAGGCGGGGGTCGTCACCACGTCGGTGCACGGCAACGCGCGCATCATCGATGTCACGCCCAGTCGCGTGACCGACGCGCTGGAGCAGGGCTACATCGCACTGGTGGCCGGGTTCCAGGGCGTCGCGCAGGACACCAAGGACATCACCACGCTCGGCCGGGGTGGCTCCGACACCACCGCGGTGGCGCTCGCCGCCGCGCTCAACGCCGATGTGTGCGAGATCTACTCCGATGTGGACGGTGTGTACACCGCCGACCCGCGGATCGTGCCGAACGCGCGCAAGCTCGACACGGTGCCCTATGAGGAGATGCTCGAACTCGCCGCCAGCGGCTCGAAGATCCTGCACCTGCGCTCGGTGGAGTACGCCCGCCGCTACGGCGTGCCGATCCGGGTTCGTTCTTCCTACAGTGACAAGCCGGGCACGACCGTGGCCGGTTCGATTGAGGAGCTCCCCGTGGAACAAGCGTTGATCACCGGTGTGGCCCACGACCGCTCGGAGGCCAAGATCACGGTCACCGGGGTCCCGGACCACGCGGGCGCGGCAGCGAGGATCTTCCGCACCGTCGCGGACGCGGAGATCGACATCGACATGGTGCTGCAGAACATCTCCAACACCACCGGCCGCACTGACATCACCTTCACGCTGTCGAAGGCGAACGGCCCCAAGGCCGTGAGCGAGCTCGAGAAGATCAAGGCGGAGCTGGACTTCTCGGCCGTGCTCTACGACGACCACGTCGGCAAGGTCTCGCTCGTCGGCGCGGGCATGCGCTCGCACCCCGGTGTCACGGCGTCCTTCTGCGAGGCGCTCGCGAAGTCGGGCGTGAACATCGAGATCATCAACACCTCGGAGATCCGGATCTCGGTGTTGATCAGGGACGCGCAGCTCGACGACGCGGTGCGCGCGATTCACGAGGCATTCGAGCTCGGCGGCGACGAAGAGGCCGTCGTTTACGCAGGGAGTGGACGCTAGATGACTGCACAGGGCCCCACGCTGGCTCTGGTCGGCGCGACCGGAGCGGTCGGCACCGTCATGATCGACATCATCAACGGGCGCGAGAGCGTGCCGTGGGGTGAGATCCGGCTGATCGCCTCCGCGCGGTCGGCGGGCAAGAAGATCGTGGTGCGCGGTGAGGAGCTGACGGTCGTCGAGCTGAAGCCCGAGGCGTTCGACGGCGTCGACGTCGCGATGTTCGACGTGCCCGACGAGGTCTCCGCCGAATGGGCTCCGGTCGCCGCCGCGCGCGGCGCCGTGGCCGTCGACAACTCCGGCGCGTTCCGCATGGACGACGAGGTGCCGCTCGTGGTGCCCGAGGTCAACGCGGACAAGGTCGCGCAGCGACCCAAGGGCATCATCGCCAACCCCAACTGCACCACGCTGTCGATGATGGCCGCGCTCGGCGCGCTGCACCGCGAGTTCGGGCTCACCGAGCTGGTGGTGGCGTCCTACCAGGCCGCTTCCGGTGCCGGGCAGGGCGGCATCGACCGGCTGTACGCCGAGCTGGAGGCCGTGGCGGGCAAGGGACTCGGCTCGAAGGCCGGCGACGTCCGCGCCGCGCTCGAGTCGGCCGGACTGTCCATGGCGGACACTCCGTTCGCCGGAACTCCGTTGGCGCTCAACGTGATCCCGTCTGCTGGCTCCTACAAGGGCGACGGCTGGTTCTCCGAGGAGCTGAAGGTGCGCAACGAGTCACGCAAGATCCTCGGCATCCCGGACCTGAAGGTGTCGGCCACCTGCGTGCGCGTACCCGTGGTCACCACGCACTCGCTCGCGGTTCACGCCACGTTCTCCCGTGAGGTGACCGTCGAGGCCGCGCACAAGGTGTTCGAGCAGCAGCCTTCGATCGTGCTCGTCGACGACCCGGAGAAGGGCGAGTTCCCGTCGCCCGCCGACGTGGTGGGTGGCGACCCGACCTACGTCGGCCGGGTCCGCCAGGCGCTGGACTTCCCGAACACGCTCGACTTCTTCGTGTGCGGCGACAACCTCCGCAAGGGTGCCGCCCTGAACACGTACGAGATCGCCGAGGAGCTCGCGCAGACCCTCGCCTGAGTCACCTACTGCAGTGAAGGCCACCTTGCCTGCGTTCAACGCAGGCAAGGTGGCCTTCACTGCAGCTGGGCACGGCTGACCTCGCCGTGCGGTCAGTGCGCCGTCGCGTCCACGCGCTCGCGGGATCGTTGCGGCGCCTGGTAAGCCCAGTGCCACACCTGCTCCAGCGGGCCGCGCGAGAACCGGGACAGCCACCACGACGCCAGCAGCATCAGCAGCGCGCACACGCTGACGAAGAGCGCGGCGACCCACCACGGGCGGGCGTCGGCGAACATGGCCGCGAGGCCGAACCCCCAGCCGTAGCACAGGATCGAGCACACGACGTTCTGCCCGACGTAGCACGACAGCGCCGAGCGCCCCACGGCCGTCAGGCCACGCCGCAGCGGTCCGGCCTCGTCGCGCATCCGGTGCAGCAGCCACGGCACCAGGCCGAGCAGGCCGAACGCCACGAGCGGAGCGGCGAGGTATCGGTCGGCCAGGAACCACTCCGTCCCGGCGAACGACGTGAGCAGGTTCAGCGGGACGCCGACGCCGAGCCCGATCCGCATCAGCCGCACCTGGACAGCACGCCCTGACGACGTCAGCGCCCCCGCCCGCCACAGCCGCACCCCGGCCAGGAACAGCACCGTGCTGAGCGGGATCGCGAACAGCGCCTCGGCGCGGTACGTGGCGAAGTCGGAAAGCCGCGTGCTCACCTGCTCGGGCCAGCTGTCGGTGCTCGTGGCGGCGCCGCCGGAGACCGTCGCGTCGGAGAGCACGAGAGCAGCCGTGAGCAGGCCGATGACCGTGACGTGCAGCGCGGCCACGCCGATGAGCCAGCCGCGCTGCACCCGGGCACTCCGGCCGACGAGGAACGCCACGAGCACCGATACCACGGCGTAGTACATGAGGACGTCGAACTCGAAGATCAGGACGTAGTGCAGAAGGCCCTCGACCAGCAGCAGTGCCGAACGCCACAGATACCAGCCGGGCCAGCGCCTACCGCGCCGCATCGCCGCGCGGTACTGCAGTTCGAGCCCGATCCCGAACAGCAGCGACAGCAGTGCCAGGAACTTGCCGTTGGTGAGGAAGCGCAGCACCGTCTCGGTGAACCCGGCGACCGAGTCCGGTGCGGGACCGGTGAGGAATCCCGCTGCCCCCAGCGGGTCGGTGAAGATCCAGATGTTGGTGCCCAGCGTGCCGAGGATCGCGATGCCCCGGATCACGTCCAGGGCGGTGACGCGCCCACTACCTGCCATGATTCCCTCCCGCGACGAAACTAGGGCCGCGGGGCGCCGAGGGCGTCGTCCTGAAGTCGGAGGCCGGGTGGGCAAAAGGGAGGAACCCGGTAGGTTCTGCGGCATGCTGAAAAGGTGCGCGCCGGTCGCGCTGGGACTGTTGCTGCTCACGGGCTGCTCCGAGGTGAACGAGGCCGTCGACCAGGTGAACTCGGCGACGAGCAAGGCGAGCGTGTGCAGCCAGGCTCTGGGCATCGTCGACCTGAACCCGAACGTGGACCCGCAGGAGGTGCAGGCGCGCGCCGAGGAGAAGGCGAACCAGCTGCAGGACCTGGCCAACCAGGTCGCCGAACAGGACGTCAAGCAGACGCTCGGCGCGATGGCCGACGGCTACCTCGAGCTCGAACAGCAGAAGCTGGACAACATGAACGCGTTCAACCAGTGGTTGCAACGGAATCTGAACAACCTGGAGCAGTTGCGCCAGGCCTGCCTGTAACCGACGGCCGCGCTGGGCGGCGCTGCAGCAGCCAGCCTGCGAGGGCGAACAGCAGCCCGCCCAGCCCCGCGGCCACGAACCCCCAGCCTGGCTGGGAGTGATCGATCACGAAGCCCACCACCGGCGCGCCGATCGCCATCCCGATCCGGGTCGCCGAGTCCTGCAGGCCCATCGCCTCGCCGCGTACGGACACCGGTGCGAGCCTGCTCACCGACTCCGTCGTCGCGGCCAGCGTCGGCGCGCACGCCAGGTTCGTCGGCACGAGTGCGAGCGCCAGCAGCCACCACGGATCGGTCACCAGCGCGACCGGAATCACCAGCACGGCGAGCAGAACCATCAGCGGTAGCTGGGAGAGCGACCTCGGCACCGCGCCGTGGATGAGCCCGCCCGTCAGCGACGCGACGCACATCACGGCAATCACGACACCGGTCCAGCCGACCTCGCCGGACTCGCGAAGGGCCGCGAGTGCCGCGAGCTCCGTGCCCATGAGCACGAACAGGGCGCCCATGGCGACCAGCAGCGTGCCGATCAGCGGCGCGCCGAGCCACGCGCGGATCCTCGGCCGCGTGCCCGGTGTCGCGCCGCGCTCCTCCTCGGTGCGGATGGGCGGATCCACCAGGTACAGCGCCGCGGCGCACGCCCCGAACACGATGCCGATGCCCGTGAGCGCCACGGTGGACGAGAGCTGCGTGCTCGCCGCGATGCCGAGCGCGGGGCCGATCATGAAAGTGGTCTCGAGCGAGATGGTGTCGAGCGAGTAGGCCGCGCGCCGCCGGGGCTCGGGCACGAGTGCGGTGATCACCTGGCGGGCGATCGAACCGGCCGGCAGCACGAGCGCCCCGGCGGGCAGGGCCACGACGAGCAGCGCCTGGTACGGCAGGTACGGCACGCTCACCCAGAACGCCGTCGACGCGAGCCCGCACACCGCGACCACGGGGCGCAGGCCGTGCCGGTCGATCAGCCTGCCGATCAGCGGCGCCGCGAGTGCCGTGCCGGCCGTGGTGGCCGTGCCGACGAGCCCGGCCGCGCCGTAGCCGTGCCCAAGCTCGCTGACGATGTGCAGCGTCAGCGTGATGCTTGTCGCCGTCATCGGCAGCCGGGCCAGTGTCATCAGCAGGAAGGACGTTTTCGTCCCTGGCAGGCGGAGGACGTCGAGGTAGGGCTGCAGCGGCACAACGTCCAGACAAGCGCAACCTGGTACGCCCGTGCAACTTCTTTTCGGTGGCGCCGGACGAAAAATGGTAGCTACTATCAAAAGGTAGTTACTGTCGAAAGGTGGTCGCCATGGCTGCTCCCGATCCACGCCGCTGGTGGGCCCTCGGTGCGCTGGTGTTCGCGGTACTCGCGTTCGGCCTGGACGTCACGGTGCTCAATGTCGCGCTGCCGACGCTGGCCGTGGACCTGCAGGCCTCGACGAGCGAGCTGCAGTGGTTCGCGAACTCGTACACGCTCGTGCTCGCCGCAGGGCTCCTTCCCGCCGGCCTGCTCGGCGACCGGTTCGGACCCAAACGGCTGCTCGTCGTGGCACTCGTGGTCTTCGGTGTGGCGTCGGTGGCGTGCGCCTACGCGGGCACGCCCGAGCTGCTGATCGCCGCCCGCGCGCTGCTCGGCGTCGGTGGCGCGCTGCTGGTCCCGCTGTCGATGTCGGTGCTGACCGTGCTGTTCCCCGGTGAGGAGCGGGCGCGTGCGATCGGCGTGTGGTCGGCGGCGATCGCACTCGGCATCCCGCTCGGTCCGGTGGTCGGTGGCTGGCTGCTCGACAACTTCTGGTGGGGCTCCGTCTTCCTGATCAACGTGCCGTTCGTCGTGGTCGGGGTCGTCGCGGTCGCGTTCCTCGTGCCGCGCCTGCCCGGGAGGCCGGATCAGGGCATCGACGGTGTCGGCATCGCGCTCTCCAGCGCAGGCCTCGTGTCGCTCACCTACGGGCTGACCGAGGCGGGCGAGCGCGGCTGGAGCTCTGCCGTCGCGCTCGTCCCGCTGGTCGCCGGCGTGGTGCTGCTCGTGGGGTTCGTGCTGTGGCTGCGGCGAGCGACGCACCCGCTCGTGGACCGGGAATTGTTCCGTTCGGCGGGGTTCACGTGGGGTGCGGTGCTGGCGACACTCGCGTCGTTCGCCCTCATGGGCGCGATGTTCGTGCTGCCCCAGCTCTTCCAGGCCGTGAACGGCGCCGACGCGCTCGGCACCGGGCTGCGGCTGCTGCCCATTGTCGGCGGCCTGCTGGTCGGCGTGCAGGTGGCAGAGCGGCTGCGCGAACGGCTCGGCGCGAAGGTCGTGGTCGCCGCGGGATTCGCGATCATGGCGGTGGGCGGGGTGCTGGGTACCGCGACGGATGCCGCCGACGGCTACGGCTTCATCGCGACGTGGATCACCGTGCTCGGGCTTGGCCTCGGGTTCGCCCTGCCGCCAGCCATGGACATCGCGATGGGCTCGCTGGACACCGAGCGCAGCGGGGTCGGCTCGGGCCTGCTCCAGGCGATGCGGCAGGTTGGGGGCACGCTCGGGGTCGCGATCCTCGGGACCGTGCTGAACGCGGGCTACACCTCCGCCGTCGACGTCACCGGGCTGCCGCCCACCGCGGCCGACGCCGTGCGTGACAGCGCCGCCGCTGGGGTGCAGGTCGCCAGGGAGGCGCCGGGTCTGCTGGGCTCCGTGCGCGACGCGTTCGTCAGCGGCATGACCGCGACCCTGTGGGTGAGCGCGGCGTTCGCGGTGGCCGGCGTTGTGCTCACATTGAGGTTCCTGCCGAGGCGGCCAGAGGATGTCGTGCGGGCAGAATCAGGGCATGACTACGTCGCCAGCTGACAAGCCGGTCGGGCTCCGGGAACGCAAGAAGGCCAGGACGCGCGCGGCGATCCAGGACCACGCGCTCCGGCTGTTCACCGAGCAGGGCTACGCGGCGACGACCGTCGAGCAGATCGCCGAGGCCGCCGAGGTCTCGCAGAGCACCTTCTTCCGGTACTTCCCGACCAAGGAGGACACGGTCCTCTACGACCGGCTCGACCCGGTGCTGATCGAGCATTTCGTGAACCAGCCCGCCGACGTCGGGCCGATCGCGGCGATCAAGGCGGCGGTGCACGCCGTCTTCCGCGGCCTCTCTGCGGAGGAGGCCGAGCTGGAGGCCGTGCGGCAGCGGCTCGTCATCTCGGTGCCCGACCTGCGGGCCAAGCTCTTCGAGCAGTTCACCGAGGGCATGCGGATGCTGCACGACGCGATCCTGCGGCGGCTCGGGCGCGAACGTGACGACTTCGCGGTCCGGATGTGGACGGGTGCGCTCACTGGCGTGATCCTGGCTGCCTATGTCACGTCGATCGAGGAGGGCGGGGACTTCCTCGAGTACATCGACCGGGGCCTGACCCAGTTCGAGCGGGGCCTGCCGCTGTGAGGTGAGGGCCGTTCGTGTGTGTCCGTTAGGCCCTCCGTGGTCCACGCGACACGCACGCACCACGGGGTGATGGGTGAGTGGGGCACCCGAATGCGCCCGCACGGATGACCTGCCCGTACCACCGGGTGACGCGACTGCGGAGCGTGGTTTTCATGCTGATCTTCCGGATGAAGCGCAACAGTTCAAGGTTCATCAGTTGCGGGCGACTATCGCTCGGCGAATTCGGCACGTGAGGGTTGGAAACTGTCGTGTCCTCGGATCGGCTGGTGGATCACTGACCCGGTTGGTATCCATGGTCCCGTCGGGCTTTCAGGAGGGCCGGGAGGTTTTACGAAATGAAAAGCAAATTCGCTCGCGTGGTGGCCGCCGTCGCGACAGGTGCGATGCTCGCGCTGACCACGGCAGGGGTGGCCGCGGCGAGCAATTCAGGCGGGGGTAAGGGCTCCACGTCGACCGAGGCGGCCGGGGCGCAGGTCCTCGAACTACGGGACCAGCTCGCCAAGGTGGCCTACTCCGGGGACGTGCGGGGGACGCAGGACACGCTCGCGGACCTCGATCCGCTGCTCGCCGACCTGGCGGCAGGCCAGATCTACACGATCCAGGCCGACGCGCAGAACCAGGCCGGCACCGCGAAGTCGCAGAACAGCGAGGTCAGCGAGGTGCTGGCCGACCCGGCCGCCGAGCCGAGGGCCTACACCCAGCAGGTGCCGGGGCTGCCGCCGCTGCCCGACCCGCTGAGCATGGTCAACGGCTTGCTGCAGGGTCTGCTGGAGAGCCTGCAGGCGCTGCTGAACTCGCTGCTCGGCTCCGTTCCGCCGCTGCCGGCGGTTCCCGAGGTCCCCGGGGTGCCCGTGCCGGTGCCATGATCCTCACCAAATGAGGGGGACCGGAATCCGGCGTGGAATTGCTTCCACGCCGGATTCCGCTATTTCGGGGAAAGAAGCCTCACGGCTTGAGGCTGAGGCCCATTCTCAGTGCGCCCGCCGCTTCCGCCGTCGCCTCGCGGAATCGCTTGCCGACGCCGAGGAAATTGACGTAACCGTGGATGAGATCGGCCTGCCTGCTGAGCGCGACGGGCACGCCGGCGGCGGACAGCTTGGCGGCGTAGGCCTCGCCCTCGTCCCGCAGCGGGTCGAACCCGGCGGTCGCGATGTAGGCGGGTGGCAGCCCGGAGAGGTCCTCGGTGAGCAGCGGCGAGAGCTTCCGGTCGGTGCGGTCGACGCCCTCGGGCGCGTAGTGGTCGAGGAACCACGTCATGTGCTCGTCGGTGAGGAAGAAGCCATTGCCGAACAACTCGCGCGAGCGGCGGCGCACGCTCGCGTCGACACCTGGATAGAGCAGTAGCTGGAACGCGGGCGCCGGGCCGCCGCGCTGCGTGGCGACCTGTGCCGTCACGGCCGAGAGGTTGCCGCCCGCGCTGTCGCCGCCCACCGCGATGCGGTCGGGGTCGGCGTCGAGATCGGCGGCCTTGGCGTGGGCGAAGTCGAACGCCGTGAGCGCGTCCTGCTGGGCGGCGGGGAACGGGTGCTCGGGCGCGAGCCGGTACTCCACCGACAGCACGCGCACACCCGCGTGCTTGGCGAAGAAGCGCGCGGTGTTGTCGTGGCTCGCTCGGGTGCCGATCACCCAGCCGCCGCCGTGATAGAAGACCAGCAGCCCGGAGCCGGGGGCGAGGCCCTCCGGGGTGTAGAGGGTCGCGGGGATCTCGCCGTGCTCGGCCGGGATCGAGACGTCGCGCGTGGTGACGGGTTGGATGGGCTTGCCGCTGACGAGCTGCCGCGAGACGTCCAGCGCCGCCCTCGACTGCTCCACGGTGGCGTCCCTGCTGACCAGTGCCGCGCCGGAGAGCTGCTGCATGCGGAGCAGGAGCTGGGCGTCGAGCGCGAGCTCCTGGCCGTCGAGCCGGATCGGTCTGCCCGCGACGGCCCGGCGCAGCGGGCGGGGAAGCGCGTAGAGCAGCTGTGCGGCCGCGGCCTGCACCCGGATCTGGAGCGGAATCGCCATTCTTCCTCCCGTCAGCGATGACGGGACCGAGGCTACTGATCGGTAGCTTCGGGCGCCAGATGTGACCGATGTCCCGGCCGTTCGGGCTGGCCCTCGACCTAAGTCGAAGGTCTAGCCTCGGAGGCGTGACTTCCACGCGTGCGATCAAGGTGCTCGGAATCGGCGGCTCTCTTCGGGACGGCTCCCAGTCCGAACGCGCCTTACGCATCGCACTGGCCGGGGCGGAGGAGGTAGGCGCCGAGGTCTCGGCCATCACCGGCAGTGCCCTGATGCTGCCCTTCTACGACGCCGGCATCGACGAGCGCACGCCCGAGGCACTCGAGCTGGTCGAGGAGGTCCGCGCCGCCGACGGCATCGTGGTCGTGTCGCCCGGCTACCACGGCGCGCTGTCCGGCCTGGTGAAGAACGCGCTCGACTACGTGGAGGACCTGCGCTCCGACACCCGCCCCTACCTCGACGGCCGTGGCGTCGGTCTCATCGCGGTCGCGTACGGCTGGCAGGCGGCCGTGACCACACTCAACCAGCTCCGCACGATCGCGCACGCGCTGCGCGGCTGGCCGACCCCGCTCGGCGGTGCGGTGAACACGGCGGAGGTCAAGTTCGACGAGGCCGGCGGGGCGTCCGAAGAGAAGGTGGTGGCCAACCTCCGCCTGATCGGGCGGCAAGTTGCCGAGTTCGGCCTTGCCCGGCGCACACTGGGGTAGGGGTTTCGCCCTGACCTGGAACGGGTAGCCGTCGGCCGGACGCCGTGCGCCACGTTGACGCTCCCACCACAGTGCGAAGAGAGGACATGAAGATGGCCAACTCGCCGGTCACGAGCCCGCTCAAAGAGAGCGACAAGGAGCATACGGCGAACGCTCTGCAATCCACCCTCGTTGACCTCGTCGACCTTTCGCTGATCGCCAAGCAGGCGCACTGGAACGTCGTCGGTCAGCACTTCCGCAGCGTGCATCTCCAGCTCGATGAGCTGGTCGACGCCGCGCGTGGGTTCACCGACGACGTCGCCGAGCGTGCCAACGCGATCGGGGTCTCGCCCAACGGCAAGGCTAAGACCGTGGTCGAGAGTTCCGGGCTGCCCGAGTACCCGGACAACTGGCAGACCACAGAGGCCACGGTCAACGCGATCGTGGAGATCCTCGGCAAGATCATCGAGCGGCTGCGAGCGCGCATCGACGAGACCGACAAGAGCGACCTGGTGACCCAGGACCTGCTGATCGAGATCGCCGCCGAGCTGGAGAAGCAGCACTGGATGTGGCAGGCCCAGCAGGCGTCCTGACCCACTGAGCCCCAAACTGGGAGCAAGGGAGCTTTACTACCGGAAAACGGTAGTAAAGCTCCCTTGCTCCCTTCTCACGTCAGGTTCAGGGCGCGGCGGGCGAAGTCGACCTCGATGGCGACCTGCTTGATCGTCTCCGCGATCACGAGCGAGCCGTGGCCCGCGTCGTAGCGGTAGAACTCGTACGGCACCTCGCGCGCGGCGAGGCGATCCAGGTAGTTCTCGATCTGCCGGATCGGGCAGCGCGGGTCGTTGTCGCCCGCCAGCACCAGCACCGGGACGTCGACGTTCTCGATGTAGCTGATCGGCGAGCACTCGTCGTAGACGGCTGGCACGTCGGTGGGTGACCCGCCGAAGAGCGCGCGGTCGAACGCTCGCAGCTGCTCCATCTCGTCCTCGTAGGCGGCCACGTAGTCGGCCACGGGCACACCGGCGACACCCGCCGCCCACCGGCCGGGCTGGGTGCCGAGCGCGAGCAAGGTCAGGTAGCCGCCCCAGGAGGCCCCGGCCACCACGCACCTCGCGGGGTCCGACAGTCCACTGCGGACCGCCCAGTCGTGCACCGCGGCGACGTCCTCCAACTCGGTGAGCCCTGGACGGCCCTCGATGGCGTCGCGCCACGCCGAGCCGTAGCCGGTCGAGCCCCGGTAGTTCACCTCCACCACGGCGAACCCGGCGTCGAGCCACACCGCGCGGTACGCGGAAAACCGGTCCTCGTCGGCGGCGTGCGGTCCCCCGTGCAGCAGGAAAACCGTCGGCTGCGGACCCTCCGCGCCCGGTGGGCGGGAGACGAGCGCGTGGATGCGGCCGCCGGGACCGTCGACGAACGCGTCGGTCACCGGCTCCGAACCGGGTGCCTTTTCGCCGGGCGGTTCGAGCAGCACGCCGTCCGAGCCGTCGGCGGCACGCACCCGCACCACGGGCGGTTCCGCCGCACTCGACCACGAGTATTCGATGGTGCCGTCGGGGCGCACGCCCGCGCCGCCGATACGGCCCGGCGGCGTTTCCACCGCCGTCAGCTCACCGGAGGCGAGATCGTAACGGTGGAGCGAGCTGCGGCCCTCGTGGAAGTGCACGATCAGCAGCGCGCTCGCGTCCGGGTACCAGTCGCCGACCACCTCGCCGGGCAGCCCGAGGTCGATCTCCTGCTCGGCGCCGCTCTCGACGTCCCAGATCAGCAGTTCCTCGCGGCCGTGCCGCTCGTGCAGCAGGAGCAGCCGGGTGTCGCCGTGCTTCGGCGAGAACGCCAGCGCGGACAAACCCTTGCCCTCTCCGTCCCACTTGTCGGCGACGGTGGTGAAGTCGTCGCTCGCGAGCACGCGAACGGCTGGGTGCCGGGAGTCGCCGTGCTCGGAGTGCGAGATCGCCAGCAACCGCTCGTCCCGGGACAACGCGGACACGCCGGCGTCGTCCTCGCTGCTGTAGAAGCGCATGGTCTCGCCGTCGCGGTGGGCGTAGAGGGTGGAGCCGTCGTCGGTCGAGACGCCGACGGCCACCAGCCGGTGACCGATCTCCAGGCCCGCCGGGTAGCCGTCGGGCACGTCGGTGAGCGCCTTGGCCGCCGCGCCGCCGCCCGCGTACGGCTCCCTGACCCAGGAGCCGAACTCGTCGCCGTCGGTGTCGTCGAACCACCAGATCCACTGGCCGTCGGGCGAGGGCGTCGCGTGCAGGGTTCCGTTGGGCCGGTCGGTGACCTGGCGATGGGTGTCCGCCGCGCGGTCCCACGCGTAGACCTCCCAGACGCCGCTCGCGTTCGACACGTACAGGCTGGCGTCCGGGGCGTCGAGGGCCCATTCGGGCACCGAAACCCTCGGCGCCTTGAAGCGCGCGCGCCAGCGTTCCTCTGCGGCCGGGTCGGCGAAGAGCTGGTCGGGGACCTGAGCTGCCGGATGCTGTGTGGTCACACGTGAGATCCTGCCAGGTCCGTACTGTTGTGGGCGTGCTGGAGGGTTACGCGGGCTTCGCCCTGCCGAGGCTGGAGCCGGGCATGCGGGTGGTCGATGTCGGCTGCGGGCGTGGCGCGATCACGCTGAGTCTCGGCACGGCTGCGCATCCGATAAGCGTGCTGGGTGTCGACGCCGACGTCGCCGAAGTCGCGCTGGCGCGCAAGTCGGCCGAGCGGGCCCGTGTATCCACAGTGGACTTCATCGCGGCGTGCCCCGAAGGGCTGCCCCTTCCATCGTCCTCAGTGGACTTGGTCTTCTCGCACGCGCTGCTCGAGCACGTGCCGCAGCCGCAGGCCGTGCTCGCGGAGTGTGCACGCGTCCTGCGGCCCGGTGGCACCCTCGCGGTGTCCACATCGGACTGGAGCAAGGCGAAGCTGCGGCCGAAGACGGCGAACGTCGACGCGGCGCTACGGGGACGGCACCTGCTGCACCGCAGGGCGGGAGGCGATCCGTTCGCGGGCAGGCACGTGGCCGACTGGGTGGTGCGAGCCGGTTTCCGCGACGTCCGGGCGAAGGCGCGATTTCACGCGGAGATCGGCTACCGCGAGCTGGCGGAGCGGGTGGAGGCCGAACTGGCCGAGGCCATCCACATCCGGCAGGACCAGCAGCTCGCGAGCGCGGCCCGCTCGGCGTGGATGTGGGTCCGCAACGGAAACGGCGAGTTCGCCCAATGCTGGATGGAGGTCCTGGCCACCAGGTGACCCCACCCGCAGTGAAGGCCACCATGCCTGCGCCCGCCCGTCTCCCACCACCACCCAAACGGAGGCGCGCCGCGCCGCTGTGTTCGATCAACGCAGTGAAGGCCACCATGCCTGCGTTCAACGCAGTGAAGGTGGCCTTCACTGCATCCGGCAACCCCACTCCCCAAAGGTCTACCTACGGGGGGTCCGGGGGGCGAAGCCCCTCCGGGTGGGGCGTGGGGGCTCCGCCCCCACAAGACACAAAGGAAGAGCCGTGTCCGCGCTTTCCGCGGACACGGCTCTTCCAGATCTTCCGTCGGGGTGGCGGGATTTGAACCCACGACCTCCTCGACCCGAACGAGGCACGCTACCAAGCTGCGCCACACCCCGATGTACTGCTCAATGGGTCGGGAGACAGTCTAGCGGACGTCGCTGGCGGCCTTTCGCCGGGCTGCCTTCCTCGCCTTCGCGGGCGCCTCGTCGCGCGGGACGAGCGTCAACAGGCTCGCCTCCGGTGGGCACGCGAAGCGCACCGGCGCGTACGGCGATGTGCCGAGGCCTGCCGAGACGTGCAGCCACATGTCGGCGCCCCAGCGCGAGGCGCCGCGGGCGCGGGAGCGGTCGAGCTCGCAGTTGGTCACCAGTGCGCCGTAGCCGGGGATCCGGAGTTGCCCGCCGTGGGTGTGGCCGGCGAGCACGAGGTCGTAGCCGTCGGACGTGAACGGGTCGAGCACGCGCGGTTCCGGCGAGTGCGTGATACCGAGCCGGAGCACGGCGTCCCGATCGGGTCGGCCAGAGATGTCGACATATCGATCTCGGTGCAGGTGCGGGTCGTCCACGCCTGCCGCGAAGATCCGCTGGCCCCCGACCGTGATCGTGCGCCGGACGTGGGTCAGGTCGTGCCAGCCGTGCTCGAGGAACGCCGCGCGCAGGTCGCGCCACGGCAGATGCCTGCCGTGGATGCGCTTCTTGCGGCCCCTCGGCATCAGGTACCTGGCGGGGTTCTTCGGCTTGGGCGCGTAGTAGTCGTTGCTGCCGAACACGAACAGGCCGGGCCGGTCGAGCAGCGGGCCGAACGCACGCAGCACCGAGGGCACCGCCCGCCGGTGGGCGAGGTTGTCGCCCGTGTTGACGACCAGGTCGGGCTCCAGCCGGTCGAGCTCGGCGACCCAGCGCTGCTTGGAGACCTGGCCGGGCAGCATGTGCAGGTCGGAGACGTGCAGGATTCTGATCGGCCGGGCTCCGCTGGCCAGTACGGGCAGCTCCGCCGTGCGCAGTGTCCAGTGCCGCCGCTCGATGCCGACGGCGTAACCGAGGGTTGCGGCGCCGAGTGCCGCCGTACCCGTCACGAGACGTTTCATCATCATCCTTGAGCGTGCCTGTGTTACCCAGCGTACACGCGTGATGCAGAAAACGTGTTCGTCCGTGGCAACGATTCAGCCGATCGTCGCCGATGTGCTCAGCCGGGCTTCAGTTGACCCGCTCGTACTTCGGGTCGGCCGGGGGCAACGGCGGGGCCGGCTGCCCCTCGAGGATCTTGCTCACGGCTCCGAACCACGTCCTGGCCGGCGTCTTGCCGCCGAACATGTTGCCGCTGTCGCCGTCGACCGCGATCACGTTGCCGGGCCCGCCGTCGACCAGACCGCCGTTGGGCAGGTCGGGCCGGAACACCATCGACGCGCCCGCGATCTGCGGGGTCGCGCCGATGAAGGCGGCCGAGCCGTTGTTCTGGGTGGTGCCGGTCTTACCGATCATCGGCCGGCTCCAGCCGACGCCCTGGGCCGCGGCCGCCGCGGTTCCGCCTGGCAGATCGTCCTTGCTCAGCCCCACCACCATCGTGTTGGCGAGCCCCTCCGGCACGGCCTGCTCGCAGGGCTCCTCCTTGATCGGCACCGGGTTGCCGCTGCGATCCCGGATCTCGCCGATCGGCGTCGGCGGGCACCACACGCCGCCGCTCATCAACGTCGCCGCGACGTTGGCCAGCTCCAGGCCGCTCGTCGGGCTCACCCCGAGCGTGAACGAGCCCTTGCCCGGGGACCGTTCGCTCGGTCCGAAGAACTGGGTCTGGCTGAGCCTGACCTCCTGGCTCTCCGCGTTCGGGTCGGGCGGGCCGCCGGTCGCGGCGTTGGACGCCATCGTCTTGCGCAGCCCCAGTTTGCTGGCCATCTCGACGATCGGCCCCATGCCGGTCTGCTCCTCGAGGATCACGAAGGCCGTGTTCGGCGAGGTCTGCAACGCCGTCTGCAACGACATGCTGCCGCTGTAGCCCTCGCTCGCGTTCACCACGCAGTAGCCGCGCGTGTAGGGCGCGATGTAGGGACACGGCGGAGGGCTGCCGCTGAAGATCTGCGACACGTGCGACGGCGGCGACTGGACGGTGTCGTAGATGCCGACCACACCGCGTTCCACGGCGGCCGCGGCAGTGAACATCTTGTAGCTCGATCCCGCGCCGGTCACGTTCGAGATGGCCGAGGGCAGCGCGTACTCCGTCTGCCCCGCCTCCGCGTCGGGCCCGTAGTCGCGGTTGGCGGCCAGCGCCACCACCTCGTGCCGGTCCTTGCCCGGCTTGACCAGCGACAACGTGTTGGCGACGTTGTCCTCCATCTTGTCCACCTGCTCCTCGGCCGACTGCTTGGCGAGGTGGTTGGACCTGGGGTCCATGGTGGTGCGGATGGTGTAGCCGCCGGTGTAGAGATCTTCCTTGGTCATCCCGTGCTCGAGCAGGTAGTCCTCGACGTACTGGCAGAAGAAGCCGTGTTCGGGGCCCGCGCCGACGCAGTTGGCGGCCGGCTTGTTGGGTCCCTCGGGGACCACGCCGAGCGGTTCGGCCTTGATGCGTTCGGCGTCCTGCGGCGAGAGCTTGCGGTTCTCCACCATCTTGTCGAGCACGAAGTTGCGCCGCTCCGTGGCGCGCTCGGGGTTGTTCCACGGGTCGTAGGCGGGCGGGTTGTTGGCCATGCCCGCGAGCAGCGCGCCCTGCGCGACCGTGAGCTTGTCCGGCGTGGTGTTGAAGTAGGCGCGCGCGGCACCACCGACCCCGTAGATCTCGCGCGAGAACTCCACGACGTTGAGGTAGCCGGCGAGGATCTGCTCCTTGCCCATCTTCGTCTCGAGCTGGATGGCGATCCGGGCCTCGTTGAGCTTGCGGGCGATGGTGACCTCCTGCGCCCGCTGCTGGCCCAGCTTGTCGCCCCGGTAGATGACGTTGATGAGGTAGTTCTTGACGTACTGCTGCGTGAGCGTGGACGCGCCCTGCGTGTCGCCGCCCGAGGTGTTGCTGATCGCCGCTCGGATGGTGCCCTTCCAGTCGACTCCGTGGTGCTCGTAGAAGCGGCGGTCCTCCACCGAGATCAGCGCCCATTTCATGGCGTCCGAGATCTGGTCGGGGGCGGTGGGTATGCGGTACTGGTCGTACAGCGTCGCGATCGGTTGGCCGTCCCGGTCGGTAATGGTGCTGACCAGCGGCGGCGGCTCGTCGGCCAGGCCAGTGGACATGGCCTCGACGGTGTCGCTGGCCTGGTTGGAGAGCACCCCCATGCCCCCGACGACCGGGAAGAGGATCCCCGCGACCAGCACCCCCGCGAGCAGGCAGAGGCCGAGCATCTTCAGCAGACCGTCCCTCATGCGCACCCATATCAGGGTAGCCACGAGTGGCGTATCTCACCTGATTCGTTCACTGGGCCGAGCGGGTTGCGTTCTCCGGATACCGCATTGACAGGAAAGTGACATCTGGTAACAAAACGCGGTTTGGGGGTTGGCGGACGGAACCGAGGCCCCCTACAGTCCGTCAACATCTCACGAATACGGCGCCTGGGGAGGCGCTACTGGAGGGACGTGAGCACAGGAGACCTGCTCGCGGGGGGCGAGGCCGAGGAACTTCGCTGCCTGCCTGCGGTCACAACAGGGTAGGAGCTGGGGGTATGGAGACCAACCAGTCGGACTGGCGGATCTATGCGTACTGCAGGGACACCGACCCCGACGGCCTGTTCGTCAGGGGCGCGGAGCAGAACCGGGCCAAGGTCGTCTGCATGGGGTGCCCGGTGCGCACCGAATGCCTGGCCGAGGCGCTGGACAACCGGATCGATTTCGGTGTCTGGGGCGGGATGACCGAGCGCGAGCGGCGCGCGCTCCTGCGCAGGCGGCCCGAGGTGGGCAGCTGGCGCGACCTGCTGGAGTCGGCCAAACGCGAGTACGAGCCCGCCGCGGGAGCCTGAACGCTGAAGGGGGCCGCCTCAGCTTCCGGCCAGGCGGTCCCCGATTTCCCTCAACCCGGCGAGGTCGTGCACGTCGCTGGGCAACGCCGGAACCCGCACGACCGACACCCCTGGGTGAGCCCGGGTGAAGCGCGCGAGCAGGCGCTTCTCCCGTTCGGCCAGCGCGACGCGGTCGGCGTGCAGGCGCAGGACCGCGGCGGCGAGCGGAGCGCTCTTGCCTCCGCGGTCGAGCGCGTCGGCCGCGGCCAGCGCGTCGATGGCCGAGAGATCGGCGAGCACCGGATGGGTCCGGTTCGCGACGAGCCCGGCCAGCGGCATGGACTCCTCGGACAGCCGCTCCACGAAGTAGCTCGCCTCCCGCAGCGCGTCCGGTTCGGGCGCCGCCACCACCAGGAACGCCGTGCCCTTCGAGCGCAACAGCTCCGCGGTCTTGCGGGCCCGCTCGCGGAACCCGCCGAACGTCGTGTCGAACGCCTGCATGAACGCCGACGCGTCGGCGAGCAGCTGCCCGCCGAGGATGGTCGACACGGCCTTCGCGAACATCGAGAATCCGGCGCTGACGACCTTGCGAAGGCCCCAGCCGCCCGCCTTCGCCGGTCCGGTGAGCAGGCGGATCATCCGGCCGTCGAGCGCGGCGGAGAGCCGGGTCGGCGCGTCGAGGAAGTCCAGCGCCGACCGGCTCGGCGGTGTGTCGACGATGATCAGCTCCCAGTCGCCCGCAGCCGCGAGCTGGCCGAGCTTCTCCATCGCCATGTACTCCTGCGTGCCGGAGAACGACGTGGAGATCGTCTGGTAGAAGCGGTTGGCCAGCAGCTGCTCGGAGCGTTCCGGCCCGGCGTGGCGGCGCACCATGTCGTCGAAGGTGCGGCGCATGTCGAGCATCATCGCCCACAGCTCACCCTTCGGCTCGAAGCCGGCGACCGAGACCTTGCGCGGGTGGTTGCCCAGTTCCCGCAGGCCCAGCGCCTGTGCGAGCCTGCGGGCCGGGTCGATCGTCAGCACCACGGTCTGCCTGCCGCGTTCCGCCGCGCGCAGGGCGAGCGCCGCCGCCGTCGTGGTCTTGCCGACCCCACCGGAGCCGCAGCACACGATCACGCGCGTCTCGGGGTCGTCGATCAGTGTGTCCACGTCCAGGCTCGAGGTCGGGAAGGTCATCGAACCCCCTGTTCGACCAGTGCCTCGGCGAGTTCGTAAAGAGCGGCGACGTCGACGCCACCGTTGAGGTCGGCCAGCTCGAGCGTAGGCAGGTCGCTCTCTGAGAGCTGCTCGCGCGCGCGTTGCTCGGCGGCCAGCCGGATCGCGTGCTCCACGGTCTCCTCGACGAGCCCGTCCAGGGTCGCCTCGGGCAGCTCCAGCCCCGCTGACGCGAGCCCGCCGCGGACGCGGGAGGCGTCGACCCTGCCGTCCGCGGCGGCGGGCACCGACCGCGCGGGCAGCCTCGGCGGGCGAACCCGGTTGATCAGCACCGCTCCCGGCCGCAGGTCGGCGCCGTCGAGCTCGGCGACCGCGTCGAGGGTCTCCCGTACCGGCATCTCCTCCAGCAACGTCACGAGATGCACGGCCGTCTCGCCGGAGTGCAGCAGCCGCACCACCCCTTCGGCCTGCGCGCGGATCGGACCGGTCTTGGCCAGGTCGGTGAGGGCCTTGGTGACGTCGAGGAACTTCACCACGCGGCCGGTCGGCGGCGCGTCGACCACGACGGCGTCGTAGGTGTGCCTGCCGTCGGACTCGGTCCGCCCGACGCACTCCTTGATCTTGCCGGTCAGCAGCACGTCACGAAGACCCGGCGCGAGGGTGGTCGCGAACTCGATGGCGCCCATGCGGCGCAGGGTCCGGCCGGCGAAGCCGAGGTTGTAGAACATCTCGAAGTACTCGAGCAGAGCGGCCTCGACGTCGATGTGCAGAGCCCGCACCTCACCGCCGCCGGGCGCGGCGGCGATGCGCTGCTCGGCGTAGGGCAGGGGCTCGGTGTCGAAGACCTGGGCGAAGCCCTGTCTGCCCTCCACCTCGATGAGCAGCACGCGTCTGCCGTGGCTGGCCAGCGCGAGTCCGAGGGAGGCGGCGAGGGTGGTCTTGCCGGTCCCGCCCTTGCCTGTGACGAAGTGGAGCCGGGTCCGTGTGAGCTCGTCGGTCCAGCCAGCCGGTGTGGTCACCTAGGCAGGGTAAGCCAGAAATCCCGATCATCGCGGCTCAGGAGGCGAGTGTGAGGACGGTGACGACCAGCGTGACGAGCCCGGCGACACCCCAGGCCACGGCACCGGGCAGCACCGTGAGTGTGAGCACGCACAGCACGGCCACCGTGGTGAAGGACACGAGGCCGGCGACGGCGACGGTCGGCGAGCTGTCGGTGCTGTCGCGCGCCTTGGCCATGATGATCAGCACGCCTGCCACGCCGGCCACGGCCAGCAGGATCGTCGCGAGGATGCGCCATGTCTCCACGCGCTCAGACGGTACTGGCTAGGGTGTGCCGCATGAGTGCCACGAAGTGGGAGTACGCCACGGTTCCACTGCTGATCCACGCGACCAAGCAGATCCTCGACCAGTGGGGTGAGGACGGCTGGGAGTTGGTGACCGTGCTGCCCAACCCCAGCGGCGAGCAGCACGTCGCCTACCTGAAGCGACCGAAGGGCTGAGCCCGTGAGCTGGAGCGCGAGGCTCGCCGACCTCGGCATCGAGCTGCCCGGCGTCGCCGCACCGGTCGCCGCCTACATTCCCGCCATCCGCAGCGGCTCGCTCGTGTTCACGTCGGGCCAGCTGCCGTTCGTCGAGGGCTCGCTCGCCGCGACCGGCAAGGTCGGCGGCGAGGTGAGCCCCGAGGAAGCCAAGCAGCACGCACGCACCGCCGTGCTCAACGCGCTCGCGGCCGTGCACGATCTGGTGGGCATCGACTCGGTGGTCCGGGTGGTCAAGGTGACCGGTTTCGTGGCCTCCAGCGAGGGATTCACCGGTCAGCCCGCCGTGATCAACGGTGCGTCCGAGCTGCTCGGAGAGGTTTTCGGCGACGAGGGCAGGCATGCCCGGTCCGCCGTGGGCGTCGCGGAACTGCCGCTCGGAGCCCCAGTCGAAGTCGAGCTGACCGTGGAGGTTTCCTGATGGACCCCGACATCGAGTACGCGTGCCACGAGCTGCTGCTGCGGCTGGCCGGGCGCATGCCCGACCAGATGCTGTGGCGGTTCCGGGACTGGCTGGGTGAGGGCGCGATGGGCACGCTCTCCCGCACTCTCCCGAAGTCTTTGCTTAAGCACAGGATCGATCTCGACCAGGCGGAGTACCGCCTGTTGGTCGCCGGTCTGATCCCCCACGGTGCCGATTGGCATCAGGTGAGTTCGACGCTTGGGGTAGACGCCTCCGCCGAGAACCGGTACACATTCACGACGGGTGCACCCGATTGGGTGAACACCGTCGATTCGGTGTCCGTGGTGGTTCACGCAACGTTGCGTGGTCGCCCGGATGTGGGAGAGGTTCGGGAGAGCTGGCGGCACGACCGTGGGTCCGAAGACGAGGCGAAGCGGATCCTGCTGGTCACCGCGGTTTCCGGCCTCCCACGACTTACTGGGGAGCTACAACGAGTCCTCCGGGTGCTCGGTGACGAGGCGCCGAGCGTGGAGGTCTTGCCGGTGCAGTTCGACGTGCCCGCCTACCACCGGGCGGCGCTCGAGAACTCACGGTTCGTGTGCGTGGGCTCCGTGGACGCCGGTCACCACAAACTCGTACCCGCGTAACGCTCGCTCGGCCAGCGGGCTGGAGGGAGATCGGCGATGGTGGATGTCCACGATGGCCTGCCGAAGGACGGCTTCGCGGTCCCGCTGCGACTGCACAACGTCCTGCTGGCGCTGGCGGGCCGACTGGACGACAGCGCGCTGTCGGAGGCACGTGAGCTCGTCGCTCGTTCGCACCTGGACGACGCGGCCGAACTCGCCGTCGGCGCGCTGATCTCCGGCCGGATCATGGTCCGGCCTGCCGAGCAGCGTGAGCTGGCGCTCGTGCTGGAGATGAGCAGGTCGGACGCGACGCTGGCCGATCAGCTCACCGTCGGCGACGCCATCCCCGGCTACGCCCACCGGTTCAGCCGCGAGAACGAGCCCGAGCGCGGCATCTCCGAGGCGCTCGACCGCACCCTGCAGGTGCTGCCGGATCTGCGCTCCGTGCACGCCGTGTGGCGCAACACGCCCGCGGGCAGCGTGCCGGGCCCGCTGCCGCAGCGCGTGGTGCTCGTCGAGATCGGCCCCGAGGCGCACCCGCCCGCGGTCGCGTTCCGCGTCGACGACGCGCTGCGCAAGGGCGGCATCCGCTCGGTCGTCGAGGTCACCGGACCCGGAGCCGAGCGCACCGAGTACCACGAGGCGGCGCTGGCCGCGGCGACGCCGGTGTGGCTGGCCACGGGCCAGTCGGCAGGCGGCTCGGCCTCGTGGAGCGCACGCGGGCCGCGTCCGGTCGGGGGCGCCCACACGGTCGCCGAGGCGCCGACGCCGCGCGAGCCGTCCCATGCGGCTCCCGACTTCGAGGAGCCTGCCGTAAAGGTCTCCACCGAGGAGAAGGACACCGGCGAGGCGCCCGAGAAGGAGCCGGAGCCCACCCCGGCGGAGCGGGAGAACCGCGCCGCGGCGACCACCGAGATGACCAAGGAGGAGGTCGCGCAGCTGCGCGCCGCTATCGCCGAGGACCCCGAGAAGGGGCGCGCGATCGCCGCCGTCAACCTGCGTTCCGACGAGATCGTCGAGCTGCCCGAACTCGACCTCGACGACCCGCAGCTGTCCGACCGCGACCGCCAGCTGCTGCGTGAGCTGCACGCCGAGCTGGCCGAACGCGAGCGCGCTGAGGCCGCGAAGAGCGCCAAGAGCAGGACGAACGGCAGCGAGCACCGCTGGGCGGACGGCTTCTCCGGCGGCTGAAGGTATGTTTCGGGGCGTGCCAGCGAACTTCCACGTGCCGAAGCAGTCTGTGCTGTCGTTGCCGGCCGAGCCGCCGGAGCGGCCCGCCGCCGCCAAGGACGCGGCGACGGTTTTGCTCCTTCGCGACGCGGGTGACGGCGTCGAGGTCTTCCTCCAGCGCCGTGTCACGGCGATGGCCTTCGCGGGCGGGATGACCGTCTTCCCAGGCGGGGGTGTCGACCAGCGCGACGCCGACGCGTCGGTGAGCTGGGCAGGTCCGCCGCCCGCGCGGTGGGCGGAGTGGTTCGGCTGCTCCGAGTCGGTGGCGAGGGCGCTGGTGTGCGCGGCCGTCCGCGAGACGTTCGAGGAGTCGGGCGTGCTGCTGGCGGGCTCCGAGTCGAGCACGGTCACCGACACCTCGCAATACGCGGCCGCCCGTGAACAGCTCGTCTCGCGGGAGCTCTCGCTCGCCGGCTTCCTCGCAGGCGAGGGCCTGACCCTGCGCGCGGACCTGCTGCGGCCGTGGGCGAACTGGGTGACCCCAGAGCAGGAGCCGCGCCGCTACGACGCGCGGTTCTTCCTCGCCGCACTGCCAGAGGGCCAGCACGCCGACGGCAGGACCACCGAGGCCGAGTCGTCCGGCTGGAGCAGGCCCGCCGACGCCATCGCCGACGCCAAGGCGGGCCGGAGCACGCTCATGCCCCCCACGTGGTTCCTGCTGGACGAGCTCATCTCGTGCGCGTCGGTCGCCGAGGCGCTGGCGCAGGAGCGGTCGGTGCGCAAGATCACGCCTCGGCTCGTGCCCGACGGTGACGCGGTGAGGGTGGAGTTGCCATGACCCATCCCGCGTACGGCAAGCTGCGCGAGGTCTCGACCGCCGCCTCGGTGCTGCTGGAGAACAACCCCTCGATGATGACGCTCGAGGGCACCAACACGTGGGTGCTGCGGGCGCCCGGCTCCCGCTCGTGCGTGGTGGTGGACCCCGGTTACGAGGACGTCGAGCACCTGGAGCGGGTCGCCGCCGTCGAGCCCGTCGAGCTGATTCTGCTCACCCACCACCACCCCGACCACTCCGAGGGCGCTCCGTGGCTCGCCGAGCGCGTCGGCGCGCCGGTGCGCGCGTTCCAGGCCGACCTGTGCCTCGGCGCGGAGCCGATCGCGGACGACGACGTCGTGACCGCCGCCGGGCTGGAGATCGCCGTGCTGCACACCCCCGGCCACACCGACGACTCGGTGAGCCTGCGGTTCGACGCGGCAGGGCGCACCCACGTGCTCACGGGCGACACCGTGCTCGGCCGGGGCACCACTGTGCTGACCGATCTCGGACACTACCTGCGCTCGCTGAAACTGCTCTGCGCGTTGCCGGAGGGGGCACTCGGGCTGCCCGGTCACGGGCCGGAGCTGGCCGACCTCACGGCCACCGCGCGCGAGTACTCCGCACACCGGGAACAGCGGCTCGACCAGGTGCGAACCGCGCTGCGGCAGCTCGGCCCCGAGGCGACGCCGCGGCAGGTCGTCGAGATCGTCTACGCCGACGTCGACCCCTCGCTGTGGGGTCCGGCCGAGTCCAGCGTGGTGGCTCAGTTGGAGTATCTGCGGTCCGAGGGATAGCGCTTTCAGCGCGAATCCCGTTACCGTGGTGGCGTTTTCATCGACATCCCAATGGAGGGAGGCGCACCGTGGTCGAGTCGGGCGAGCTGGAGGTCTGGACCACCCCGGACTTCGAGGAGTACGAGACGCCGATGGAGGTCACCGCGTACTTCGGCCGTATGGAGTGACGAGTGTTTCGGCGTGGCCGATGGGAAAGCGCTTACAGCCGTTCCGTCGGCCACGCCCCACCGACCCGGGAGGACGGCAGTGCGGCCGATCGAGCCGAAGCCACCGATGACCGAGCAGGCCTTCGTCGCCGCGCTCAAGGGACTCTCGCACCGCTACTGGGGCACCCATCCGTTCCACCACCGGATGCACGCCGGTGAGCTGACCGAGCACGAGCTGCGGGTCTGGGCCGCCAATCGCTGGTACTACCAGCGCATGCTGCCGCAGAAGGACGCGGCGATCATCAGCAACTGCCCGCTGCCGGAGGTGCGCAGGCAGTGGCTCGACCGCATCGTCTACCACGACGGCCGGGCCGAGGGCGAGGGCGGAGCCGAGCGCTGGCTGCGCCTGTGCTCGGCGGTCGGCCTCGACCGTGAGGAGGTGCTGGACGAGCGCCACGTCGCGCCGGGCGTGCGGTTCGCCGTCGACGCGTACGTGAACTTCGCGCGCACCAGGCCGTGGGCCGAGGCGGTCGCCTCCGGGCTCACCGAGATGTTCTCCGGGCACCTCATGCGCCGCCGGGTCGGCGACATGCTGGCGCGGTACGAGTGGATCCGCAGCGAGGACCTGGCCTACTTCACGAACCGGATCGACGCCGTGAGCGGCGAGGGCGAGGAGACGCTCGCGATCGTCGTGGCCCACTGTGTCACCCGCGAGCAGCAGGAGGCGGCCGTGGCGGCACTGTCGTTCAAGTGCGACGTGCTGTGGTCGATGCTCACCGCCATCGAGCACGCGGCGGCGAAGCAGTGACGCCCCGGCTGCGCCGCGGCGTGCGGCTGACCTACGACCGCACCAGGCAGACCCACGTGCTGCTGTTCCCCGAGGGCGTGCTGGTGCCCAACGCGACCGCGGCCGCCGTGCTCGAGCTGTGCGACGGCGAGCGGACGGTGCCCGACATCGCCGCAGCGCTCGGCGAGCGCTACGCGGGTGTGCGCGAAGGCGACGTCGGCGACGTGCTCGCCAGGCTCGTCGACCGGCAGGTGGTCGAATGGGCGTGACGGAGGAGGCGCAGGGGGTGCGGCCGCCGCTGGGCATGCTCGCCGAGCTGACCCACCGCTGCCCGCTGCACTGTCCGTACTGCTCGAACCCTGTCGAACTGGTCACGCGCGAGCGGGAACTGGGCACCGTGGAGTGGTGCTCGGTGCTCGACCAGGCCCGCGACCTCGGCGTCCTGCAGGTGCACCTCTCCGGCGGTGAGCCGCTGGCCAGGCCGGACCTGCCGGAGCTGGTCACCCGCGCTTCCGGTCTCGGCTGCTACGTCAGCCTCGTGACCAGCGGGCTCGGGCTCACCGAGGCGCGCCTTGCCGACCTCGTGGACCGGGGACTCGCACACGTCCAGCTGTCCGTGCAGGGTGCCGACGCCGCGCGGGCGAACCTGCTCGCGGGCGCGAAGGCCCACGACCACAAGCTCACCGCCGCGGCGCTGGTGAAGAGGTTCGAGCTGCCGCTGAGCGTCAACGTCGTGCTGCACCGGGCCAACCACGACCAGCTGGAAGGCATGATCGCGGTCGCCGAGCGGATGGGCGCCGACCGGCTGGAGCTGGCCAACACGCAGTTCTACGGCTGGGCGCTGCGCAACCGCGACGCGCTTCTGCCGACCCGCGAGCAGCTCGCGGCGGCGGAGCCGGTGGTGCGGGCGGCGATCGAGCGGCTCAAGGGCTCGATGCAGGTCGTCTACGTGCTCTCCGACTACTACGAGCAGTACCCCAAGCCGTGTATGTCCGGCTGGGGCGCGCAGCAGCTGACCGTGGCTCCGGACGGCACCGTGCTGCCCTGCCCCGCGGCCACGGCGATCACGACGTTGCCGCTGGAGAACGTGCGAGAGCGGCCGCTGGCGGAGATCTGGTACGACTCGGAGTCGTTCAACGCCTACCGTGGCGAGGACTGGATGCGCGAGCCGTGCCGGACTTGCGAGCGGCGGACCGTCGACTTCGGCGGTTGCCGCTGCCAGGCGTTCCAGCTCACCGGCGACGCCGCCGCGACCGACCCGGTGTGCCGTCGCTCGCCCGACCGGGGATTGGTGGACGTGCTGCTGGAGCCGCCGCACGGCTCCGGCGAGTTCGTGATGCGGGGTGTGCGGTGAGGGTGATTCTGCTCGGCACGGCCGCGGGCGGCGGGGTGCCTCAGTGGAACTGCGCGTGCGCGAACTGCGAGGCCGTACGCGACGGGAGTGCTCCCGCGCGGACGCAGGACTGCCTCGCGGTGAGCGCGGACGGCCGGGCCTGGTACCTGCTCAACGCTTCGCCGGACGTTCGCACGCAGCTGACGTCCTGCGCGGCCCTCGCGCCGGGTCCGGGCCCGAGGGAGACGCCGCTGCGGGGTGTGTTGCTCACCGACGGCGAGCTCGACCACACGCTGGGACTGTTCCAGCTCAAGGAGGCCGCAGGCCTGCGCGTGTGGGCTCCCGGCGCGGTGGCGGCGACCGTGCCGGCGCGGGAGATCGCGGGGCGCTACCACGGCTGGGAGTGGCCACGGCTGAGGGAGAGGTTCGAGCTCGACGGCCTGGTGGTCACCGTGTTCCCGGTGAGCGGCAAGCGCCCGAAGTACGCCGGGGACTCGACCCTCGACGGTCCGTGGGTCGTGGCGTACCGGATCGAGGACCCGGCGACCGGCGGCTCGCTCGTGTACGCGCCGTGCGTCGCGCAGTGGCCCGCCGGGTTCGACGAATTCTGCGCGGGGGCGAGCTGCGTGCTGCTGGACGGCTCCTTCTTCGCGCCGGACGAGATGGCGGGCGCGACGGCCGGGGGCGTCGGCTCCGGCGCCCAGCTCGCGATGGGTCACCTGCCGATGGCGGGCGAGCACGGCAGCCTCGCGCGCATCCGGCGTTCGCGGGGCACTCGCTGGCTGTACACGCATGTCAACAACACGAACCCGGTGCTGAACCCGGCGTCGCCAGAGCACGCCGCCCTTCTCGAAGCCGGTGCCGAACTCCCGCCGGACGCCACGGAACTGCTCCTCTAACGGCCCCCAAGGCCACCTTTGTAGCGTTCAACGCTACAAAGGTGGCCTTGGGGGCAGGCGGGGTCAGGTGAGTGCGGGTGCGGTGGGAGTGGGTTTGACGGGCCGCGGTGGGCGGATGGTGTGGCGGAGGAGCCAGACCACGGCCGCCAGGGCCAGCGCACACGCCGCCGCGGCCAGGAACGCGGCGGGCGGGCCGCTGTGCTCCACCAGGTAACCGCTCACGGACTGGCCGAAGGCGAGACCCAGCGTCACCGCCGTGAGCACCCAGCCGAACGCCTCGGCCGCGGTGCCCTTCGGCGCGACGATCTCGATCGCCGTCGAGTGCGCCGTCGACTGCGGTGTGATGAGGGCACCGGCGCCGAGCATCGCGATCGCCAGTGCCCACAGCGTCGTCGGCAGCGCGAGCAGCGCCACCAGCGCGCCGAACAGGGCGAGCAGCACGGGCAGGCGGAGCCGCATCGGCCGGGGCCACGGGCGCAGGCTGTAGGCGACGCCGAAGCCGACCGAGCTCACCGACCACGCCGAGAGCAGCAGCCCGCCGAGCGCGAGGTGGCCCGCCTCCTCGGCCGCCGCGGGCACCGCGACCTCGACGAACCCGATCACCATGCCGAAGCCCAGCGCCGCGAGTGCGAGTGTGCGCATGCCGGGGCTCGCGAGCGCGCCGAGCAGCCGCCCCCCGGTGCGCTCCTCGGCGGGCCCCCACGCCCGGACCGCCGGGCTCAGCGCGAACAGCACCGCACCGGTGACCATGCACGCGGCGCCCAGCACCATGCCGGTGCCAGGCCATGGCGCGGCGATCAGCAGTCCGGCCAGGCCGGGGCCGAGAATGAAGAACGTCTCCATGCTGATGGCCTCGTAGGAGAACGCCGCGTCCCGCGCGGGACCCTCGGGCACGAGCCGCGCCCACAGCGCCCGTGACGCCGAGCCGGTCATCGGCTCGGTCAGGCCGATGCCAACGGCGAGCGTCACCAGCAACGGCGTGGGGGCATGCGCCTCGATCGCGAGCACGAGAATGGTCATCGCGACCGAGAACAGCGCCGCCACCAGTAGCAACGGCCGCGTGGGGCCGAACCGGTCGATGATTCGGCCCTGGACCACCGAGCCCGCCGAGACGCCGACGAGCGCCCCGGCCGACACGAGCCCCGCCGCGGCGAACGACCCCGTCTCCCGCTGCACGAACAGCAGCGCGGAGATACCGATCATGGCGATGGGCAGCCGTGCGAACAGGGAGGCCACCATGGGCCTGCGGGCGCCCGGCGTGCTCAGCGCGATGCGGTAGTCGGCCAGCGTCGTGCGGCCGTGGGACTCGGACTGGGACACGCGTACCAGTATGCCTCGCAGTGGTACGCGAGTACCACTTGTATACCGGAAAAGCGACACGCCGACTCGAAGAGGTGTGAGATCCGTCCCGGATGGGTACTTCTGTCTCAGTTGGGTAACAGAGTGCGGATTCCGGGCATCAAACCATCACATTGGGCGTCCTTGAGAGTGAACGGCCTTGAGTTGGTGGGTAGGGGTCGTGGATCGTGGAAGTTACGAATAGCGCCGCAGTCTCCCTCCGGGAATCGGGTCGGGGCCTACAACCGGAGGGCGGGGAGCGCGGACTGTCGGGGGATGGTCCGCGCACAGCAAGGGGCCGGTGCGCCACGTCGGGGGTGGCGCCCGGCCCCTTGTTATGTCTGGAGCTGCGTGCTCAGCGAGCCCGGCGGGCGAGCCGCTCGGGGTCGAGGATCAGCACGCTCTTGCCTTCGAGTCGCAGCCAGCCACGGTGCGCGAAGTCGGCGAGCGCCTTGTTGACGGTCTCGCGCGACGCGCCGACGTACTGGGCGATCTCCTCCTGCGTCAGGTCGTGAGTGACCCGCAGCAGGCCGGCCTCCTGGCTGCCGAAGCGCTGTGCGAGCTGCAACAGCGCCCTGGCGACGCGGCCGGGAACGTCGGTGAAGATCAGTTCCGCGACCATGTTGTTCGTGCGGCGCAGCCTGCGCGCGACCACGCGCAGTAACTGCTCGGCGATCTCCGGACGCGTCGAAATCCACTGCCGCAGGGCAGGCCGGTCCATCGTCACGGCGCTGACCTCGGTCACGGTCGTCGCGGTCGAGGTGCGGGGGCCGGGGTCGAAGATCGACAGCTCACCGAACATGTCGGAAGGGCCCATGATCTGGAACAGGTTCTCGCGGCCGTCCGCGGACTTGCGCCCGATCTTCACCTTGCCCGACTTGATGATGTACAGCTTGTCGCCCGGCTCGCCCTCGTTGAAGATCACGTGGCCGCGGGGAAACTCCACAGTCTCCAAGGTCTGCGCAAGCGCCTCGGCTGCTGCCGGTTCCACACCCTGAAAAATGCCCGCGCGGGCCAGGGTCTCGTCCACCTCGTGCCTCCTTTGAGAAGCGACCGCGATCCTCGAACTCAAGGAGCGTGTCGCCGATCACTACGTGCAGTGTAGGGCGTGCTCCCGAGATCGCCTCCCGGCTCGCCGTGCCGAGGTGAACCCGCCCTGCGCGGGTGATACCTCAGCGCATTCGCGCCAATACCGCCTGTCAGAGCGGTGTGGAATCGATCTCGTCCGATCGGCCAGTGTAACCGTGACGCGCGGCGTCTCCGCTTGGGCGGTGGTGGGAGAACGCGCGGGACCGGCTCACTGTCAACCGCGGACGCGGCGCGGCTTCAGTTTGGCGGTCTTCCCGCCGAGCCTGCGCAGCCGGAAAAGCTCGAGCGCACGGCCGATTCCGTGCCCGTACAAGGCCCTGACCTCGTCGGGCTGGGCCTGCTCGAGGAACTCCTCGACGTCCTCACCGCGGACGGACACGTGCCGGAGCCTGTTCTCGACGCGCTCCATGCCGAGCGCGAACAGCATGACCACGAGGGGCACCGCGATGACGAACCATACGGTCATGAGTCTCCTCATCCTCGCTCGTGGCTGGCCACGGGGCCGACCTTAGCCAAGCACGTATCCGTCTGCTCGGACGGCGCACGTAGGCTAGCGGTGTGTCGTCAGCCGTCGGTCGCGCCCCCCGGAAGCGGCGCTCGTTCGCTGAAGAGAGCCGATTGTCGTTGGTAAGACGCGCCCGGCGTATGAAACGTTGCCTCGACGAGGCATATCCAAACGCCCACTGCGAGCTGGATTTCACGACGCCGCTGGAACTTCTCGTCGCGGTGATCCTTTCCGCACAGTGCACCGACCAGCGCGTCAACCTGACCACGCCCGCGCTGTTCGCCCGCTACCGCACCGCCGCCGACTACGCGGGAGCCGACCGCACGGAGCTGGAGGAGCTGATCCGGCCGACCGGGTTCTACCGCAACAAGGCGACGTCGTTGCTGGGGCTCGGCGCCGCGCTCGTCGAGCGGCACGGCGGTGACGTGCCTGGCAAGCTCGACCAGCTCGTGAAGCTGCCCGGCGTCGGGCGCAAGACCGCGAACGTCGTGCTGGGCGAGGCGTTCGGCGTTCCCGGGATCACTGTGGACACCCACTTCGGCAGGCTCGTGCGCCGCTGGGGCTGGACCGGCGACGAGGATCCCGTCCGCGTCGAGCACGAGATCGGCGAGCTGATCCCGCGCAAGGAGTGGACGATGCTCTCCCACCGCGTGATCTTCCACGGCAGGCGGGTGTGCCACGCTCGCAAGCCCGCCTGCGGCGCCTGCCCGCTCGCGAACGACTGCCCTTCCTACGGAGCGGGTCCGACCGAGTTCGACGTCGCGGCGAAGCTCGTGAAGGGTCCCGAGCGCGACCATCTGCTTTCACTGGTGACGAAGTTTTGACCACTGCGACCAAATGGGCGCTGGCCGTGGGCGTGCTCGCCCTCGCCGTGCTGGTGGCCGTGCTGCCGAACATCGGTGACGATCCGGCGCCGCCGCGGGCGGGTGAGGACCTCGGACCCGCCCGCTCGGCCGCCGCGCTGGAGCCGTGCCCGAAGGGCAGCGGCACCGTCCAGCGGCTCGCCGGCGTGGAGGCCTCGTGCCTCGGCGACGGCTCGCGGGTCGACCTCGGCAGTGCGCTGGCCGGCGAGACGACGCTGGTGAACGTGTGGGCCACCTGGTGCCAGCCGTGCCGCGAGGAGTTGCCGCTGCTCCAGTCCTACGCCGCGGAGCCGGGTGCCGCGCGCGTGCTCGCCGTGCAGGTGCAGAGCGACGCGGAGGACGGCCTGGAACTGCTGGCCGAGCTCGGCGTGCACCTGCCGTCCGTGCACGACGGCGAAGGCCCGACCGGGCCGGTGCGGGAGGCGCTGAGGGTGCCGAGGGCGCTGCCCGCGTCGTACCTGGTCACCGAGGACGGGCAGGTCCGGTTCGTCGACGATCCGCGCCTGTTCACCTCCGTGGCGCAGATCCGCGAGACCGTGGAGGCGGCCAGGTGACCGGTCCGCTCGTCGACCCTGGCGACGTCCCGGAGTGGCTGCGCGGCCTCGTCGAGGTCAGCGGCGAGCTGGACGCGAAGACGTTCACGCGCTTCGCCGCGCCGTCCGGCACCAGGACGAGGTCCGCGGCCGTGCTGATCCTCTTCGGCGACGGGGGCGAACGGGGCCCCGACGTGCTGCTGCTGCGCAGGGCCGACACGCTCGGCTCGCACGCGGGCCAGGTGGCGTTCCCCGGCGGAGGCGCCGAGGACGGAGACGACGGGCCGGTCGGCACGGCCCTGCGCGAGGCCGAGGAGGAGACCGGGGTCGTCCCGTCGGGCGTGCGCCCGCTCGCCGTACTGCCGGAGCTGTACGTCCCCGTGTCCGGTTTCGCCGTCACGCCCGTGCTCGCCCACTGGCGCGAGCCGTGCCCGGTGCACGCCGTCGACCCGGCCGAGACGGCCGCCGTCGCGCGGGTGCCGGTGGCGGAGCTCACCGACCCCGCCAACCGCTTTCTGGTACGCAGGTCCGGTGCCGACTGGAAGGGCCCGGCCTTCGAGGTCGGCGAGATGTTCGTGTGGGGCTTCACCGCGGGCCTGCTCTCCGTGCTGCTCACCCTCGGCGGCTGGGAGCGGGAGTGGGACCACACGGACGTACGAGACCTTGACGTAGCGTTGGCGCGACACGAGGCCCGCGTCAGGCGCGCGGAGGCCGGCTCGCGCGAGTAGGGAGAGACGTTGAACTGGGTCGACGTGCTGGTGATTCTGCTGGCATTGCTGGCGGCGGTCTCCGGCGCTCGCCAGGGGGTCGTGATCGCGCTGCCCGCCTTCCTCGGGGTGATCGCGGGCGCGGTGGTCGGGATCCAGCTGGCGCCGATGGTCGTCGACTTCTTCGACCATCCCGCCGCGCGCGTCGCGTTCGCGGTGGGCACCGTGGTCTTTCTCGTCGCGCTGGGCGAGACGCTCGGCGTGTGGCTCGGCAACAAGCTCAAGAGCAGGATCCGCTCGCCGAAGCTGTCCGGCGTGGACAGTTCGCTCGGCGCGGTCGTCCAGGGCGTCGTCGTGTTCGTGGTGGCGTGGCTCATCGCGTTGCCGCTCACCAGCGTCGCCGCGTTGCCGGGGCTGGCCAGGGCGATCAACAACTCGGTTGTGCTCGGCGGAGTCAACTCGATGATGCCCGACGCCGCGCAGGGGCTGCCCGGTGAGCTGCGCCAGCTCCTCGACGCCTCCGGCTTCCCGTCCATTGTGGACCCGTTCCAGAAGGCGCCGGTGCGTGAGACCGGCCCGCCCGACGCGGCGTTGCAGAACAGCGCCGTCGTGCAGGACCTGCGGCCGAGCGTGCTGAAGATCCGCGGCATCGCGCCGTCGTGCTCGCGTTCACTGGAGGGCAGCGGCTTCGTGGTCTCGCCGGAGCGGGTGATGACCAACGCGCACGTGGTGGCCGGCACCGAGGAGGTGGCGGTCGAGACCGACGCCGGACGCCTCGACGCCAGGGTCGTGTACTACGACCCGGAGACCGACCTCGCGATCCTCGCTGTGCCCGGGCTCACCGCCGCGCCGCTGGCGCTCGACCCGCAGCCTGCGCAGGAGGGCGACGACGCGATCGCGCTGGGCTACCCGCTCGACGGCCCCTACACCGCGTCCGCCCTGCGCGTGCGCCAGCGCATCAACCTGCGCGGCCCCGACATCTACGACGCCAACACCGTGGAGCGTGACGTCTTCACGGTGCGCGGTCAGGTCCGTAGCGGGAACTCCGGCGGGCCGATGGTGGATCCCGACGGCGACGTGATCGGCGTGGTCTTCGGCGCGTCGGTGGAGGACCCCGAGACCGGGTTCGTGCTCACCGCCGACGAGGTGCGTGCCGAGGTGGAGGCGGCTCCGGGGCTGGGCGCCCAGGTCAGCACCGGCCCCTGCACGTCCTGACCGGATCCTCGCCCTGCAGTGAAGGCCACCCTCACTGCGTTCAACGCAGTGAGGGTGGCCTTCACTGCGGTTGCCCGCTCCCGCGCAGGAAGCTCACGAGCGCCTTCGCCGTGTTCTCCGGCTCCTCCAGTTGCGGGTAGTGCCCCACGCGCGGCATCGTCTCGAAGCGCGAGCGGGGGCCGAGCCACGGCGCGGAGTCATGCGCGGTGCCGGGGAGCACGACGGGGTCGGCGGCGCCGTGCAGCTGCAGCACCGGCATCCGCAGCCGTGCGTCGACGGCGTCGGCGAACCGCCTGCCCTCGCCCCGGAACTGCGCGCGGAAGGCCCACCGGTAGTACTCGAGCGCGCTGTGCGCGACGCCGGGGACGAGCATCGCGTTGCGGAACGCCCTCGCGGTCTCGGCGAAGCCGGGCCCGCGCCGCCACGTCTCGCCCGACCAGTCGTGGAGCAGCCGTTCGACGGCGGCGGCGTCTTCCTTCACGAGCCAGCGTTCCGGCCGCATCGGCACCTGGAACCGCAGCAGGTGGGACATCGCGCGGGCCTGGCTGCGCCGCCTGCGCAGGGCGGAGCGCCCGAACGCGGAGCGCAGCGCGAGCGGGTGCGCCCCGCCGAGCACGCTCACCGAGCTGACGACGCGGGGATGCAGGGTCGCGGCGGTCCAGGCGAGCAGGCCGCCCCAGGCGTGGCCGACGAGGTGCGCACGCCGCTCGCCCAGCGCGCGGACCAGGCCCGCGACGTCGCCGGCGAGCGTCCAGGCGTCGTAGCCCCGCGGTGGCTTGTCGGAGTCGCCGTAGCCCCGCAGGTCGGCCGCCACCACGCGGAACCCGGCCTCGGAGAGCGAACGCAGCTGGTGGTGCCACGTCCACCAGAACTCCGCGAACCCGTGCAGCAGCAGCACCAGCTCACCGGATCCGGCCTCGGCGACGTGCAGGCGGATCCCGTTCGCGGAGACGTCGCGGTGGGTCCAGGGACCCACCAGCCGGACGGTCGACGGGTCGGGCGCGGGCACGGCGACCTGCGGCACCGCCGTCAGCGCTGCGCCGGCAGGCCCGGCTCCGCCGCGGCGGGCTCGGGCTCGCGCCGGGGCTTCAGCGCTGCGGCCGTCTCCTTTAGGCTGTCGATCGAGCGTTGCGGCGCCCTGACCTTCTTCCACTTGCGGTAGCCGAGCAGGCCGAACAGCGCGGCGGTGACCAGCATCAGCAGGAACACGATGCCGAACGCCGCCCAGCGCTGCAGCCACTCCGACAGCAGCTCGCCGAGGAAGAAGAAGAAGAAGAACGAGCTGTACAGCGCGACGACGCCGGCGATCACGAAGAAGACGCTGCCCTTGGCCGCCTTCTTGGCCTCCCCGACGGTCTCCGCCTTGACCAGCTCGACCTCGGCCCTGAACAGGGTCGACAGGTGCGCCGTCGCGTCCTTGACGAGCGCACCGATCGACTGGCCGTCGGCCGCGGATTCGTTCTCTTCGGACAGCGGGATGTAGGGCACTGAGCCCACACGATCGCCGCCGACCGGTTCGTGTTTGGGGCTGCTCACGGGCCTCATCGTGCCATGTGATCAATCCGAGGGCTCGGTGGGCGCGCCACTCGCGTGCACCTTGCTCCGCCTGATGAGCAGCAGGGCGGCGGTGAGGGACGCGACGGCCGACGCGATGAGCACGGCCGCCTTGGCCAGCTCGGCCGCCTCGCCCTCCAGGGAGAGCTCCGCGATCAGCAGGCTCACGGTGAAGCCGACCGCGCCGAGCATCGAGAGTGCCCCGATATCGAGCCAGGTCAGCGAGCCGGGCAGCCGCGCGATGCCGAGCCGGACGGCCAGTGCGGAGAAACCGAGGATGCCGACGAGCTTGCCGCCGAGCAGGCCCGCCATCACCGCGAGCGGGATGGGGCTCGTGAACACCGCGCTCAGCGCGTCGGCGCTGACCGCGATGCCCGCGGCGAACAGCGCGAACATCGGCACGGCGAAGCCGGCCGACCACGGCTGCAGCCGGTGTTCGAGCCGCAGGGCGGGAGCCTCGTGCTCGCCCCGGTCGGCCCGCACCCGCGTGAGCAGTCCGAGCGCGACACCCGCGATCGTCGCGTGGACGCCGGCCGCGTGCACCGAGGCCCAGACGACGAGGGCCAGCGGCACGTAGATCCACCACGCCCGGACGCGGCGGTGCTGCAGGTAGGCGTAGCAGGCCAGCCCCGAGACGGCGATCGCCGCGGCGACGAGGCTGAAGCTCTCGGTGAAGAGCGCGGCGATCACGATGATCGCGCCGAGGTCGTCGACCACGGCAAGCGAGAGCAGGAAGACGCGGGCGGCCGTGGGCAGGTTCGAGCCGGTCAGCGCGAGCACCCCGAGTGCGAACGCGATGTCGGTCGCCACCGGGATCGCCCACGCCTGCTCGATGCCCGGCTCGCCCCACGCGATGCCGACGGCGATCAGCGCGGGCGCGATCATGCCGCCCGCCGCGGCGATGATCGGCAGAGCCGCGGACTTGAGGTTGGACAACTCGCCGACCACGAGTTCTCGTTTGAGCTCCAGCCCGGCGACGAAGAAGAACACCGCCAGCAGGCCGTCCTTCGCCCAGTCCCCGATGGAGAGGTTCAGGTGCAGCGACTCGGGTCCGATGCGGAAGTCGCGGACGGTCCGGTAGACGTCGTCGAGCGGCGAGTTCGCCCAGAGCAGCGCGATGGCCGTGGCGGCGAGCAGTAGCATGCCGCCGGTCGTCTCGACCCGCAGGAAACGGGCGAACTCGGATACGGCCTGCGCAGGGCGGCGAGAAGTGTTCACGGGCGGCTCCAGGGATCGGCGATGAGACCGCCGACCAGACTTCCCGGCACACCTGCCTACCACCCTAACTGGTCGCCCGGCGTGGCCTGACCCCCGTCGGTCCGGAATTTACCCAGCAGTAACCTATCGTGTTGGTGGTTTTCCATATCCGGCAGGACAAGGGCGGACGCACGTGAACTCCGTGGAAACGGCCTCCACCGAGGCCAACAGGGACACCAGGTTCTTCGGGCACCCACGAGGGCTCGCGAACCTCTTCGGCGTCGAGATGTGGGAGCGGTTCTCCTACTACGGGATGCTCGGCATCCTCCCGCTGTACCTCTACTACGCGGTGGCCGACGGCGGCCTCGCGATGTCGAAGGCGACGGCGCTCAGCATCGTCGGCGGCTACGGCGGGCTCGTCTACCTCTCGACGATCGCGGGCGCATGGGTGGCCGACCGGCTGCTCGGACCCGACCGGACCCTCTTCTACAGCGCGATCCTGATCATGATCGGGCACGTCAGCCTCGCGGTGCTGCCCGGCTACGCCGGGATCGGCGTCGGTCTCGCGTGCGTCGCACTCGGCAGCGGCGGGCTCAAGGGCAACGCCACCGCCGTGGTCGGAACCCTCTACAGCGAGCAGGACCAGCGCCGCGACGCCGGCTTCACGCTCTTCTACATGGGGATCAACCTGGGCGCGTTCGTCGGCCAGATCCTCACCGGCCTCGCGCAGAAGGAGGTCGGCTTCCACCTCGGCTTCGGGCTCGCCGCGATCGGCATGGCCCTCGGGCTCATCCAGTACACGCTGGGCAGGAAGAACCTCGGCGAGAAGGCCCGGGAGGTGCCCAACCCGCTGCCGTCCTCGCGGCTGCCGCTCGTGGGTGTCGGCCTGCTGGTACTGGCCGTCGTGATCGCGGTGCTCGTGTTCGGCGGCGTCATCACCGCGGCGAACCTCTCCGACGTCACCGTGTGGGTCGTCGGTGTCGCCTCGGTCGCCTACTTCGCCGTCATCCTCACCAGCCGCAAGATCACGGCCGTCGAGCGCAGCCGGGTGCTGTCGTTCATCCCGATGTACATCGCCAGCGCGGCGTTCTTCGCGCTGTACCAGCAGCAGTTCACGGTCGTCACCGTGTACTCCGACGAGCGGCTCGACCGGAACCTCTTCGGCTGGGAGATGCCCGTGTCGTGGGTGAACTCGGTGATCCCGGTGTTCATCATCGTGCTGGCGCCGGTGTTCGCGACGATGTGGACCAAGCTCGGCGAGCGGCAACCGTCCACGCCGATCAAGTTCGCGCTCGGCACCGCGCTCATGGGCGTCGCGTTCCTGCTGTTCCTGCCGATGGCGGGCGGTACCGGCAACACGAGCCCGGTGCTCGCGCTCGTCGGCATCCTGCTCGTCTTCACGCTGGCCGAGCTGCTGCTGTCGCCAGTGGGGCTCTCGCTGTCGACGAAGCTCGCGCCGAAGGCGTTCCGCACGCAGATGGTGGCGCTCAACTTCCTGTCCGTGTCGCTCGGCACGGCACTGTCGGGCTCGCTTGCGGAGTACTACAGCCCCGACTCCGAGGGGTCGTACTTCGGCATCGTCGGCGCGGTGGCCGTGGTGATCGGTGTGCTGATCGCCCTGCTTTCGCCGTACATCCGCAGGCTGATGCGGGGCGTGCGCTGAGGCGTTCGGCCAACGCTGACCCGGCTAACCCGTCGTCACGCCGAACAGCAGGCCCACCAGGTACGTCACCAGCATCGTCAGCACGCCGACGCCGATGTTGCGGGCGACTGCCCTGAACTTGCGGGCGTTGCCGAGCTTCGCGCTCGCCCATCCGGTGAGCGCGAGGCCGGCGACGACGCCGCCCATGCACGCCCACACCCGCAGCGACACGGGTGGCAGCGCGATCGCCAGCAGCGGCAGCAACGCCCCGATCGTGAAGGCCGCCATCGACGCGAACGCCGCCTGCCACGGGCTGGTGAGGTGGTCGGGGTCGATGTGCAGCTCCGCCTCGGCATGCGCCTGCAGCGCGTCCTTCTCGGACAGTTCCCTCGCCACCCTGGCCGCGAGCTCGGGGGAGAGCCCCTTCTCCTCGTAGATCTCCGCGAGCTCCCGCTCCTCGGCCTCGGGCATGGTGCGCAGCTCGTACTTCTCCAGCCGCAGCATCGCGCGCTCGGTGTCGCGCTGGGTGCTCACGGAGGCGTACTCGCCGCCCGCCATCGACAGCGCACCGGACACGAGCCCCGCGATGCCGGCGATCATGATCGCGGTGCGGTCGGCGGTGGCGCCCGCGACGCCGACGACGATGCCCGCGACGGAGACGATGCCGTCGTTCGCGCCGAGCACGCCGGCCCGCAGCCGGTTGAGCTTGCCGCTGAAGTCCTCGTGGTGGTGCTCGCCGGAGTGCGGCTCGGTTTCCGATTGGTTGCTCACGGCGACATTCAACGCGTTGCGGGGCGAGCCGCAAGTGCGAAAACCCGTACGGCCGAGCGCTTCCACTGCGGTATACCGGGCCTATGGGACAACGCGAGCATTCCTACGCACTCACCGTGCGGTGGACGGGAAACCAGGGCACCGGCACGTCCAGCTACCGCTCCTACAGCCGCGAGCACGAGATCAGCGCGGAGGGCAAACCGGTGCTGACCGGCTCCGCCGACCCGGCGTTCCGGGGCGACCCCGCCCAGTGGAATCCCGAGGATTTGCTGGTCGCTGCGCTCTCCGAGTGTCACCTGCTGTGGTATCTCGCCCTGTGCGCGCAGGCGGGGGTCGTGGTGACCGACTACGTCGACGCCGCGTCGGGGACGATGGCCCAGCAGGCCGACGGCGCCGGGCAGTTCACCGAGGTGGTGCTGCGGCCGACGGTGACGGTCGCCGACGCCGCCATGGTGGAGAAGGCCGCCGAACTGCACGGCCCAGCGCACGAGAAGTGCTTCATCGCACGCTCGGTGAACTTCCCCGTGAAGCACGAGCCGACGATCCTCTGCGACACCGCGGCCTGAATCCATGAAAGAGGACGGCCCCGGCCCCGGAGTGCTCAGGGACCAGGGCCGTCAGGAGGAAGGTCTCAGTTCTCCAGCTCGGCGAGCGCCTGCTTGGCCTGCTCCAGCTGGGCCTCGAGCTCTGCGACCTTGGCGGCCTGCTGTTCCCTCGCCGCGTTGATCACCTCGTCGATGGGGGCCGACAGCTCCTCGTGGAGTTCCCTTGCCGCCCGCGACACCGCGGACGCCGGGATGTCGAGGCCGCGCGCGACCCACTTGCTGCCGTGCTTGAGCTCCGCCTGCCACTCGCCGTCGGCGGTGCCTGTGACCGTGAGCGTCAGCTCGACGGTGCGGGTCTTGCGCGCGCTGCTCGAGCCCTTCGGGCGGCCCCGCTTCGGCTTGCTCTCCTCGGCGGGAGCCGGCGTCTCCGCGTTCGCCGTGGGCTCAGGGGACTCCGAGGACGCCGAGGACGCCGAGGACTCGGCGTGCTGCGCCGCCTCTGGATCCTGCGCAGCCTGCGCGGGTGCCGCGTCGGCGGAGTTCACCTGCTCGTCCGGCGTGATGGATGTGTCCAAGCTCATGCGGGGTGGTCTCCCTGTCGGTGGCGTGCGGCTACGACGGCCGAAAGTATAGAACACACGTTCGAGATCAAGACTGCCAGGGCTGGGGTGGCCGCGATTGTTCCGTTTCGATCGAGGCCGGCCAATGTGGCGCTGCTCGCACTTTCCGGGTAGGAATTCCACGGGAGAAGGAGCCCGGACCGGTGACATTGCGCCGCAGCGGGTGACGACGATCCTCAAGATCGCGTTGTGTCGCCTGACGAGGGTTAACACTATCGGGTGATCCACTGGCGAGTGGCTGGCCTGCGTAAACGCGCCGTTTGCGCTGCTGCCGGGGTTGTGGTGGAAAACCAACGAGTTTGATCCGCCGTTCTTCACGGGATAACAATGCGAGTCGTCTCGTACGCATGCGGTAGTCAGCGCGATTTCTGGCGCTGTCGTTGGGGTTCCGCGTGTGTGTACCCGTGTACCTACTGCTTCAGGACAAGTGATCGATGGATAGATCTGGCACCTCCCGTGCCCTCGGGAGGAAAAGGTCGGCACGACTGCTGGCGGTCGCAAGCGCGGCACTGCTGGCGTTCCTCGTCTCCGCGTGTGGCGGCGGAGAGGAGCAGAACACGGTCCAGCCATCGGCGGTGAGCCAGGAAGACCTGACTCGCCTGCCCGACGCCACGACATACGGCGACCTCGCGGATGCACCCCTCGACCCCGGCGCCGCCCCCACCGGGCAGGTGCTGCACCCGAAGAAGGACCTCGTCGTCTACAAGGCCGTGAACGGGGAGCCGTTCGCGAAGCTGCCGACCCGCCAGATGGGTTCCCCGACCTGGGTTCCCGTGATCGCCACGCAGGGCGAGTGGGCGCAGGTTCTGCTGCCGACGCGGCCAAACGGGGCGAGCGGCTGGATCCACGCCGGAGACTCCGATGTGGAGTCGGCGCGCAACAACTTCGTGGTCAACGTGAACCGCGAGGCGTTCGAGCTCGAGATCACCGAGGACGGCAAGTCACTCGGGAAATGGACCATCGGCATCGGTAAGGACGAGCACCCGACGCCGGAGGGGCGTGCGTACATCATCGCCTCCATCGAGGAGACGGTGAACGACTACAGCCCCATCGTGCTTCCGTTGAGCTTTCACTCGGATTCGCACGAGACGTTCGGCGGTGGCCCCGGCACCGTCGGCATTCACACCTGGCCGGACGACAGCTTCGTCGGCCAGGCGAACAGCGACGGGTGCATCAGGGTGACGCAAGAGGCCCTCGACGAACTCGTCAAGCTTCCGCTCGGCACGGTCGTCAACATCGTCTGACGCCTTTTCCGGAAGCTTTCTTTCGCACGAAGAACCGCTTTCCGCGGTAATTGTACGCAATTTCTTTGAAGGGTAGTTCATTGTCCAAGAGAAGACTGGCCGTGACCGGTGTCGGCGCCCTTTCGGCCGTGCTGACCGCTGGTGTCCTGCTCGCCCCCACCGCTTCGGCCACCGGTGGCGAGAACTCGGCCTTCGCGATCTCCGCCAACGGTCTGCTCAAGATCGCCCCGACGCCGTACGTGGACGACACGAACGGCGCCACGGAGGAGTCGGTCGTCAGGCTCGACGTGCCGCAGAACCTGCTGAGCCTGGGCGTGCTCAACGCGCGTGCCGGTGACGGCTACGCCAAGTCGAGCATCGCCGACCTGCGCGTGAGCCTCAACGCGCTGCCCGACCTCGGCCTCGGCCTCTCGCAGCCGCTCGTCGCCGCCGAGGCCATCGAGGCCAACTGCGAGGACGGCGTGGCGTCCTCGTCGGTCGCCGGCGCGTCGGTCGCCGGGATCGCCCTGGACGTGGCCGCTCCCCCGAACACCGCCATCGAGGTGCCGGGCCTGGCCTCGGTCACCCTCAACAAGCAGGTCACCAACGACGACGGCTCGACCACCGTCACCGCCATCTCGATCAAGGTCAACAAGCTGCAGAGCCTCGACCTCGCGTCGGCGACCTGCACGAAGGCTGACGACGACGGCGGAAAGCCTTCCACCCCGCCGACCACGCCCGGTGACGACGACGGCGACAACGGTGGCGACAACGGCGACGACTCGAACGGCGGCTCCGGCTCGCAGGCCGACAAGGACGGCATGGCCCCGGTGCCGACCCCGGTGAAGGGCCACCTGGACGTGACCGGCTGATCGGCTGATCGGCTGAGCGCACAACGAGAAGCGGCCTCCACCCACGCCGGGTGGAGGCCGCTTTCGCTTGCGCTGTCGGGTTACTCGTCGCCCTTGCCGGACTTGAGACCGCTGGAGATGAGGTCCATGACCGAGCTGTCCGCCAGCGTCGTCACGTCGCCGACCTCCCGGTTCTCGGCGACGTCGCGCAGCAGCCGGCGCATGATCTTGCCCGAGCGCGTCTTCGGCAGCTCCGGCACGATCATGATCTGCCTCGGCTTGGCGATCGGCCCGATTTCCTTCGCGACGTGGTTGCGCAGGGCCTGGATGGCCTCCTCGCCGCCCGCCTGATCCTCCACGCCGCCGCGCAGGATCACGAACGCGACGATGCCCTGCCCCGTCGTCGGGTCGGTCGCGCCGACCACGGCCGCCTCGGCGACCGTCGGGTGCGAAACGAGAGCCGACTCCACCTCGGTGGTGGAGATCCGGTGCCCGGAGACGTTCATCACGTCGTCGACGCGGCCAAGCAGCCACACGTCGCCGTCGTTGTCGTACTTCGCGCCGTCACCGGCGAAGTAGTAGCCCTGGTCGGCGAACCGGGACCAATAGGTGTCGCGGTAGCGCTCGTCGTCGCCCCAGATGCCCCGCAGCATCGACGGCCACGGCTTGTCGAGCACGAGGTAACCACCGCCGCCCTTGCCGACCTCCTCGCCCTTGTCGTCCACGACCTTCGCGGAGATGCCGGGCAGCGGCCGCTGTGCGGAGCCCGGCTTGGCGTGGGTGACGCCGGGCAGCGGGGAGATCATGATCGCCCCGGTCTCGGTCTGCCACCACGTGTCGACGACAGGGCAGCGGTTGGCGCCGACGTTCTCCCGGTACCACATCCACGCCTCGGGGTTGATCGGCTCGCCCACGGAACCCAGTACACGCAGCGACGACAGGTCGTACTTCGCCGGGATGTCGGCGCCCCACTTCATGAACGTGCGGATGAGCGTCGGCGCGGTGTAGTAGATCGAGACCTTGTACTTCTGGACGATCTCCCAGTGCCTGCCCTCGTGCGGGGTGTTGGGCGTGCCCTCGTAGACCACCTGCGTCACACGGTTGGCGAGCGGCCCGTACACGATGTAGGAGTGCCCGGTGACCCAGCCGATGTCGGCGGTGCACCAGTAGACGTCCTCGCCGGGCTTGTGGTCGAACACCGCGTGGTGCGTGTAGGCGGCCTGCGTCAGGTAGCCGCCCGAGGTGTGCAGGATGCCCTTCGGCTTCCCCGTGGTGCCCGAGGTGTAGAGGATGTAGAGCGGGTGCTCGGAGTCGAACGCCTCCGGCGTGTGCTCGTCGGGCTGCCCGTCGACCAGCTCGTGCCACCAGAGGTCGCGGCCATCGGTCCACGGCACCTCGCCGTCCAGGTCGTCGCCGGTGCGGCGCACCACCACGACCTTCTCGACGCTCTCGGCGCCCGCGAGCGCCTCGTCGACGTTGGCCTTCATCGGCGCGGCCTTGCCCCGGCGGTACTGCCCGTCGGAGGTGATCACGACCTTGGCCTGCGCGTCGTCGACCCGCTGGCGCAGCGCGCTCGGCGAGAAGCCGCCGAACACCACGCTGTGCAGCGCGCCGATCCGGGCGCACGCGAGCATGGCGACGATCGCCTCGGGGATCATCTGCAGCTGGATGGCGACGCGGTCGTTGGCGGAGACGCCCAGCGAGAGCAGGGCGTTCGCGGCCTTGGATACCTCGCGCTTCAGCTCGGCGTAGGTGATGTCACGCGTGTCGCCCGGCTCGCCGACCCAGTGGATGGCGACCTGGTCGCCGTGCCCGGCTTCGACGTGCCGGTCGACGCAGTTGTACGCCACGTTCAGCCTGCCGCCGACGAACCACTTCGCGAAGGGAGCGTCTGACCAGTCGACGACCTGGGTCCACTTCGTGTCCCAGTGCAGTCGTTCGGCCTGCTCGGCCCAGAAGGCGTCGCGGTCCTGGTCGGCCTTCGCATACCACTCGGAGGTCGCGTTGGCGTTCGCGGCGAACTCCTCACTCGGAGGGAAGGTCCGGCTCTCGGTCAACAGGTTGTCGAGTGCCGGCGACTGCTCTGTCATGGTGCTTGGCCTCCTGATACGCGAATCGTGGCGGCGTCCGTAGTGACGTTAGTACGGCATGTAGAAGGTTGCAGCCAGGCTGCCGGTGCGACAAGGAGCGGGCGACGAGCGGCTGACAAGCGGTTGACGGGCGCTGCCTATGCTCGTCGTACCCGGTAGTAGGCGAAAGGGACGGCGCGGATGGCTGAGCGCGAGGAGCTCACGTGGGAACTGTTCGGCACGGCCAGCCGTGAGCTGGCGACGCAGGTGGCCGACAGCGGGTTCCGGCCCGATCTCATCCTGTCGATCGCGCGCGGCGGCCTGTTCGTCGCGGGCGCGCTCGGGTACGCGCTGGACGTGAAGAACCTGCACGTCATGAACGTCGAGTTCTACACGGGCGTCGACCAGCGGCTCGACCTCCCGGTGATGCTGCCGCCGGTGCCCAACGCCGTCGACCTTGCCGGTGCCACCGTGCTCGTGGCCGACGACGTCGCCGACACCGGCGCCACGCTCAAGCTGGTTCGCGACTTCTGCGCCGACCAGGTGGCCGAGGTGCGCTGCGCCGTCGTCTACGAGAAGCCGACGTCGGCGGTCGCGTGCGAGTACGTGTGGCGGCGCACCGACAGGTGGATCAACTTCCCGTGGTCGACGCTGCCGCCGGTGGTCGAGAAGAAGGGCCAGGTGCTCGACGCATGACGGACCCGCTCGCGCCTCTGTTGGAGCTCGACGGCGTCGCCACTGCCGCCAAGACCGCGCAGGACGCCATTTTCGCGGTGCACCGGCACCGCGCGAACCTGCGCGGCGGATCGGCCACCGCGGCGGAGGCATCGGTGCGTGCGGCCCGAGCGTCGGCAGGCACCGAGGGCGCCGACCCGGACCTGCCCGACGAGGGTGCCGTGACCGACCCGGTGCTGGCGGGCGCCCTGCGCGTGGCCGAGGCCGCGGAGTCGCTGCTGCCGACGTGGCGGCGGGCGCCGCTGCAGGCGCTGGCGAGGATGCACGTGCTCGCGGCCGCCGACCTCACCGCCGACGCCGACGCGCTCGGCAGGCCCCGCACCGGCGCGGGGGTCGGCGCGCGGCTGGAGCTGCTCGCCCAGCTCGTCACGGGCGCGACGGCCGCGCCGGGGCCGGTGCTGACCGCCGTGGTGCACGGCGAACTGCTGACGCTGCGGCCGTTCGGCTCGGCCGACGGCGTGGTCGCGCGTGCCGCTGCCAGGCTGACCATGATCGCGACCGGTCTCGACCCGAAGGCGCTGACCGTGCCCGAGGTGGCCTACTTCCGGCGCACCGGCCGCTATCACGAGGCCGCCGAGGCGTTCGCGAGCGGCGAGCCCGAGGGCGTGCGGCAGTGGCTGTTGTTCTCGTGCGAGGCGTTCGAGGCGGGAGCGCGGGAGGCGACGAGCATCGCCGATGCCGCCGCCTCCTGAGCCGGTTAAGAGGCCCGCGCCCGCACGGACTCCAGTGCCTTGCGGACGTGCCCGTCGGTCGCGGCCAGCGCCTTGCCCGCCGCGGCGACGTCCACTCCGGACAGCAGGTGGACGAGTGCGACCTTCAGGTCGCCGTCCGCCTTGGTCAGTGCCTCGTCGCAGTCCTGCGCGCTGAGCCCGGTGGCCTCTTGCAGGATGCGCAGCGTGCGACCCCGCAGCTTCGCGTTCGTCGCACGCATGCTGACCATCAGGTTCGAGTAGGTCCGGCCGAGCTTGACCATCGTCGCCGTGGAGAAGGCGGTGAGGACGATCTTCTGCGCGGTGCCCGCCTTCATGCGGGTGGAGCCCGCGATGGTCTCGGGTCCGGTGTCCACGGCGATCAGCACGTCGACACCCGGCGGCTTCGGCGCACCCGGGTTGCCGGACACGAGCCCGGTCCGTGCGCCGCGCCGCTTGGCGGCCTGCACCGCGCCCAGCACGTAGGGCGTGCGGCCGGACGCGGTCAGCCCGAGCACGAAGTCGCCCGCCGCCACCGTGGAGCTCAGCTCCGCGGCGCCCGCGCTCTCGTCGTCCTCCGCGTTCTCGACGGCGTGGCGCAGCGCGCGCTCCCCGCCCGCGTGGTGTGCCACGAACCAGTCGGGCGGCACGTTGAACGTGGGCACCAGCTCCGCGGCGTCCAGTACGGCGAGCCTGCCGGATGTGCCCGCGCCCACGTAGTGGACGCGGTGCCCGCCCCGGAGCGCCTCGGTGGCGTAGTCGACGGCCGTCGCGAGCTGCGGCAGCACCGCGTGCACGGCGCGGGGGACACGGCTGTCCTCGGCGTTGATCGCCGTGAGAATGCCCGCGGTGGACATCTGGTCGATGTCCGTGGTGCGGGGGTTGCGTTGCTCGGTGGGCGAGTCGACGTGCACCACCTGGGGTGGTACCGCACCGACCATCCTGCGGCTGGTTGTCATTGGCCTCACCGTCTTCGCAGTTCTGCTGTCGGAACGCGCAGCCGTATCCACCGCGTCGCTCATTTGCCGGTGTCCCTCGGCCGCCTCCTGCCGTCGGGTCTGACCCCGAGCCGGTGGGTGCCCACCGCGTCGCGGGTGGCGTCGAGCGCGCTGACGGCGTCGTCCATGTGCCGCTGCGCGACCCCGATGAACAGGCAGTCGATCACCGTCAGCTGGGCGATCCGGCTGGCCGTCGCACCGGAACGGAACGTGGTCTCGCGGGCCGCCGTGGTGAGCACGTGGTCGGCGACCTCCGTGATCGGCGAGCGCGGGAAGTTCGTCACCGCCACCGTGGTCGCGCCGTGCTCCCTCGCCACGCGCAGCGCCTCGACGGTGTCGGTGGTGGCGCCGGTGTGGGACATGCCCACGGCCACGTCACCGGCCTTAAGCACGGCCGCGGAGGTCAGCATGATGTGCGTGTCCGACCAGGCGAAGCTGACGCGCCCGATGCGGTGCAGCTTCTGCTGAAGGTCCGCGGCGACGAACGCGCTCGCGCCGACGCCGTAGACGTCGACCCTGCCCGCCGCGGCGAGGAGGTCGATCACGCGCTCCAGCTCGGCGACGTCAAGCTGCTCCGCCGTCTCCTCGACGGCGCGCGCGTCGGCGAAGCTCACCTTGCTGACCACGGAGGCCAGGTCGTCTTCCCTGGTGATGTCGCCGCCGAGGTTGCGTGTGGAGCGTGCGGCCGACCGGGCGGTGTCCGCGGCGAGCGCGATGCGCAGCTGCGGGTAACCGCCGACCCCGATGGCCTTGCAGAACCGGGTGACGGTGGTCTCGCTGGTGTTCGCGGCGAGTGCGACCTCGGTGATGCTGCGCCGGGCGACGGCCGAAGGGTCGTCGAGCACGACCTTCGCCACGCGCTGCTCGGCCCGCGCCAGGCCCGGGAGTAGCGAGCGGATGCGCACGAGCGGGCTGGCGTCCGCGTCGAGACCCTGGCCGACGGCTGCCTCGGGACCGTCGGGAGACGGCTCCGGAACGTCCTGGTCGTCAGGGTGGACACTCATCGTGGGAAACTTACTAACCGTAGGCATCTGCGACAAGGTTACCCACACCTTTCGGAATGATCGCAACCTGAGAGTGTTCCCACGTCCCGTGCTGCTGCTTCGTAGTTGCTGAGAAAGTCGCCAACCGGGTCGTGGTCGTTAACCTCCCCAGGCTAACGACTTCGCAACTAATTACCGGCTGTGCAACGAGAAGCCCACGGCGTCGAACGCGTCGGGGCTCCGCTCCCCGTCCAGCAGAGTGCCTTCTGCGTCGGCCACCTCGATGGCGTCGATGGCCACACCGCGGGCCGTGTAGTTCCCATCTGTTGTGAATCGCCAACGAAGAGTGAGATTTTCAGCGCGCGGAAGCTCCGCGCGCACGGACCACCACGCGCGGTGATCGGTTCCGGCCAGAAAAGGGACGGCCTCCCGCGGTGCGCCGGGACCCGTCGCGGTGACCGTGACCGGTTTCCACGTCGTGCCGTCGGTGCTCGCCTCGAGCACGAGCGGGTCCGTCTGCTCACAGTCGACGAAGGCCGAGAACCGCACCGACGTGTAACGGCCACCCGTCGTAATGGGCCGTGTCGTCAGCGTTGCGGTGCTGTCGTCGCCGAGTCCGCTGAACCAGAACGTGCGCCCCTCGGCCGGCAGCACCGCCATCGCACGGGAGAGCGCGGTCGCCCACGCCTGCCGGGCCACGTTGATCGAGCCCCACTCGCGACTGGGATGCACGCGGTTGGTCAGCAGGATCGCGATCGAGCGGGACTTCGGGTCGACGACGAACGACGTTCCGGCGTATCCGGTGTGCCCGGCGGTGACCTTGGACGTGAGCCCGCCCATGTACCACAGCTGGTTCAGCTCGAAGCCGAGCCCGTGGTCGTCACCGGGGAAGTCGACGTTGTAGTTGGTGAACATGGCGCGCACGCTCGCCTCGCTGAGGATCCGCTCGCCCGCGTACGTTCCGCCGTTCAGCAATGCCTGGCCGAGCACGGCCATGTCCGTCGCCGTGGAGAACACCCCGGCATGCCCGGCGACGCCGCCGAGCGCCCACGCGTTCTCGTCGTGCACCTCGCCGCGGATCATGCCCCGCCTCGGCTCCGTCTGGTACTCGGTGGCGGCGATGCGGTCGCGTTTCGACGCGGGCGGGTTGAAGCCGGTGTCGGTCATGCCGAGCGGCCGGGCGATCCGTTCGGCCACCACCCTGTCCAACGTGGACCCGGTGAGCCGCTCGACCAGCACGCCCAGCGTGATCAGGTTGAGGTCGGAGTAGGTGTAGGTGCTGCCGGGTTCGTTCTGCGGCGCGACGTTCATGACGGCCTTGATGCGCGACGCCTTGTCCGGCCAGTCGCGCCACAGCAGCAGGAACGGTTCGAGCCCCGAGGTGTGGGTGAGCAGCTGCTCGACGGTGATCGACCGTTTGCCGTTGACGCCGAACTCGGGCAGGTAGCGGGCGACGGGCGCGTCGAGGTCCACGCGGTCGCGTTCCACGAGCTGCATCACCGCGATGGACGTGAACAGTTTCGTCACCGACGCCATGTCGAAGATCGTGTCGGCGCGCATCGGCACCTGCTCCGACCTCGGCAGCTCCCGCCCGCTGCCGTCGGCGTAGCGCACGGCGCCGCCCGTGGCGTGGGTGTCGACGATCAGGCCGTTGTGTACGAGCAAGCCCACGGCCCCGGAGAACAGCGGATGCCCGTCGGCGGCGTCGGCCCGGGTCCAGCCGGTGAGCTGCCGTTCGGCGGCCCTGATCGGCTCGGGGTCCAGCCCCGCCTGCTCCGGCAGGGCCTCCATCAGCACGGTCGACGCGGGGGCGAAGCCCTCCCTCGGGCGGTCGAACCGCCCGCCGTCCTCAGGAAGGGCAGAAGCCATCGCCGTCGCTCCCGTGAGCACCATGACCGCGGCCAGCGCCGCAATTCTCCCCCGCACGATCGTCCCCACCTATCGGTAGATCAAGTACTCCTGCCGTCTGCGCTCGAACTCGGCGAGCTCCCCCTGCCATGCCCCGACGATCTCGTCGGTGCCCGCGCCCGCGTCGACCATCGTGCGCAGTCGCGCCGAGCCGGCGAGCTTGTCGATGAAGTTGTCCGGCCGCCAGCCGAACAGCCGCGGATGCACCCGCTTGGCCGTCACGAGCATCGCGACGGCAGTGCGGACGGGGTCGAAGGCGTGCGGTTCGGTGACGCTGAGCTGCACCCCGCCGCACGTCTCGCCGGAGAACTTGCCGAACGTCGGCACGAAGTAGGTCTCCCGGAAGCTCGCCCCGGCCAGGTGTTCCTCCGTCAGCGCCTCACGCCACCGCCAGTCCACACCGGGTGCGCCCACGATCTCGAACGGTCGCGTGGTGCCGCGCCCCTCGGAGAAAACCGTGCCCTCGAACAGGCACGTGCCCGGGTAGACGAGCGCGGTCTGCTCGGTCGGCACGTTCGGGCTCGGCGGCGTCCACACGAGGCCGGTCTCGGCGAAGAGCTGGGAACGCCGCCAGCCCTGGGTCTCCACGATCTCCAGTGACTCCAGGCTGCCGCCGTCGTCAGGCAGGAACTCGGCGTCGAAGAGGCGGGCCAGCTCCCCCACGGTCATGCCGTGCTGCTGCACGATCGGCTTGAGCCCCACGCCGGAGCTGAACGCGGGGTCCAGCATCGGCCCCCTGGCCTTGCCGCCCACCGGGTTCGGCCGGTCCAGTACCACGAACGCGGCGCCCGTGCGCGCGGCGGCGGCCATCGCCGTGTACATCGACCAGATGTAGGTGTAGAAGCGGGCGCCGATGTCGGCGATGTCGAACACCACCGTGTCCACACCCGCCTTGGTGATCATCGCGGCGAGCGAGTCGGCCGTGGCCCCGTACGCGTCGTAGACGGGAACGCCCGTGCGCGGGTCGGCGTAGTCGCCCTCGGAACCGCCCGCCTGCGCGCTGCCCCGGAACCCGTGCTCGGGACCGAACGCGGCGACCGGCCGGATCCCGGCAGCGACCAGCGAGTCGACGATGTGGTCGCGGCTGGCGAGCACACCGGTGGGGTTGGACAGCACGCCCACCTTTCGCCCGGCGAGGCGCTGCCAGCCCTCCGCGGCGAGCACGTCGGCGCCGGGCGTGACCCTGCCAGCCTGCGGGATCGGCGCGGCCGTGGCGAGCTGCGATCCCGTGGTGAGCATCGGGGTCGCCAGCGCGCTCGCGGCGAGGAAGAGCCGCCTGTTGACCATCACCACGTCAGTCCGTGGCCGAATGGGTAGAGCACCGTGCCGGGGTCGTCCCCGGCCGGGATCGTCACCGGAAGCCTGCCCTGCGGCGACAGTTCGCCGAAGAGCACCTTCGCGAGGGAGGACATGGTCACGCTCCGCCAGTCGTAAGTGGCGACCCACGTCGGCACATCCGCGTACCCGGGGTCGTACGGTTCCTGAACCGACACTGCCACGACGGGCTTGCCGGTGGCCATGAGTTCTTCGACGAGCGCCTGCTGGCCTTCGCTGCCGCGCAAGTTGTTCGTCAACACGATCACGACGTTTGCGCTGGTAGCAGCGGCCGTGGCACGGTCGATGGCCGCCGCGTCGGGGTTGGTGCCGGTGGGCAGGGGCGTCGCGAACGGGCCGATCGCGTCGGCGAGAGCGTCGACCGGCTCGGCCGGATAGCCGGGGTAGTCGGGCCGGTTCCAGCCAGTCACGAGCACCTTGCCCGCCTCGGCGATCGGAAGCACGCCGGCGTCGTTGCGGAGTACGGTCGTCGTCCGGTCGGTGACCTCCTGGATCCGCGCGAGGTGCTCGGGGTTGCCCACCGTGCGCTCCACCGCCCGCTCGTTCACGAACGGCTTCTCCACGATCCCGCGCTTGGCCTTGAGCTCCAGGATCCGCAGCACGCTCTGGTCGATCCGCTCCTCGGTGAGCCTGCCGCCGCGCACCGCGTCCAGCACGCCCTCCATCGCGACGCCCAGGTCCGGCGGCATCAGCATCTGGTCGACCCCGGCCTCCAGCGCGCGTACCGGGATCTCGGCGTCGGAGTACAGCTCGCGCACCCCCTGCATCTGCAGCGAGTCGGTCACCACGACACCGTCGTAGCCGAGTTCCTCGCGCAGCAGGCCGTCGATGATCGGCTTCGACAGCGTCGCCGGATCGCCCGACGGGTCGAGACTCGGCACCGCGATGTGCGCCGTCATGATCGAGTCGACGCCCGCGTCGATCGCGGCCCGGAACGGCGGCAGGTCAATCTCGCGCCACTCCTGTTCCGTGCGCTCGATCGTGGGCAGGCCGGTGTGGCTGTCGGTGGCGGCGTCGCCGTGGCCGGGGAAGTGCTTCGCCGCACCGGACACGGTTTCAGTGGGGCTGCCCGAGTTCTGGTAGCCCTCCACCTGCGCGGCCACCAGCTCGCTCGCCAGCGTGGGATCGGCCGAGAAGGACCGCGAGCCGATCACGGGGTTGAGCGGGTTGGAGTTCACGTCGGCGTCCGGCGCGAAGTCCTGCGCGATGCCCATCGCGCGCAGCTCGGCGCCGTTGATCGCGGCGGCGGTGCGGGCGCCGTCGGCGTCGCGGCCCGCGCCGAGCGCCATCGCGCTCGGGTACTCGGTGGCCGGGTCGCCGATGCGGGTGACGCGCCCGCCCTCCTGGTCGATCGACAGCACCAGCGGCACATGCGGCTCCGCCGAGACCGCGGCGCGCTGCAGTCCGTTGGAGAGGCGCGCGACCTGCGTGGGGCCGTCGACGTTGTCGGTCCCCGCGTTGTTGAAGTAGATGACGCCGCCGACCTGGTAGCGGCGCACGACCTCGGCGGGGGTGTCGACGCCGTACTTCTCCTGGTTCGAAGGGTGGGCCTCGTCCGCGCGCTTGCCGAACACGTCGGCGACGAAGAGCTGGCCCACCTTCTGTTCGAGGGTCAGCCTGCTCAGCGTCTCCTCGGCCCAGCTGTCCGGCCGCGGGTCCTCCGCCGCGGCGGGCACGGCACTCGCGGTCACCGCGAGCAGTCCGGCGATCGAGGCGGTGGCGCATTTCCTGGCATACGTCGTCCTGTGCCGGGCGCGGGGGATGGTCACGGAAAGCCTCCCAGGGCGTGTGCGTTCGTGGGATTTCCACGAGAACTCGCCGACGCCGGAAAGCTACTAACGAAACGGGAGCCGGTCAACGACCGAAAGGCGGCACTACCGAGGGAAAACCGGCCGCATACGCTGGCGGCGCCCGTGACGCTGAGCGTCAACGGGCGCCGCCTGCTCGCGCGGACTGCTCGGGTGACCAAGCTGCAACTTGTGTCGCACTCAATGGGGTCTCGGCGTCCGGCGTCCCGGTACGCAGTCCCTCGGCGACAAGCCTCCCGCGGCGTGCCCAGCGTGGGTGCCCGGAGTCCGCGCACGGAGATCGATCGGGGTGGATCGGGCTTATCTTCGCCGGATCCCTGGCCGACTCGATGTCCGCACCTCCTTTCTACCGAGTGATGGCCGTCACTTCAAGAGTGCTGTGAAGTGCACCGGTACAGACCCGCGATCCAGTGACTTTCACGTGTGTGAGCAGGTCTGTTTCCGTGACACACCAAGCCGGACAAGCCGCCGGGCGGGTGGTCTACGGGGCGTCCTTACGGCGACGCCGCGACAATCCGTAGAGCGTCGCCCCCGCGGCCACCGCGCCCACTCCGAGCCCCACCGCCATCACGGCAGGCGACGGCGCCGGGATACGGGCGCGCAACGAGACCGGGTTGGTGAACGAGTGCACGGGCCAGTCGCGCTCGACGGCCAGCTTGCGCAACGCCCGGTCGGGGTTGACGGCGTGCGGGTGCCCGACCACCTCCAGCAGGGGCACGTCAGTGCTCGAGTCGGTGTAGGCGTGGCACGCGGTGAGGTCGTAGCCGTACTCGGCGGCGAAGCGTTTCGCCGCCACGGCCTTCTGCTCGCCGTAACAGTAGAACTCCAGCTCACCCGAGTAGCGGCCGTCGACGATCTCCATCCGGGTGCCCATGCTCCTGGTGGCGCCGAGCATCTCGGCGATCGGCGCCACCACTTCCTCGCCCATCGCGGACAGCACGATCACGTCCTCGCCGCGCGCCTTGTGCTCGGCGATGAGCTCCGCGGCCTCCGCGTACACGAGCGGAGCGACGACGTCGTGCAACGTCTCGTTGACGACTGCCCGTACCTGGGCCACATCCCAGCCCGCGCACTGTGCCGAGATCGCCGCCCGCAGGCGCTCGGTACGGTCGGCGTCGGCTCCGGACAGCGAGAAGATCAGCTGTGCGTAGGCGCTCTTGAGCGCCGCGCGCCGGTTGATCAAACCCTGGCGGAGAAAGGGTTTGCTGAACGCGAGCGCGCTGGACGAGGCGATGATGGTCTTGTCGAGGTCGAAGAACGCCGCCACCGAGGCAGGTGCTCCTGACGTGCTCCGCGGTGAGCTGCTGGGTTCGGCCACGGTTCCACCATAGTGATCTGGTGTCCGGCCACCGTTACCCGGCGAGTGAGCGATCGGCGACGATGGGTGTCAGGCAGGGGATTCCCGCCACGCCGCGACAACGGAATGGAGCCTCCGCGCCGTTACCGAATTGCGGTACTCGGCGGCACGAGACCGGCGTTGCCGGCGTTAGAGTTGAAGAGTCCGGTTCAGCCGGACCCCGGTTCAGTCCGACCCCCCGGGACTGAACCCCAGGCGGTCCCCGCTCCTCCCCCCTGGCGGGGGCCGCCCCTTTATCCACGGAGTTGTCCACAGCGGGGCGGTTGTCCACAGGTTCGCGAACTCGGGCTTGCCGTGCCCCCGCGCGCCGCGTGACCGTGGGACGCGATCGGGAACCGGGTTTTGGGGGTAACAAGTGCAGCAGGCCGACCGTCCGCTCGTCGTGGCGCGCGACGACGCCGTTGCCGACGAGATCCAGCGGATCGCGGCAGCGGTGGGGTGCGAGAGCGAGTGGGTGAGCGATCTCGACGCGGCGCGGGAGTCGTGGGCGGACGCCCCGCTCGTGCTGATCGACGACTCCGTTCTCGTGGACGACCCCGGCCAAGCGTTGCCGCGTCGCGAACGGGTGCTGCTCGTCTGCAAGGGCGCTCCCGGCCCGGCGTCCTGGCAGCGAGCGTTCGTGCTCGGCGTCGAGAAGGTCGTCGCCCTCCCGGAAGACGAGGACACGCTGGTCGCCGCGTTCGCGGACGTCGCTGAGGGACCGAGCCAGGGGAAGGGCCAGGTGCTGGCCGTCGTCGGTGGATGCGGCGGGGCGGGCGCGTCGGTGCTCGCCGCGAGCGTGGGGCTTCGCGTTGCGAGGACCGGTGGTTCCGCGCTACTCGTCGACTGTGATCCGCTCGGCGGGGGCGTCGATCTGCTGCTCGGGTCCGAGCGCGCGGAGGGCGTGCGCTGGCCGCAGTTGCGTGTGCGGTCGGGGCGGGTGTCGTTGTCGGCGCTGGAAGCCGCCCTTCCGGCCAGGAAGCACGGCGAGGGAAGGCTTTCCGTGCTGTCGTGCGACCGCGAGGGGCCCGGTCCGACGGCTGACGCGGTCGCGGCCGTCGTCGAAGCGGGCAGGCGAGCGGGCCGGGTGGTGGTCTGCGACGTGCCCCGGCAGACCGAGTCCGCCTCGGAGGAGGCGCTCCGGCGCGCCGACCTGGTGGTGCTGGTGGTGCCGGCCGAAGTACGGGCGTGCGTCGCGGCGACCCGGGTACTCGCCCGGCTCGGTGAGCTGACCGGCGAGGTGCGCGTGCTCGCGCGCGGCCCCGCGCCCGACGGGCTGACCGCCCACGACGTCGCTGACGCCGTGGGCGTGCCCCTGCTCGGCCGGATCCGTACCGAGCGCAGGCTCGCGCGCGCCGTCGAACGCGGTGTGTTCAACCCACGACCGGGCGGTGCGCTCGGCACCGCGGCCCGTGCGGTGCTGGAGACACTCGCTAGCTGCTGAAGCCACCGTCCACATTGAGCACCGTGCCGGTGACGTACGCGCCGCCGTCCCCGGCGAGGAAGGCCACCGCGGCGGCGATCTCGTCGGGTCGGGCGTAACGGCCGAGCGAGGTGAAGCCGCGGATCGTGTCCGCGTTCGGCCCGTCGGCGGGGTTGGCGTCGGTATCGGTCGGCCCCGGGTGGACCAGGTTCACGGTGATGCCGCGCGGCCCCAGTTCCCTGCCGAGTCCCTTCGTCAGCCCGATGAGGGCCGTTTTGCTGAGCGAGTACAGCGACATCCCGGGGAACACCGCACGTTCGGCCACGTTGCTGCCGATGTTGATGATCCGTCCGCCGTCGGTCAGGTGCCGCACCGCGGCCTTTGCCGCGGCGAACGGGGCGCGCACATTGACGGCGATGGTCCGGTCGAACTCCGCGATGTCGAGTTCTTCCAGCGGTGCCACGGGAAATCTGCCGACGTTGTTGACGAGGACGTCCAGCCTGCCGAACTCGGTGACGGCCGAGTCGACGGCCGCCGCCACGGCTGCCTCGTCGGCACTGTCCGTGCGGAGGATGAGCGCCCGCCGCCCCGCCGCCTTGATCCGGTCGGCCACCGCGTGTGCCCGGTCCTCGTCTTGCTGGTAGGTCAGTGCCACGTCGGCGCCGTCCTCGGCGAGGCGGCTCGCGATCGCCGCACCGATTCCCCGGCTGCCGCCCGTCACCAGCGCGACCTTGTGGTCGATTCTTCGCTCCATGGCTACAGCTTCGCTCTTTCCCTCGCTGTGGTCCGGCGGGAATCGGACACGTCGTTCACCGCGGTTATCCACATCGGACCGGTTATCCACAGCCTTGTGAAATGTGTCTTGTGGTGCCTCGCTGCACCCTCGATCGTGGACGTACAGCCGATCCGAGGGGGTCCCGATGGATGCGACCAAAGTCCACTCACGACAGTCGAGCGCGACGGCCGACACCGCGCTGGTCGAGCGCGTTCGCAAACGGCTCGCCGGTGCGGGCTCCGGCACCGATCCGCGCGCCGTCGCCGATGCCGTGCGCGCCGAAACCGGCGGCGTGGCGGGACATCTGGACATCCTCGACGCGCTCCGCCTGCTCCGGCACGAGTTCGTCGGCGCAGGGCCACTCGAACCGCTGCTGACCGATCCCGGAGTTTCCGACGTGCTCGTCACGGCCCCCGACGAGGTGTGGGTCGACGGCACGCAGGGCCTGCGCCGGACCGAGGTGCGCTTCACCGACGAGGAGGCCGTCCGGCGGCTCGCCCAGCGTCTCGCGCTCGCCGCGGGCCGCAGGCTCGACGACGCGCAGCCGTTCGTCGACGGCTGGCTGCCCGGCACGGGTCCGCACGGCCGGGTGCGGCTGCATGCTGTGCTGCCGCCGATCGCGGCAGAGGGTACCTGCCTGTCCCTGCGGGTACTCCGCCCCGCGGTGCACGACCTGCGCGCGCTCCGCAGGCTCGGCACCGTCGACGACAACGGGCTCGCGTTGCTGCGCGCGACCGTCTCCGCGCGGCTGGCCTTCCTCGTCAGCGGGGCCACCGGATCGGGCAAGAGCACGCTGCTCGCGGCGCTGCTCGGCGAGGTGTCGCCTGCGGAGCGCATCGTCTGCGTCGAGGACGCCGGTGAGCTGCAGCCCTCGCATCCGCAGTTCGTCCGGCTCGTCGCCCGTCCGCCGAACGTCGAGGGCGCTGGCGAGGTGACGCTGCGCGAACTCGTGCGCGAGGCACTGCGCATGCGCCCCGACCGTCTCGTGGTGGGGGAGGTTCGGGGGAGAGAGGTCTGCGAGCTGCTGACCGCGATGAACACCGGACACGACGGTGGCGCGGGCACTCTCCATGCCAACTCGCCGAGCGAGGTGCCTGCCAGGCTGGAGGCGCTTGCCGCTCTCGGCGGGCTTTCCCGTTCCGCGCTCCACAGTCAGCTCGCCGCGGCCGTGCAGCTCGTGCTCCACATGCGCCGCCTGCCGGACGGTCGTCGCGTGCTCGCCGAGATCGGGATCGTGCAGCGTGACGGCGACACCGTGCGGGTCGCGCCAGCGTGGCGGCCCTCCGGTTGGACCGCGCGCAAGCAGCTGGTGGCCGATCTGCTCGTCGCGAAGGGAGTGGAGGTGCCGTGCTGACCTGCTCCGCGGTCAGTGCCGCGCTCGCTCTGCTGAGCTGGCCGCCGCCGACGGGGTCCCGCAGGCTCGCCCGTTTCCGTGCGCGGGGGTGCCCGGTCCCGCGGCATCGGTTCGACCCGAAGCGGTGGGCCGTCGCCTTGCCGACCGTCGGTTCGGTTCTGGCCATCGTGCTGTTCGGCCCGGCTGTCGCGGTCGCCCTGCTGTTACTGGTGTGTGCCGTCTTCCTGCAACGGCGCGCCCGCCGCCGAGCGAGGGCGCGGGTCGAGGCAGCGGCCGCGCTTGCCGAGGCCGTACGCACGATGGTCGGCGACCTGCGCGCGGGGGCGCATCCCGCGACCGCTGCGGAAGCCGCTGCGGCGGATGCCGATCCCGTTACGGCGAAAGCACTGCGCGCGGTCGCGGCCTCGGCCCGGCTCGGCGGAGATCTGGACGGTGCGCTACTGGCCCGGTCGGCCTCGAGCCCCGGCGGTGACGTACTCGCCCAGCTCGCCCGCACCTGGTCCCTCGCCCGCGAGCACGGCCTGCCGCTCGCGACCGTGCTCGACGCCGTCCAACGCGATGTGGATGCCAAGGTCCGCTTGGCCAACCAGGTCGACGCCCGCATGGCGGGCCCACGCGCCAGCGCGGGGATCCTGGCCATGCTGCCGGCGGCGGGAATCCTGCTCGGCGAGGCCATGGGCGCGCGGCCGCTTCACGTGCTCGGTACAACCTCGGCGGGGCAGCTCCTGCTCGTTCTCGGTTCCGCACTGGTGCTTGCCGGGGTGTGCTGGAGCGCTGCCCTCACGAACCGGGTGTTGCCGCGATGACTCGGCCGAGCGCGGTCAGCACGCTGCCACCGCGGGGGACACCGCGCCGATCTCGCGAGGTACTGCGTTTCGTCCCGGTGTCGCCCGGACGCGGGCGGTTGGTGATCAGGGCTGTTTTGTGGCGATCCAGGCTCCGGGGGTGGTCGACCCTCATGGTGGTGTTGCCGCTGCTCCTCTCGGAGGCGGTGAGCCGATCTCGCGGGATAGTGCGTCCCGTCCCGGCGTCGCCCGAACCTGAGCGGCCAGGGAGCACGGCTGCCCTGTGGCGATCCGGGCTGCGGGGGTGGTCGCGGTGACCACGCCGAGCCTCATCGCGGCGCTGCTGGGCACCGCGGCGCTGGTAGCCCCACCGCCCCGGGCCAACCGCCTGCGTGCGGTACTACCTCGCCCGGCTCCCCGACGGGCCACGCCCGCGCCGGTACGGACGACGCGCTCTCCGACAGGGCGCGCCAGCTGTGTGGCCGTCGCCGCGGCGGTGTTGGTGGCCGCGGGCGGGAGCTGGGCACTGGCGCTGCCGGCCGGTGCGCTCGCCGGGTTCGCCGTTCGGAGGCTGCTCTCCCGTGACCGCGCCCCCTCGGCGGATCCGCTGCGACTCGCCGCGACCGGCGACCTGCTCGCCGCCTGCCTCACCGCGGGGCTACCGGTGCCGACGGCCGTCCGGGCGGTCGCGGGAACGGCGCCGCCGGAGGAGGCGGCGGCGCTGCGGGCGACGGCCGACCTCCTCGCTCTCGGCGCCCAACCAGCCGAAGCGTGGGAACCGTCGCGCCGTTGTCCCTCGACCGCGGAGCTGGCCCGTGCGGCGTGCCGCACCGCCCGCTCTGGCAGCGCACTCGCCGAGGTGGCATCGGGAATGGCCGAACGAGCGCGCTCCGCCGTCGGCGACGAGGCCGAGGCCCGCGCGCAGCGTGCGGGCGTCCTGATCACCGGGCCGCTCGGCCTGTGCTTCCTGCCCGCCTTCCTCTGTCTCGGAGTCGTCCCCGTCGTCCTCGGCCTCGCCGAACGGCTGACCGTTTTCTGACCCCGCTCAACAGAAAGGAACCACCACCATGAACACCCTGCTCCGCCGACGCGGTCCGCAGCCCCGCGACCTCTTCGGCTCCGACGACGGAATGAGCACCGCCGAGTACGCCATCGGCACGCTGGCCGCCGCGGCCTTCGCCGCGCTCCTCTACACGGTGATCACCGGCGACTCGGTGGTCAGCGCGCTCACCTCGCTCATCGAGCGAGCGATCTCGGTGAGCTTCTGATGCGCCGGTTCCGAAGGGCGGGCGACCGCGGCACCGCCACTGTGGAGGGCGCCATCGCGCTCTGCTCGCTCCTGACGGTCTTCGGTTTCGTGCTCATGGGGATCATGGCGATCTCGAAGCAGGTGCGGTGCACCGACGCGGCGATGGAAGCGGCGAGGCACCTCGCGCGCGGACAGCCCGCGCTCGCCGAGGAGGCCGTCCGGAGGCTCGCTCCCGGCGGTGCCACGCTCGACGTGCGAACGCGCGACGGAACCGTCGAGGTGACGGTCGAGGCTCCAGCGATGAGCGCGTTGCCGGGCGTCGCGGTGCGGGCGGAGGCCTTCGCCGAACTGGAGCCAGGTGAACGGGAGGCGGGCGCCGGTGCCGCGGCCAGCGGATGAGCCCGACGGCGGATCGGCAACCGTGTGGGCGGCTGGTGCGATCGCGGGCCTGCTCGTGGTGGCCGGTCTGCTGTGGCTGCTGGGCGGTGCCGTGGTGACACGGCACCGGGCCGCGAACGCGGCGGACCTGGCCGCACTCGCCGCCGCCGGTCACGCCGACCGGGGCAGTGCCGAGGCGTGTGCGCACGCTCGCCGGATCGCCGAGCGCATGCGTGCCCGCATCCGGGACTGCCGCTTCGACGGCTGGGACGCGCTGGTGGTCGTCGAGGCACCGGGTGCAGGGCCGCTCACCGGGTTCGGGCCCGCCACCGCTCGCGCTCGGGCCGGGCCGGTCGATTCGCCCGCGGTGAACGGGCGAATGGAGCCGGACTGACCTGCCGCGCGAAGCGGTCACCGGCGAGCAGCGGTCATCGGCGTGCGACGAGCGGTCTTCGCCCGGGACGAACTGACCGAACGGCCGCAGGACGAAGCTGATCACTGCCGGGTGGGTGAGGTGCGGCGGCTGCGACGAACGGCCAGCTCAAGGGCTCCTGACGCCGACGATTGACACGCGGGGTTCAGCCGAGCCGTTGTGTCAATGCTCACTCATCGTCTGTCAAGCACCGGTTGCCGACGGGGGCCTTCCGGCCAAGTGCAACTTGCCGTTTATTCATATGCGACACCGCGTACGAGGCGGTGGAAGTTTCTGAGGAGGCTCGAGAAAGAAATGTTGGACACGGAGTGGTCGGACAGCTGGCGCGGCGCGTTCCGCATCGAGTTGCGCGCCGAAGCCATCGGCCTGGCCTGGCGAGGCTGGCCGGTGCTGCCGGGTACGTACCCCGGCGCCGGTGACGACACGGAGTCCGGCTCCGCGTGGACGCGGCCGGTGCCGGCGCACGAGGACTGGCGCCAGCGGATCGGTGCCCACCCGCAGCAGGTCGCCGCGTGGTGGACCGGCAGGCCCTACAGCCTGCTCGTCGCCACCGGGACGATGATCGATGCCATCGAGGTGGACGACCAACTCGGCCGTCGCGCCGCCACACTGTTGCGGGCGACCGGGCATCCGGCGCCGATCGTCGCGATGCCGAACGGCCGGTGGCTCTTCCTCACCACGTCGACGGACCACGTGCCGTCGGTGCTTGCCACGAACGAGAACGTGCGGTGGCACGGCGAGGGCAGCTATGTCCCGCTTCCGCCGACGCCGTTCGAGCACGGTGTCGTGCACTGGCGGGTCAAGCCGGAGATCTGGGGCTGGCGGCTTCCCGCCGCCGGCGCGGTGCACGAGGTCCTGGTGCGCGCGCTGCTCGGCGAGGCCGCCGACCACGTGACCGCTCAGCCTGTCTTCGTCGCGGGATCCTCCGCGGCGTGATCCACCCCGTGACCGTGCCGACCATCGTGGTTCACCGCCCCGAGCACGATGTCCAGCACGGTCACCGCCCCCGCCTTGTCCAGCGGATCGTTGCCGTTCCCGCATTTCGGCGACTGGACGCAGGACGGGCACCCAGCCGGGCACTCGCAGGAGACGATCGCCTCCCGCGTAGCGGCCAGCCAAGGGACGAGCGCGGCGAAGCCGCGGTCGGCGAATCCGGCACCCCCGGGATGACCATCGTGCACGAACACCGTCGCCTCCCCGGTGTCCGAGTGCATCGCGGTCGAAACTCCGCCGATGTCCCAGCGGTCGCACGTAGCGAACAGCGGTAGCAGGCCGATCGCCGCGTGCTCGGCGGCATGCAGGGCGCCGGGGATGCGCGCCGGTTCGAGACCGGCGCCCCCCGGCGCCCTGTCGCCATCGTTGGCCTTCTCAAGCAACTCGTCGCTGATCGTGTACCAGACGGCGCGGGTGCGCAGCACCTGCTCCGGCAGGTCCAGCGCGACGTGGTCGAGCACCTCGCCCGACGGCAGACGGCGCAGGTAGCCCACCACCTGCGAGGTCACCGCCACCTCGCCGAGACACACGGTGACGCCGCCGTACCGCTCCTCGCGCACCGTGTCGAGCACCGCGATGTCGACGATCTCCCTCGCCGAGGTGTTCCACTCCGGGTCCTCGGCGTGCACGAGTGCGAGGCCCTGTTCCAGATCGAGATCGTCCACGACGTACGACGAACCCTGGTGCAGGTACACCGCTCCCTGATGCACCGTGCTGCACGCCGAGCCGGGGTCCACGGTGCCCAGCAGCCGCGACGTGTCCGCCTCGACCACGGCGATCTGGTCGCCGCCCGAGCCGCGGATGTCCACCTGATGCTGCGGGCGGTCCCTAGTCGTCCAGTACCAGCCGCTCGGCCGTCGCCGCAGCACCTTGTCGGCCACCAGCTCGTCGAGCACCTCGCGGGCCGCCGCGCCGCCGAACGCGTCCAGTTCCTCCGCGGTCAGCGGCAGCTCCGCCGCCGCGCACGCCAGCTGCGGCGCCAGCACGTACGGGTTGGCGGGGTCCAGCACCGCCATCTCCACGGGACGGTCCAGCAGCGCCCCCGGGTGGTGCACCAGATAGGTGTCGAGCGGGTCGTCCCTCGCGACGAACACGACGAGCGCGTCGTCACCGGCCCGGCCCGCGCGGCCGGACTGCTGCCAGAACGACGCGAGGGTGCCCGGATAACCCGCGAGCACCACGGCGTCCAGGCCCGCGATGTCGACGCCCAGCTCCAGCGCGTTCGTGGTGGCGACCCCCAGCAGGGTCCCCGACAGCAGGGCCTTCTCCAGCGCGCGCCGCTCCTCGGGCAGGAAGCCCGCGCGATACGCCGCCACGGCCTCGCCCAGCTCGGGGTCCACCTCGGACAGGATCCGCTTCGCACCGAGCGCGGTCAGCTCCGCTCCACGCCGCGAACGCACGAACGCGAGGCTGCGGGCGCCCTCGATCACCAGCTCCGCCAGGATCCGCGCGGCCTCGGCGCCCGCGGAACGCCGCACGGGGGCGCCGTTCTCCCCGGCCAGCTCCTCCAGCAGCGGCGGTTCCCACAGCGCGACCGTGCGCGCTCCCCTCGGCGAGGCGTCCTCCACGACGGGCCTGCACTCGCGCCCGGTGAGCCGCGACGCGAAACCGGCAGGCTCCGCGGTGGTGGCTGAGGCCAGCACGAACACGGGGTCCGCGCCGTAGTGCCTCGCCACGCGCCGCAGCCTGCGCAGCAGCAGCGCCACGTGCGAGCCGAACACGCCCCGGTAGCTGTGGCACTCATCGACGACGACATAGGCGAGCTTGCGGAAGAACTTCGCCCAGCGCGCGTGTGCCGACAGCACCCCGCGGTGAAGCATGTCGGGGTTGCTGAAGACCCAGCGCGCGTGGTCGCGCACCCAGTCGCGCTCGTTCAGCGGGGTGTCGCCGTCGTAGGACGCGGGCCGCACGCCGTCGAGGCCCAGCGCGGACACCGCGCGCAGCTGGTCCGCGCCCAGCGCCTTGGTCGGCGCCAGGTAGAGAGCCGTGGCCTTGGGGTCGGCGAGCAGCTTCGAGAGCACGGGCAGCTGGTAGACGAGCGACTTGCCCGACGCGGTCCCGGTGGCGACCACGACGTCGCTGCCCGACCACGCCAGCTCCGCGGCCTCCGCCTGGTGCGTCCACGGCCGCTCGACGCCGGTGGCCCTGATCGCGTCGACGACGGCGGCCGAAGCCCAGTCCGGCCAGTCCGCGAAGCTCGGCTCCCTGGCCGGGAGGTCGGCCACGTGAGTGACCGGGTTGCGCCGTTCGGGAATGCCCGCGGTGGCACGGCTCAGCAGGCGTCGCGCCCGCAGCGACTCGCCTCGACCGCTCATGTGTTCGAGCATCGCACACCGGCCACTGCGCGCCGATCGGCGGTGCCGTGAGCGGTTTCACACGAATACGCAGCGTATGTGACATGGGACGCCCTGCCGGGTCGTCCGTCTCTACCAATAGACTCCGCCAAACCACACCAGAAGTGGTGTAGATCCCATGTCAGCGTCGGCACAGTGGTCAGCCCGCTCGTCGGCGCTGGCAACAGGCGACGTTTCCAGGAGGACGAATGTCCCGGCACTTCCTCGCGGAGGGTTCACCCGAGCTCTCCGGAGGTGACTACGGCATCGTGGCCGTGGTCGCCGTGGTCGCCCTTGCTGCGCTCGTCATTGGTTATCTGCTGTTGAAGGAGGTCCTGGCCGCCGGTCAGGGCACCCAGAAGATGCAGGAGATCGCCAAGGCGGTGCAGGAAGGCGCGGCTGCCTACCTCAACCGGCAGCGGAACACCCTCGCCGTTTTCGGCGTGGTCGTGTTCCTCCTGCTGTTCGCACTCCCCGCGGAGGACTGGAACGAGCGGATAGGCCGTTCGCTGTTCTTCTTGGTCGGTGCGGTGTTCTCGTTCTCGATCGGCTACCTGGGCATGTGGTTGTCGACGAGAGCGAACGTCCGCGTCGCGGCAGCGGCACGCGAGTCCGGCGGCCGGGAGAAGGCGATGCGGATCGCGTTCCGCACCGGTGGCGTAGTCGGCATGATCACGGTGGGACTCGGCCTCTTCGGCGCTGCCGTCGTTGTGCTCGTGTACGCGGGTCAGGCCCCGAAGGTCCTCGAGGGCTTCGGCTTCGGTGCGGCCCTGATCGCGATGTTCATGCGTGTCGGTGGCGGCATCTTCACCAAGGCCGCCGACGTCGGCGCCGACCTGGTCGGCAAGGTCGAGCAGAACATCCCCGAGGACGACCCGCGCAACGCGGCCACGATCGCCGACAACGTGGGCGACAACGTGGGTGACTGCGCCGGCATGGCGGCGGACCTGTTCGAGTCGTACGCGGTGACGTTGGTCGCCGCGCTCATCCTCGGCAGCGCCGCGTTCGGGGCGACGGGCTACGGCCTGGTGTTCCCGCTGATCATCCCGGCGATCGGCGTGATCACGGCCGTGATCGGCATCTACATCACGCGGGCGAGGGCGGGCGAGAGCGGCCTGACGACGATCAACCGCTCCTTCTACATCTCGGCGGTCATCTCCGCGGTGCTCTCCGCCATCGCGGCGTTCGTGTTCCTGCCCAGCTCGTTCGACGGCGCCGAGGGCAACCCGGCCGTCATCGCGACGGTCTCCGTGATCATCGGTATCGCGCTCGCCGGCGTGATCCTGTGGCTGACGGGCTACTACACCGGCACCGAGCACGGGCCGGTCAAGAACGTCGGCAAGACGTCGGAGACCGGTGCCGCCACGGTGATCCTCTCCGGCATCTCGGTCGGTTTCGAGTCGGCGGTGTTCACCGCGCTCGTCATCGGAGGCGCGGTGTACGGGGCCTACCTGCTCGGTGGTGCCGTGGCGCTGTTCGCCGTCGCGCTCGCCGGGACGGGCCTGCTGACCACGGTCGGCGTCATCGTCGCGATGGACACGTTCGGCCCGGTGTCGGACAACGCACAGGGCATCGCCGAGATGTCGGGCGATCTCGAGGAAGGCGAGGGCGTCCAGATCCTCACCGAGCTCGACGCGGTCGGCAACACGACGAAGGCGATCACGAAGGGCATCGCGATCTCGACCGCGGTGCTCGCCGCGACCGCGTTGTTCGGGTCCTACTCCGAGGCCATCCTCGGCGCGCTACGCGACGTGGGCACGGGTCTCTCGGACGTCCCGGAATCGTTCATCGACAGCATCATCGTGCCGAACACGCTGGTCGGCGTGATCGTCGGCGCGGCGGTCGTGTTCCTGTTCTCCGGTCTCGCCGTCAACGCGGTCTCGCGGGCTGCGGGCGCCGTGGTCTACGAGGTGCGGCGCCAGTTCCGCGACATCCCGGGGATCATGGAGGGCACGACGCGGCCCGAGTACGGCAAGGTCGTGGACATCGTCACGCGCGACTCGCTGCGGGAGCTGGCCACGCCGGGTCTGCTCGCGGTGTTCGCGCCCATCGCGGTCGGCTTCGGTCTCGGTACCGGGGCGCTGGCCGGTTACCTGGGCGGTGCGATCGCCACCGGCACGCTGATGGCGGTGTTCCTCGCCAACTCCGGTGGTGCGTGGGACAACGCGAAGAAGCTGGTCGAGGACGGCCACCACGGTGGCAAGAACTCGGAGGCGCATGCCGCGACGGTCATCGGTGACACCGTCGGTGACCCGTTCAAGGACACGGCTGGCCCGGCGATCAACCCGCTGCTCAAGGTGATGAACCTGGTGTCGCTGCTGATCGCGCCCGCGGTCGTGCAGTTCACCGTCGGTGAGGACGCCTCGATCGGCGTCCGCATCGCCATCGCCCTGGTGTCCGTGGCCATCATCGTGGCCGCGATCGTGGTGTCGAAGCGCCGCGGTACGGCCATCGCCGAGACGCCTGCTCCCCAGCAGGCGACGAAGGCGTAGCGCCACGGTGTCCGGGCCCGGAGCGCTCGTCGCTCCGGGCCCGGCTTGTGTCCGCGGCGGGGTCGCTTGCGGGCTGTGACGCGACCGGTACCGTCGGACGGGATCGTGCTCGATTGGACACCGTGTGTCAGGAGGTGTGGGCGTGCGGCCGCGGATGACCGTTCTCGCCGCTGTGATGCTGGCCCTTGGGGGCCTGGGACTCGCAGGGTGTGGTCAGCCGAGAACGCAGCCCGGCGCCCAGCAGGCGGCCGAGTCCTCGGGCCCCGGCCTGACGGCCGAGGAGGTGCGCCGGGAGGACGCCACCACCGCGTGGGCGGGCGGCTACTGCGCCGCGGTGTCGGAGCTGGTGCGCTCGTTCTCGCGGATGCCGAGCATCGACCCGACCACGCCGCAGCAGGCCTCGCGGACGTCGAGTGAGCTGCTCGGCGTGATGATCGGGGGCCTCGACCGCACGATCGAAGGGCTTGACCGGCTCAGCCGGGCCCCGTTGTCCGACGGGGAGCGCATCAAGGCGCAGGCCGTCTCCAGGTACGTGGGCATCCGGGACCGTGCCGTGGGAGCGAAGCAGCAGCTCGACGCGGCCACCACCGAGGAGGCCAGCAGGGCGGCGATCGGCTCGGTGCGCGCGCCACTGGAGGAGATCGGCCGGATCAGCCTGCTGGACGGTTTCGACGCCGTGCCGGAGCTAAAGGAGGCGAGCCTGCGGGCGCCGCAGTGCAAGGAGCTCACCGACTCCCGTGAGACGGCGAGGTTCGACCCGGGGGCCTCGTAGCGCGAGCCTGGGGACCGCGGTTCCCCAGGCCCGGTGCTAACTCAGGCGGGCCTGCGCGTAGGCCGCCATGGTGTCGCGCAGGTAGGCCGCAAGGCCCGGCGCGACCTCGTCGATGCTCGCGGTGAACCGCGGGTCGTCGACGTAGAGCCTGCCGAGGCCCGTGTAGGACTCCCGGTTCGGCGTCCAGAAGTGGCACAGCCACCGGTAGTGGGCGTCGGTCGCCTCGATCGCACGCGGGTCGTCCGGCGCGACGCCCTCGCGCATCAGCTCGGCGAGCCGCGCCGAGGCGTCGGCTCCCGCCTGCTGGACCGCCTGCCACTTCTCGTCCGACCAGCCCTTCACGCGCTCGTGGGACGCGAGCGAGCCGGGCCAGCGCTCCTCCGCCTCCTCGGCGAGCCGCTGTGCCTGCTCGGAGTGCCGCTCGAAGCCGGTGTACAGCTCATCGGCGTTCACAGTGTTCCCTCCCTCCAGTTTCTCGATCGTTCTCCGTACGGTCCTGGCGAGCCGGTCGAACCGGTCCCGTTCCGCCGTCAGCCACTCGTGGTGCACCTTGAGTGCGGCGAGCCGGTCGGTCTGCCGATCGAGGATGTCCCCGATCGCGTCCAGCCCCAGGCCCAGCTCCCGCAGCACGAGGATCTGCTGCAGGCGCAGCAGTTGGTCCTCCTCGTAGTAGCGGTAGCCGTTGCCGCCGACGTAGGCGGGCGGCAAAAGGCCGATCTCGTCGTAGTGCCGCAGGGTGCGCGAGGTCACTTTCGCGATCCGCGCGACCTGGACGATCGAGTAGGCCATGCGGACAACGGTAGAGGTTGACGCCGCGTCAACCTCAAGTCCGAAAATCGGAGCCGATCAGGCCGGCTTGGGCAGTGTGCAGGCCGGGCGCTCCAGTTCGATCTCGCTCGCCGGCGTCAGGCAGCCGTAGAGGCGGTACGTCTGCTGGCCGTACTTGGCGCCGTGCCGCACCGTGACCTGCCCGTTCGCGCCGACCTCGCACGGGTTGTTCATCGTGCACCGGTCGCCGTTCTCGTTGGCCGTGTTGTTCACGCCCACGACCTGGCCGCTGGCGGTGTCGATGATCGGGGAGCCGGACGTGCCGCCGATGGTCTGGCACTCGGGCGTGTACCGGATCGAGTCGCGCCAGGTGTAGCCGCCCTCGCGCAGCTCGCGGACGAACCCGTCGACGGAGCACGCGTACGTCTTCTTCCAGTATCCGGAGGCCACGGTGATGCCCGTACCCGCTCCGGGTCGCTCCTCGGAGAGCTCGAGCGGGGCGATGCCGTGGTCGCGCTGGATGTCGGCGTAGGTGGTGCCGAGCTGGTACACCGACGCGTCCGTGCCCGTCATCGTCGCGTACAGCAGCTTCGTCGCCCGCAGGGTCGTCACCTCGCGCCCGTCACCGGCGAGCAGGGTGAACGTCCGCTGCGACGGCCGGTCGACGATTACCTCGCCCGGCTGCGGGAAGCCTTCCTCCAGGCAGTGCCCGTTGGACAGCACCAGCGCGGGCGCGGTGGCCGGGGCGCCGGCGAGCCGCACGACCGAGCCCGAGCAGTTCGACAGGGCGACCGTGCCCGTCAGGTCGACGGTCTCCGCGCTTGCCGGAGGCGCTGTGACCAGTGCGAACGTGAAGATCGTGGCCAGCAGCACGCCGAGCGGGCGGCGGAACATCGAGGAGGTCCTTTCGGTCGGCGGGCACGTGGGACGGAGCGTAGTGGTTCGGCTACCCGGGAGCCTGGGCGACGTGAGGTCCACGTCACGTGCTAGGTGTGGAAGGGAAACGTCACGGCTGCACACGGCGATGCGCTTGACACACGCTTTACGGCGTGTTGAGCCACCTGAGAAGACGCCGTCGCCCGTGAGAGTGCACACTGGCGGGTCGAACAGGTGAGTTACCGAGCGGAGAGCGGACAGCGTGGCTGGATCGACAGAGAGCACTGCGGCGCGCGGCGCCACCGCGGGGGGCGGTGGTCGGGCGAAGGGCAGGCCGAAGAAGAGTGCCGCGGCCAACGGCAGCGGCCGTCGACGGCTGGTGATCGTCGAGTCGCCCACCAAGGCGCGCAAGATCGCCCCCTACCTCGGCCGTGACTACGTCGTCGAGTCGTCCCGTGGGCACATCCGCGACCTGCCGCGTGGAGCCGCCGACGTGCCTGCCAAGTACAAGGGCCAGCCGTGGGCGAGGCTTGGCGTGGACGTCGACAACGACTTCGAGCCCCTCTACGTCGTCTCACCGGACAAGAAGGCCACGGTCACCGAGCTGAAGAGCCTGCTCAAGGACGTCGACGAGCTCTACCTCGCCACCGACCCCGACCGCGAGGGCGAGGCGATCGCGTGGCATCTGCTCGAAGCGCTCAAGCCCAAGATCCCGGTCCGCAGGATGGTGTTCCACGAGGTCACCGAGCAGGCCATCCGCTCAGCGGCCGAGAACACCCGTGAGCTCGACCCCGACCTGGTCGACGCGCAGGAGACCCGCCGCATCCTCGACCGGCTCTACGGCTACGAGGTCTCACCGGTGCTGTGGAAGAAGGTCATGCCGAGGCTCTCGGCGGGCCGCGTCCAGTCGGTGGCCACGCGGGTGATCGTCGAGCGCGAACGCGAGCGGATGCGCTTCACGTCGGCGTCGTACTGGGACATCTCGGCGACGATGGACGCCGGTGCGGAGGCCAGCCCGCGTACCTTCCCGGCCCGGCTCACCGCCGTGGCCGGCTCCCGGCTCGCGACCGGCCGCGACTTCGGCCCCGACGGGCAGCTCAAGGCGTCCGCGCGCGACGTCCGCATCCTCGACGAGGCCGAGGCCGGCCGGCTGGCGCAGGCGCTGCACCAGCGGGACTTCGCGGTCACCAGCGTCGAGGAGAAGCCGTACACGCGGCGGCCGTACGCGCCGTTCATGACCTCGACACTGCAGCAGGAGGCGGGCCGCAAGCTCCGCTTCTCGTCCGAGCGCACGATGCGCATCGCGCAGCGGCTCTACGAGAACGGCTACATCACCTACATGCGTACCGACTCGACGACCCTGTCGGAGACGGCGCTGACCGCGGCCCGCAACCAGGCGACCGACCTCTACGGCTCCGAGTACGTGTCGCCGAGCCCCAGGCAGTACACGCGCAAGGTGAAGAACGCGCAGGAGGCCCACGAGGCGATCCGCCCCGCGGGCGAGGTGTTCCGCACGCCGGGCCAGGTGGCCGGCGAGCTGGAGACCGACGAGTTCCGGCTCTACGAGCTGATCTGGCAGCGCACCATCGCCTCGCAGATGGCCGACGCCAAGGGCACCACGATGTCGGTGCGCATCACCGGCACGGCCACCAGCGGAGAGGAGTGCGTGTTCTCCGCGTCCGGCCGCACCATCACCTTCGCGGGCTTCCTCAAGGCCTACGTCGAGTCGGTGGACACCGAGACGGGCGGCGAGGCCGACGACAAGCAGAGCAGGCTCCCGCAGCTGCGTGAGGGCCAGGAGCTGACGGCGACGGAGCTGTCGCCGGACGGGCACGCGACGTCGCCGCCCGCGCGCTACAGCGAGCCCGCGCTGGTGAGCAAGCTCGAGGAGCTCGGCATCGGCAGGCCATCGACGTACGCCTCGATCATCAAAACCATCCAGGACCGCGGCTACGTGTGGAAGAAGGGCTCCGCGCTGGTGCCCTCGTGGGTCGCGTTCTCGGTGGTCGGCCTGCTGGAGCAGCACTTCGAGCGGCTGGTCGACTACGACTTCACGGCCGCGATGGAGGACGAGCTCGACCGGATCGCGTCGGGCGACGAGCAGCGCACGCGCTGGCTGTCGAAGTTCTACTTCGGCGGCGACATGGGTGTCGACGGCTCGATCGGGCGGCTCGGCGGGCTGAAGAAGCTCGTCGGCTCCGGGGTCGAGGACATCGACGCGCGCGAGATCAACTCGATCAAGCTCTTCGACGACAGCGAGGGGCACGCGGTCGTGGTGCGGGTCGGCCGCTACGGCCCGTACCTGGAGCGCGAGGTCGACGGCGAGTCGCAGCGCGCGAACCTGCCGGAGGACCTGCCGCCGGACGAGCTGACCCTGGAGATCGCCGAGCGGCTGTTCGCGACGCCGCAGGAGGGTCGCGTACTGGGCACCGACCCGGTCAGCGGCCACGAGATCGTGGCCAAGGAGGGCCGGTTCGGGCCGTACGTGACCGAGATCCTGCCGGAGCCCGAAGAGGCCGAGGGAGGCACTGCCGGCAAGAAGACCAGCAAGGCCAAGAAGCCGAAGCCGCGCACGGCGTCGCTGTTCAAGTCGATGACGATCGAGGAGATGACCCTCGACGACGCGCTGAAGCTGCTGTCGCTGCCAAGGGTGGTCGGCAAGGACCCGGAGAGCGGCGACGAGATCACCGCGCAGAACGGGCGCTACGGGCCGTACCTGAAGAAGGGCACCGACTCGCGCTCGCTCTCGACGGAGGAGCAGATCTTCGACATCACGCTCGAGGAGGCGCTCAAGATCTATGCCGAGCCGAAGCGCAGGGGACGCCAGGCGGTCGCGAAGCCGCCGCTGAAGGAGCTCGGCGAGGACCCGGCCTCCGGCAAGCCGATGGTGGTCAAGGACGGCCGCTTCGGCCCGTATGTCACCGACGGTGAGTACAACGCGTCGCTGCGGAAGTCGGACACGGTTGAGGACCTGACCGTGGAAAGGGCTGCCGAGCTGCTGGCCGAGAAGCGGGCGAAGGGTCCGGCGCCGAAGAAGAAGAGCACCACCCGCAAGAAGGCGTCCACGGCGAAGTCCAAGTCGTGACGCTGGGTGAGCGGTAGTGCGCCCCGTTGGCGGATGCGCGCCGTGACCGGGTCGCTACCCTTGAGGAGCACGACAAGACCCGGCTAGGAGGACGCGTGGCCAACGGGGACGGTACTCAGGCGCCCGAGCCTCCGCAGTCGTTCAGCGACCCGCTGTCGGGCCTGGTCACCAGCGGCAAACCGGACTTCACGGCCACGACCCAGCGCGACCAGCCGACCGCGATGCCGCTCGCCATGCCGGTCGAGCCGGACCCGGACATGGTCAAGGGGATGGTCGACGCGGCGCTGGGCGACGAGACCCCGAAGCCGGAGGGGGCCGAGGCGACGGAGGTGACCGTCGAGGGCGGCGAGTCCCCGCCGCCGGGCGCTCCTGCTGGCGCCGCGCTGTCGGGCGAGGGCGGCCCTCCCGGTGTGTACTCCGGTCCCGATCGCTCACGCTGGCCCGCGCGTACCCAGCTGCTGCCCGAGATCCTGCGCAGGCGGCAGCGCAACCGGGTACGGGAGAGCAGGCCGTGGTCCGAGCGGCAGCTGATCCGCAGGCCGTCGAGCGGTTCGGCCGGGCTCGCCGTCGCTCTCGTATTGCTCACGGTGTTCGGGATCGTCGCGATTCAGTTCATTTCGAGTCTGGTCGAGAGCATTACCGGGCTCTTCAACTGATCGAGCGGGCTGTTCGTCAGCGCTCGGTGCTGAATTGATCACCGCGGGTGTTTTACCCGGTACTCCGGCGCACGGTGCGTGTTGCGGGCTACCCTGACCACACAACCGTGCCGGTGGTTATTGGGGTGGGGCACATCAGCGAGGCAGCACAGGGGAAAGCAGACGCCGACGCGAAGGAGTCGGTGCGGGGAGAGGCGTCCACGGTCCACCGCGTGCGCCGAGTCCTCGCTATCCGGCCCTTCCGGAGGCTGTGGGGCGTCACCTATCTGTGCAGCGTCGCCGACTGGCTATCCTTGCTCGCCCTGGCCGGTCTGGTCACCAAGTTCACCGACAACTACATGGCGCAGAACTTCGCGTTCGCCGGCGTCGTGCTGACCAACCTGCTGCCGGGTCTGCTGTTCGCGCCGGTCGGTGGGCTGCTCGCCGACCGCTTCGACCGGCGCAAGGTGATGATCGTCGCCGACCTGGTGCGCTTCGGCCTGCTGCTCTCGATCGCGATCGTCGGTTCACCGATCTGGCTGTTCGTCGCCAACTTCCTGGTGGGTTCCGCGGCCATGATGTGGATCCCGTCGAAGGACGCGGCGGTGCCGAACCTGCTGCGCAGGCCCGACCAGGTGGAGACGGCCAACCAGCTCGGCATGGTGATGACCTACGGCCTCGCCGTGGTTACCGGCGCCGGCCTCTACTCGATCCTCACGGGTATCCCGACGACGTTCAACCTGTCGCCGAACGTGTTCGGTGTGTTCGGCATCGCCAACGCCGTCGTGATCATCAACAGCTTCCTCTACCTGGCAAGCGCCCTGATCGTCGCCACGCGGATCCCCGAGCTTTCGCTGCGCAACGTGCACCCGGTGCCCGCGTCCGGTGCCGTGCCCGAACCCAAGCCCGAGGCCGACGAGGACAAGTCGTCGGGCGGGCTGTTGGGGATGATCCGCGACGCGTTCCGGTTCATCCGCACGACGCCGCTGGTGCGCGGGCTGCTGATCGGCATGATGGGCGCGTTCGCCGCGGGTGGTGCTGTGATCGGGGCGGCCAAGCCGTACTCCTCGAGCCTCGGCGGCGGTGACTCCGCGTTCGGTCTGCTCTTCGTCGCCGTGTTCGTCGGCGCGGCGGTAGGCCTCGCGGGGGTGCCCAAGCTCGCGCAGCGCCTCCCGCACGACCGGATGTTCGGCATCGGGATCGTGCTCGCCGGCCTCGCACTCATCGTCGTGGCGCTCTCGCCACACCTCGCCGTCTCGCTGGTGGCCGTCGCCGTGGTCGGCGCGTGCGCCGGTGCGGCGTTCCTCACCGGCGTGACGATCATCGGCTCGCAGGTCGACGACTCGATCCGGGGCCGGATCAACGCGATCTACCAGTCGTTGATGAAGATCATCATCTTCGGCTCCACGGCGCTCGTGCCCCTGCTGATCGGTCTCGTTCGTCCGCACAAGGTGACGGTGTGGGGCAACGTTCTCACGATCGACGGCACGCGGCCCGTGCTGCTCGGCGGAGGCCTCTTGGCCGCGCTGGTCGGCATAGTCGCCTACCGGCAGATGGACTCGCGCCGTACCGAGCCGATCCTCGCCGACCTGCGCAACGTGATCCGCCGCAGGCCGCGGCGGGTCAACGGCCTGCTGATCGCGCTGGAGGGCACCACCGCCACCGACACGGCGGCACAGGCGGCGCGGCTCGCCGAGTGGCTGAGCAAGGGGCCGCGCCGGGTCGTGCTCGCCGCCGACCCCGCACTCGACGACTCGCGGCTCGCGTCGCTCGTCTCCGGGGCGTCGCTGTCCGGCGCGCGGGCACAGGCGCTCGCCGCGGCGGCGGTGCGGGCCGACATCGTGGAACGCGACGTGCAGCCCGCTTTGAACGCGGGCGCGGTCGTGGTGATGGAGCGGTTCGTGGACTCGCCCCTCGCCCACCTGTCGGCGGTCGCGGGGTTGGACGCCAAGGAGCTGGAGGGCCTCGCCGACTGGGCCACCGGACGGCTGCGGCCCGACCTCACGGTGCTGCTCGACGCGGAGCCGGGGGCCGACGCGGAGTCGACGAACTCGGCACAGCACCATTGGCGCGTGCAACAACTGCTCACCGAGATGGCCTCCGCGGACCCCGAGCGCTACGTCGTCGTCGAGGCCGACGGCACCGAGGACGAGGTCGCCGACCGCGTGCGGATCGCCGTGCAGACCACCCTCGTGGGAAGGGTCGCCGGCCTGGCGCCGCCGCCGGTCGCCGCCGTGCAGGCGACGTCCGTGAAGGCGACGTCGTGACGCAGCCGGTGTGGTCGCAGCTGGTGGGTCAGGAACCGGCTGTCGAGACGCTTTCCGCCGCCGCGAGCTCGGCCGCGGCGCTCGTGGCCGGCGAGACGGCCGACGCGGGCGCGATGACGCACGCGTGGCTGTTCACCGGGCCCCCCGGCTCGGGCCGGTCCGTTGCCGCGCGCACGTTCGCCGCCGCGTTGCAGTGCAGCCTCGGGCTCGGCTGCGGCGGCTGCACGGGCTGCCGGACGGCGCTGGCAGGCACCCACGCCGACGTGCGGCTGGTCGTTCCGGAGGGGCTGTCGATCTCGGTAGCCGAGATGCGGGCGCTCGTGCAGGCCGCCGCGCGCAGGCCCACCACCGGCCGCTGGCAGGTGGTGATCATCGAGGACGCCGACCGGCTCACCGAGGGCGCGGCCAATGCGCTGCTCAAGGCCGTCGAGGAGCCGCCGGAGCGCACGGTGTTCCTGCTGTGCGCACCGTCGGACCACCCCGAGGACGTGTCGGTGACCATCCGCTCGCGCTGCCGTCTCGTCACGCTGCGCACGCCGCCGCCGGAGGCGATCGCGCAGGTGCTGGTGGAGCGCGACGGCGTCGACGAGGCGATGGCGCGATGGGCGGCCTCGGTGTGCGGCGGGCACGTCGGCAGGGCGCGCAGGCTCGCGACCGACGAGAGCGCGCGCAAGCGGCGTGACGCCGTGCTGCGGATCCCGCTGGGACTGCGCAGACCCGCCGACGTCTTCGTATGCGCCGACGAGCTGATCAAGACGGCCGAGGCGGACGCGACGGACGAGAGCAAGGCGCGCGACGAGGCCGAGCAGGACGCGCTGCGCACCGCGATGGGCTCCGGCGGCACCGGCAAGGGCGTCGCCGCGGCGAAGCGGGCTGCCGACGCCGCCGTGCGGCAGCTGGAGAAGCGACAGAAGTCGCGGGCGACGCGGACCCAGCGCGACACGCTGGACCTGGCGCTCGTGGACCTGGCGGGCTTCTACCGGGACGTGCTGGTGACGGCGAGCGGGGCGGGCGCGGCGCTCAACCACCCCGACCACGCCGAGCAGAGCCGCTCCGCCGCGGAGCAGTGGACCCCGGCGTCGGCGCTGCGCAGGCTGGAGGCCGTGCTGGCCTGCCGCGAGGCGATCGAGTGGAACGTCAAGCCCCGCATCGCCGTGGAAGCCATGGTGACCACTCTCCGCGAAGGCTGACCTCTCTCAGGTAGCTGCAGTGAAGGCCACCTTGCCTGCGTTCAACGCAGGCAAGGTGGCCTTCACTGCAGTTGGTGCCTACTCGTCGCGGGGGCGCGGTGACGGCTTGCGCGGGTCGGCGGCCGTGACCGGGGCGGGCCTGCGGCGGTACGGAAGGCCGGCCACGAGCACCGCTCCGAGCAGCAGCATCGCCGTGCCCGTCCAGAACAGCGGCACCGACGAGTACGCCGCGCTCGTGTACGCCAGCTTGTCGGGGCCACCCGGCTGCTGCTCGCCACCACCCGGCGGCGGCGGCGGGGCCTGCGGCGGCGTCGTGAAGCCGCACTCGACGCCGCCCTCCGGCGCGTAGGCCCTCGCGACCTGTTCGCCGAGGGACAGCTGTGCCAGCGACGACGGCAGGTTCTTCGCCGCCTCGGCGGGCAGGGCGTCCTTGAGCGCCTTCGTCGGCAGAATCTGCAGGTCGAGCAGCCTGGCCGAGGCGCCGAGCTGGAAACCCTTGAACGGCTCCTCCAGGTGCGTGCCCTTCTGGTCGAGGCCCGCGATGCTCAGCCGGAGCACGCCGAGGTCGGCCACGAACCCGTTCGCGGCGTCGGTCAGCGGCTTGAGCAGGCCGTTCGCCAGCTCGGCGACGCCGCCGATCACCGGCAGGTCCTTGGCGTTCTCGAAACCGGGCACCTGCTCAAGGCCCGGCAGCGGGATGCCGACCGGAATGTCCTTGGTCGGGTTCGCCGCGTCCAGCTCGAACAGCTTCTGGCCATTGCGCTCCACCGACAGCACCGGCGCCGTGTACTCGACCTTCGAGGTCGCTTCGTCACCGGTCGAGGTGACCGTCAGTGTCGGCTGGCTGGCGACCTTGATCGTCAGCCCGAGCGGGGTGCCCTTGAGGATGTTGATGTCGGCGGCCTGCAGTGTCGACGTCGACTGGACGGCTTTGCGGTCGGTGCCGGGGATGTCGACGAGCTGCACGGCCGAGCGCGTCGACAACGTGTTGGGCATGCTCAGGACCGAACCGGTGCCGTCGGCGTTCGGCTTGGCGCCGCCCGAGCCCGAGAGCAGCCCGCCGAGGCTCGCGAGCGGACCCGGCAGTGAGCTGAGGCCCTCCTTGAGCCGGGTGTCGGCGACCTGGCTCAGGTCGGGCATCGTCGGGATCACGTTCAGCAGCGAGATGCTCGCGACGGAGGTGCTGGCGTCGGAGATCGTGCCGACACACGGCCCCTCCGTGGGGCTCCACCGCGCGTGCGCGCTCCCGTTGAGCGCGCCGACGTTCAACAGCGGGTTCTCCGGCGCGTTGAACCCGGACGTCACGGGCTCCGGGTTGTCGGGCAGCGCCGTCTGCACGAGCGAGCCGGGCGTCTGCGGCGCGTTGCCCCCGACGGAGAGCCCGAAGGGCGAAGCCTGAGCGATCGCGCGCTCGTAGGTCAGGTAGGACTCGGAGTTGGCCTGAGCGCTGGAGATGCCGAACCCGCCCTCGAGCACCGACTGCCTCGGCAGCTCGTCCTCCATGCCGGGCAGAATCGCGTCGGTCGGCACCGCCTCCGGCAGCAGCCGCAGCATCCCGAGCGCCGTGCCCGCCTCGCCGACCGCCTTGCCCTTCGGCATCGGGTTGGGCGGCGAGGTGATCGGCGCCTGACCCGGATCGGCCGGTTCGGGAATCGGCGTCGTCGGGATCGTCTGCCCGGCCGCGGGCGCGGCTGACAGGAGGAGCACCGCAGCTGTGACGGGAAGTGCCAGCGTGCGGGGCAGGCGTCGGCGCATGTACCAGTCCTCCAGACCACCAGTGGGACCGCTCACGGAGGTGGGCGGTGTCCTGGCGTCCTAACGACCCAGGGGTGGAAAAGTGACGCGCGAGGGCATCGTTATACTGGGTTGCACCGGACGCGGTCCGGGCCGCCTTAGCTCAGTCGGCCAGAGCGGCTCACTCGTAATGAGCAGGTCAGGGGTTCGATTCCCCTAGGCGGCTCCACAAGATCGGGGCTCCTCGCGAACAGCGAGGAGCCCCGATCTTTTTCATGGCCCTGCCGGAAGGTCGAGCTGGGCGATGCGCTGCGGGTCGGCCAGGATGTTGATCTCCACGATCCTGCCGCCGCGCACCGTGGGGCTGAACACCGCGACCGGTTTGCCCCTGACCACCGAGACGAGCCCGAGCGCGCCGTTGACGACCGCACGGCGGGCCAGCGGGCCGGTGCGGGAGAACAGCAGCGCCTGCTTGGCCACGTTCTTCGCGCCACGCACCAGCCGCGACGGCGCCGCCGCGCCGGTGTCCACCCGCAACACCACGTCCGGGTCGAGCACGGCGACCAGCGCATCGAAGTCGCCCGCTCGCGACGCCGCCAGGAACGCGTCGATCACCTCGCGCTGGGCGGGCAGGTCGGCATCGGGCAGCGCCGCGCCCCGCACCCGGCGCCGCGCGCGGCTCGCCAGCTGCGTCGCCGTGGCCGGGGACCGTCCGACGATCGGGGCGATGTCGCCGAAGGGCACGCCGAACATGTCGTGCAGCACGAACGCCAGCCGCTCGGCCGGGCTGAGCGTCTCCAGCACGACGAGCAGCGCCAGCCCCACCGAGTCGGCGAGCACGGCCTGCTCAGCCGGGTCCGGCTCGGCGGCCGCGACGATCGGGTCCGGCACGTGCGTGTCGAGCGACTCCTCGCGCCGGGACTTGCGCGAGCGCAACATGTCCAGGCAAACCCGGCTGACCACAGTGGTCAGCCAGCCGGCCAGGTTAGCCACTTCGCTCGTGTCGGATCGGGCCAGCCGCAGCCACGCCTCCTGCACCGCGTCGTCGGCCTCGGTCAGCGAGCCGAGCATCCGGTAGGCCACCGCGCGCAGGTGCTCGCGATGGGCCTCGAACCGCTCGGCGAGGAAGTCGTGCTCGGCCATGTCAGGTTCCTCCGTCGTCATCCGTCATGGCGTTGACGGACCGAATCCGACCGATATGACAAGTGAGGACGAACATGCAGGCACGGATGACCCACCCCGCCTTTCTCATTCCCGCCGCGATGAAGGGCCTCCAGGCATACGGCCGCTCCGCGGACGACCAGGGCGTGCCCGCCACCACGCTGGAAATGGTTCACCTGCGGGCGAGTCAGATCAACGGCTGCAGCGTCTGCGTGGAGCTGCACGCGAACGCGCTCAAGAAGGCCGGCGAGTCCGACGAGCGGATCTTCGCGGTCGCCGCGTGGCGGGACGCGCCCTACTTCACCGATGCCGAGCGGGCCGCGCTGGAGCTCGCCGAGGCGACCACCCGGGTGGCCGACCGCGGCGACCCGGTGTCGGACGAGCTCTGGGCCGAGATCAGCAGGCACTACGACGAGCGGGGCATCTCCGCGCTGCTCATCGCGATCTCCGCGGTGAACGTGTGGAACCGGCTCAACGCCGCCACCCGCCAGCCGGCCGGCCAGTGGAAGCCTTAGGGAGGCACCGATGACGGAGCTCCGTGCTCTCTCCGACCGGCTCGAGATCGAGGCGTTGCGCGGTGAGTTCACCGACGCCGGGATGATGCGCGACTACGACCGGTTCGCGTCGCTGTTCACAGACGACGGAGTGTGGAAGATCCCCGGCGCGGGCGTCGAGCTCCGCGGCAGGGCGGAGATCCGCGCCGGGATCGAGCGGTTGCGAGGCGGCTGGGACTACTTCGTGCAGACCGTGCACCCCGGCTGGATCGGCATCGAGGGCGACACGGCGGCGGGCCGAGCCTACGTCGCGGAGTTCGGGCGCCTGCGCGATGGCGGCTCGCATTCGAACCACGCCCTCTACCACGACCGCTACCGGCGCACTCCGGAAGGCTGGAAGTTCGCCGAGCGCGTCTACGAGGTCAGGTATCTCGACACGACCCCGCTGGCAGGCTCGGCGCCGTAGTGGATCGCGCGACGCCCTGGCCGGGCCGATACCTGGCTAGGGTGTCGCACATGCCGATGTTCGCCTTCGAGGGCAAGACTCCGCAGGTCCATCCCGACGCCTGGATCGCACCCACCGCCACTCTGATCGGCGACGTTGTCGTCGAGAAGGGCGCCTCCGTCTGGTATGGCGCGGTGATCCGCGCGGATTTCGGCAGGATCGTCATCCGCGAGGGCGCCAACGTGCAGGACAACTCGGTGCTGCACGTCGGCGACGGCGTGTGCGAGGTGGGTCCGAACGCGACGGTCGGCCACTCGTGCGTCGTGCACGACTGCACGGTCGGTGAGCAGGCCCTCATCGGCAACCACGCGACGGTGCTCGACAAGGCCACGGTGGGCGCGCGCACTCTGGTGGCGGCGGGGTCGACCGTCCCGCCGAACGCCGAGGTGCCCCCGGACGTCGTCGCACTCGGCAGCCCGGCGACGAAGTTCCTGCCGCACTCGGAGTCCGCGCGTGGGTGGGTCGAGTACAACGCCGAGATCTACCGGCAGCTCGCCCGCAGGCACGCCGAGACCATCGAGCCGGTCGAAGAATCCTGACCCTCCACGTCAAGGGTCGACCTTCCCCCAAGGCCACCTTTGGTGCGTTCAACGCAACAAAGGTGGCCTTGGGGGCAGTCGGCACCTGGCGTTGGGGTGCGCGTCACCCGGTAGACCACCTCGGCTGGTAGACCGGCGGCGTGGACTGGGGCGCGTACGTCGACGGCTACTGCGAGCGGCTCGGTCCCGGGCTGTGGGGCGAGCCGCTCAACACCGTGAGCAACCTGGCGTTCCTTGCCGCCGCCGTGGCTGTGTGGCGGCAGGCGCGCGGCGCGACCGGGCCGAGGGTGCTCGCGGTGCTGCTCGGCCTGATCTTCCTGGCCAGCACGGCCTTCCACGCGCTCGCGACGCGCTGGGCCGGCGCCGCCGACACGTTCTTCATCCTCGTGTTCGTGCTCGCCTACACGGTGGTCTTCACCCACGTCTTCCTCGGCGTCCGCTGGGCGAGGGCGTGGCTCGCGGCGCCGGTTTTCCTCGCCTTCACCGTGGTCGTCACCGCCGCGCTCGCGCCGCTGGACTTCGACGGCGCGAGCTACGTCGCCCCCCTGCTCGGCCTCTTCGGACTCGCCGCGCTGCTCGCCACGGCGCGGAGCCGGCGCGTGCGCCGATACTGGCCGAGGTTCGCGCTGACCGGTGGGCTCTTCGGCGTCTCGCTGTCGCTGCGCTCCGCGGACCACTCCGTGTGCGGCGGTTTCCCGCCCGGCACCCACTTCCTGTGGCACCTGCTGAACGCCGTCGTGCTGTACGTGGTCTCCCTCGCTGCACTGCGGGAATGGGCCCCGCGTCCACTACCATCGAGGGCGCAGTAGCGACTGGCGCCATCGAGGTGGAGCACCACCGGGGAGCGAAACAGGGCCGGCACCGCGCGCCTGGGTGTCCGCACCGCCCTACGCATGCCAGGAGTCCGTGACATGACGCATCAGCCAGCGATTCCAACGTTGTCCTCCGCCGACCCCGAGATCGCCGGGTTGATCGAGGCGGAGGCCGCTCGTCAGCACGACAAGATCCGTCTCATCGCGTCGGAGAACTACGTGTCGCAGGCGGTGCTCGAGGCCACCGGCACGGTGCTCACCAACAAGTACTCCGAGGGCTACGCGGGCAAGCGCTACTACGAGGGCCAGCAGCTTATCGATCCCGTCGAGCTGCTCGCCATCGAACGCGCCAAGGCGGTGTTCGGCGTCGAGCACGCCAACGTGCAGCCCTACTCCGGCTCCCCTGCCAACCTCGCCGCCTACCTCGCGTTCGCGAAGCCCGGCGACACGGTGCTCGGCATGGCGCTGCCCGACGGCGGTCACCTCACCCACGGCTGGTCGGTCTCCGCCACGGGCAAGTGGTTCAACGCGGTGCGCTACGGCGTGCGCAAGGAGACCGGCAGGGTCGACCTCGACCAGGTGCGCGACCTCGCCCGCGAGCACCGGCCCAAGCTGATCTTCGCGGGCGGCACGGCCATCCCGCGCACCATCGACTTCCCCGCGTTCGCCGAGATCGCCCGCGAGGTCGACGCGGTGCTCGTGGCCGACATCGCGCACATCGCGGGTCTCGTCGCAGGTGGCGCGCACCCGTCGCCCGTCGGCCACGCCCAGGTGATCACCACCACCACGCACAAGACGTTGCGCGGTCCGCGCGGCGCGATGATCCTCTCCGACGCCGAGCACGCCAAGGCCGTCGACAAGGCCGTGTTCCCCGGCCTGCAGGGCGGTCCGCACAACCACACCACGGCCGCGATCGCCGTCGCGCTCGGCGAGGCCGCGAAGCCCGGCTTCCGCGACTACGCCCACGCGATCGTCGCCAACGCCAGTGCGCTCGCCGAGGCCCTCATCGAGCGCGGCTACGACCTCGTCTCCGGTGGCACCGACAACCACCTGCTGCTGGTGGACCTCACCAACAAGCAGATCGGCGGCAAGCCGGCCGCGAGGGCGCTGGACGAGGCAGGCATCGAGCTGAACTACAACACCGTGCCGTTCGACCCGCGCAAGCCGTTCGACCCGTCCGGCATCCGCCTCGGCACGGCCGCGATCACCACCCGCGGGCTGAAGCCGGAGCACCAGCCGCTGATCGCCGAGTGGATCGACCGCACCATCACCGCTGCCGTCGCCGAGGACACGGCGGCGCTGCAGAAGATCTCCGCCGAGGTCCGCGAGCTGCTCTCGGCGTTCCCGATCCCTGGCTACCGGGCCTGAGTACGCCGAACGCCCCGTGGCCTGCCGGCCACGGGGCGTTCGGAAGTGCCTTGGAGATCAGTGCTCGCCGTTGTCGGCGGCCTGCTTCTCGCGGCGCTCGGCCTCACGCTCGTAGGAGCGCTTGATCTCGGTCTCCGCGTCGACGCGGCTGACCCACGTGGAGCCCTCCACGCTCTTGGCGGGCTCGAGGTCCTTGTACACCTGGAAGAAATGCTCGATCTCGAGCTTGTGGAACTCGTTCAGGTGGTGGATGTCGCGCAGGTGCTCCAGGCGGGGGTCGTCGGAGGGCACCGCGAGGACCTTGTCGTCCGGGCCCTTCTCGTCACGCATGCGGAACATCCCGATGGCGCGGCACCGGATCAGGCAGCCCGGGAATGTGGGCTCCTGCACCAGCACCAGCACATCCAGGGGGTCACCGTCCTGGCCGAGCGTGTCGTCGATGAAGCCGTAGTCGGCCGGGTACTGGGTGGCCGTGAACAGGGTGCGGTCGAGCTTGATGCGCCCCGTCTTGTGGTCCACCTCGTACTTGTTGCGCTCCCCCTTGGGGATCTCGATCGTGACGTCGAATTCCACGCCGTCCTCGCTGCCTCGTCGCCTGCGTGCCGCGTCCGGGCGGCTCACATTGTCCAGTTACCGTCCTCACTAGTGTGGACCACGGATCGGACGGGTGCCGCACTGCTGGCCGCAAGTGTGACGTTGGCCCCGTCGAAGGCGGCGAGGAGGGGTGTGTGCCCGGCACGGACGAGACGCCAGAGCCCGCGTGGCCGTCGGCCGACCACGACACGGCAGGCGAGAACGAGCCGGAGGGCAGAACCCACGAGCTGCCGATGCCGAACGCGAGCCTGCCGGAGCAGCCCACGGTCTTCGTGCCCAAGCCTCCCGCTGCGCCGGTGCCCCGGCCGCAGCAGCCGCCACGCCCGCAGGCCCGACCCCAGCCCCGACCCCACGCACAACCTCAGCCACGGCCTCAGCAGGCGCCACCACCTCCGGCTCCGGATCCGCGACAACAGCAACAGCAACAACAACAGCAACAACAAACACAGGCACAGCCGGCGCAGGCCCCCGGGCGCATCGAGATCAAGCCCGCGAACGCTCACGCCGTGCCCATGCGGATCGAGCCGACCGGGCAGCAGCACCCCGCCGAGACGAAAGCCGAGGCCGGGGAGCCGCAGCGGGAGCCGGCCGCCGAGGGCCCGCCCAAGCGCGGGCGCCGCGCGTGGTGGATAGCCGGTGCGGCCGTGGTGCTCGTGGTGGCGCTGGGCGTCGCCGCGGCGTTGCCCTATGTCTCCAACCGCCTCGGCCTGCCGTGGGCTCCGAACGCGCCGAAGGGCGACCCGCCGCGGCCGATCGCCGTCAGCCGCGACCTCGCGGGCCCGTCGACCTCGGGTCCCGCGCCGACCCCCTCAGGGGTCTCGCAGGCCATTTCCGGGGCCGTGAGCAACCCGGCGCTCGGCACGCTCACCGGCACGGTGATCGACCCGGTCAGCGGCACGACGCTGTGGGAGAAGAACGCGGGACAGCCGATCACGCCCGCGTCCACCACCAAGGTCCTCACCGCCGCGGCCGCGCTGCTGGCCCTCGATCACGGCACCCAGTTCTCGACCAAGGTCGTCGAGGGCTCCCAGCCGGGCAGCGTCGTGCTGGTCGCAGGCGGTGACATCACCCTCTCCTCGCTGCCAGACGGGCAGGAGTCGGTCTACCGGGGCGCAGCGCACCTCGACGACCTCGTCGCCCAGGTGAAGGAGGCCACCGGCGGCGACGTCAGCCAGGTCCAGCTCGACCTCAGCGCGTTCACCGGGCCCACGTCGGCGGAGGGCTGGGCGCCAGAGGACGCGCCGTCCACGTACATGGCCCCCGTCGAGCCCGCCATGCTCGACGGCGGACGCAGCGTGCCCGACGACGACGGGTCGATGCGCACCGGCAGGCCCGCCGAACAGCTCGCCGGTGAACTCGCGAGCAGGCTCGGCGCGCAGGTCGCGAGCACCCCGGCCACCACGGCGCCACAGGGTGCCCGCGTGCTCGGCGAGGTGAAGTCAGCGCCGCTGACCGAGCTCGTCGACACCGCCCTGTCGATCTCCGACAACCTCCTCGCCGACGTGATCGCGCGGCACGTCGCGATCGAAGAGGGCGCCGAGCCGTCGTTCACCGGCGGCGCGCAGGCGACGCTCGACGTGCTCTCCCGCAACGGGTTCGACGTCACCGGAGTCGAGCTGAGCGACGGCAGTGGATTGTCCCTGCGCAACAAGGTCCCCGCGAAGCTGCTCGGCGAGCTGCTCTCGGTCGCGGCCGCACCGGACGGCAAGGGCGACCCGCGCACCGCGAAGCTGCGCCCGCTGCTCGGCGGCCTCCCCGTCGCCGGTGGCAGCGGCACGCTGGCCGAGCGCTACACCGAGGGCGCTGCCGCCGAGGGCAAGGGATGGGTCCGCGGCAAGACCGGCACGATCCCCTCCGACGGCATCAACTCCCTCGCCGGACTCGTGCTCGACACCGACGGGCGGGTGCTGGTGTTCGCGCTCATGACCGTGGGCTCGCAGACCGAGGCCGGACGGGCGGGGCTGGACGCGATCACGGCGACTCTGCGCGGGTGTGGCTGCGGCTGACGAACGGGTAGCGTCGGGAACGTGAACACGGTGAACCAGCAGTCGCAGGCGAATCCGCTGGTCGACTGGTCCGTGGCCGCTTCGGCCGGCGCCTACCTCGTGCGTGGTGGTCCCGTCGTGCCGAGGGAGGAGGCCGAGCGCGCGGTCACCGAGCTGCGCGAGCTGACCGTCGACGCGGAGCGGCACGTCCGCGACCTGACCGGCCTCGGCGCGGGGCTGCCGCTGCTGCCCGGTGACGTCGTCGACCGGCCGGGCTGGGTGCGCGCCGCCGCGGCCGGGCTCGACGAGCTCACCAGCCGCGCACTGCCGAGCGGACCGGGTGGCCCGTTGACGCCGCTCGTCGCGGGCGGCGCCGGCCTCCAGACCGGTGTGGTGCTGGCGTTCCTCGGCGCCCGCGTGCTCGGGCAGTACGACCCGTTCGGCGGCGAGGACAAGGAGGGCAGGCTCCTGCTGGTCGCCCCCAACGTCGTCACCGCGCAGCGCGCGATGGGCGTGTCCGGACGCGACTTCCGGCTGTGGGTGTGCCTGCACGAGTGCACTCACCGGCTGCAGTTCACCGCGGTCCCGTGGCTGCGCGACTACTTCGCCGACGAGGTGGCGGCGCTCGTCGGCGGGCTCGCCGACAGCGACGGCCTCGGCACCGTCCTCAGCAGGTTGCCCGAGACGCTCAAGGAGGCGCGGCGTGCCAAGTCGGACGGCTCGATGGGCCTCGCCGAGCTGCTGCAGTCGCCGCAGCAGCGGGCCGTCTTCGACAAGCTGCTGGCGCTCTCCACTCTGCTGGAGGGCCACGCCGACTACGTGATGGACGCCGTGGGCCCCGATGTGGTCCCCAGCGTCGCGACGATCCGCCGCCGGTTCACCGAGCGCCGCAAGGGCGGCGGCCTGCTCGACCGGCTGCTGCGCAGCCTGCTCGGCGTCGACGCGAAGATCCGGCAGTACGCGCTGGGCGCGAAGTTCACGAAGCACGTGATCGACGAGGTCGGCATGGAGGGTTTCAACGCCGTGTGGCGCTCGCCCGGCACCCTGCCGACCCGGGCCGAGATCAGGGATCCGCAGGCGTGGGTTCGCCGGATGCGCTGAGCGCCGTCCGCAGGGCCGTGCGGGACTTTCTGGCCCGCCACGAGTACCTGGTCGCGGGCGGAGAGCTGTTCGTCGCGGTTTCGGGCGGAGCCGACTCGCTCGCGCTCACCGACGCCGCCGCGCGGGCGGCGCACCGGGCCGGGCTGCGCCTGACCGCACTCGTCGTCGACCACCGGCTGCAGGACGGCTCCGCCGAGGTCGCCGCGACGGCCGCCGCCACCGCGCGCAAGCTCGGCGCCGACGAGGCGAGGGTGCTCACCGTGACCGTGTCCGGTCCCGGCGGGCTCGAGGCGGCCGCCCGCACCGCGCGCTACTCGGCACTGCGCCGCGCCCTGCCGGAGGAGGGCGGGCTCGTGTTGCTCGGCCACACCCGCGACGACCAGGCCGAGACCGTGCTACTCGGGCTGGGCCGGGGCTCGGGGCCGAGATCGGTCGCCGGGATGCGACCGCTCGACCCGCCGTGGGGTCGGCCGCTGCTCGCGCTGCCGAGGTCGGCCACCGCCCGCGCGTGTGCCGAGCTCGGCGTCGAGCCGTGGACCGACCCGCACAACGCCGACCCCCGCTACACGCGGGTGCGGCTGCGGCGCGAGGTGCTGCCCCTGCTGGAGGACGTCCTCAACGGAGGTGTCGCCGCCGCGCTCGCCCGCACCGCGGCGCAGTTGCGGGAGGACAGCGATGCCCTCGACGGCCTCGCCGCGGAGCTGCTGGAGCGGGCGCGCGACGGGGCGACGCTCGACGTGGGCGTGCTCGCGCAGGCGCAGGCGGCACTGCGGCGGCGTGCACTGCGCACGTGGCTTCTCGACGCCGGCGTGCGCGAGCTGACCGACGCCCACCTGCGTTCGGTCGACGCGCTCGTCGGTGAATGGCGGGGGCAGGGAGGCGTGTGGCTACCCGGCAATTTTGAAGCGCGCAGATCACGTGGAAAGCTCTGCGTGGAAGCGTGAAGGCTCCCGAACCCACCACAAGAGGGGACTGGCCCGTGTACGAAGGCGACATCGCCTCCGTGCTCATCACCGAGCAAGAGATCAAAGACAAGATCGCGGAGCTGGCCGAGAAGGTCGCTGCCGACTACCCGCAGGAAGGCCGGGCGTCGGACCTCGTGCTGGTCGGCGTGCTGAAGGGCGCGGTCATGTTCATGACCGACTTCGCAAGGGCGCTGCCCATTCCGGCGCAGATGGAGTTCATGGCCGTCTCGTCGTACGGCTCGGCGACCTCCTCGTCGGGCGTCGTGCGGATCCTCAAGGACCTCGACCGCGACATCGCGGGCAGGGACGTGCTGATCGTCGAGGACATCGTCGACTCGGGACTGACCTTGTCGTGGCTGCTCAAGAACCTGAGCGCCCGCAACCCGGCATCGCTCAACGTGGTCTCGCTGCTGCGCAAGCGCGAGGCCGTGCAGGTGGACGTCCCCGTGCGCTACATCGGTTTCGACATCCCGAACGAATTCGTGATCGGGTACGGGCTCGACTACGCGGAGCGTTACCGCGACCTGCCGTTCATCGGGACGCTGGATCCGAAGGTTTACTCCTCGTAGTCGCAGGTGAACGCATTGCGTCACCATCAGTGATGCGGAACCCTGAGCACCGAGAACGCGTCATACGGGCACAGCTGTTGCGTTAACCTAAGCGAAGATCACAGGCGTTTTTCTGGCTGTGCTGGGGACAGGAGAGAGCGGAAAAGATGGGGAACAGCAGCTACGCGGATGCCGCCGCGTTCCGGGCCGCGGCCGCGACCGGTCAGGTCGGCGTCGATCCCGACGCCGCACAGGGTGTGTTGAACAAGATCCGCACCGGCAAGGACGAGGTCGAGGCGCTGCTGGCGAACGCGGGAGCGCTCGCGACGCAGCCCAAGCTGGGAGCCAACCCGGTGGGCAACGCCATCGCCGCGAAGTTCTCTGAGCGCGCCGACGGGGGCGGCGACTCGTACGCGCAGGCGCTGCAGAACCTCTACACCCAGTACGAGCAGGCCGAGCAGGCCATCCTCACGGCGATGAGCCGTTACCACGAGATCGACGAGGCCGGCGCCGACCCGTTCCGCGGTCAGGCGTAATCCAGGGGGAGCGAAGACATGGCATTCGAGAACTCCGGTCAGCCGCAACCGGGCTCCACGGTTCCGCTGGGGGACAACTCCGAGGTCGCGGACATCGTCCAGCAGGCGAGGGGCCGTGCCGACGGCTTCGCATACGGCGACGACCGCGCGATCGGCGACCGGCCGAACTGGCACGCGCAGGAGAGCCAGCAGCTCTACAACTTCGCCACGGTCAACAACGAGCCGGGCACGGCCGAGGAACTCGGCCATTCGTGGTCGAACCACAGCGCGAGCCTCAGCAGGGCCTCCGAGGATCTCTACAACGCGATCTCCGAACTCGGTGCCGCGTGGATCGGCCAGGGTGCCGGTGCGGCGCAGGGCGCCCTCGTCGGCATCGCCAACTCCAGCGCGCAGGCCTCCGAGGCGGCCAACACGATGAGCTCGCGGCTCGCGCAGCAGGCCGCGGCCGCCGCCGAGCTGAAGAAGATGCCGCAGCCGGTCGAGTTCGACCCCGGTCAGCAGACCGCGGCCATGCTGGCGGGTGGGCCCGCCGCGATGGTCAAGGACATGAAGCCGCAGTTCGACGCCGCCAACGACGTGAAGGCCCAGCAGGTCGCGTACCTGGAGGCCTACACCACGGCGATGTCGGAGATCGACGGCACGACCCCGAGCTTCGGGCCCGAGTCGCTCGGCCTCAAGCCGCTGGCGGGCACGTCCGGCTCGTACGCGGGCCCGGTCGGCGGCGTCGGCGGCTACGGGGGCCCCGGCGCGGGTGCTCCCGGCGCAATGCTCGCCGGCCTCGGCGCAACCCCGCCCATCGTCACCCAGGGCGCGGACAACGGCGTCGCCGCCTCCGGCTTCACCGGTGGCCCGCACCAGGCGCCGCCGCAGGCGCCCGCCGCGGCCGCACCGGCTCCGGGACCGGGCGCGGGCACGGGCACCGGGGCGGGCTCCGTTCCCGCCGCACCCCCGGCGTCCAGCGGCGGTCCGAACCTCGCCGCGCTCGGCGGCGCGGTCGCCGGTGGCGCTCTCGGCTACGCGGGGGCCCGCTCTCTGGCCAAGGGCAGCCGCAGTGGCAGCACCAAGCAGTCGTCCACCGACACCACGGCCTCGGGCAACAGCCAGCAGGCAGGCAGCGCCGCCTCGGTCGCGCCGCAGCAGCAGGGTGTCGTGAACCCGGCGGGCACCATCGGCGGTGCCGCCACGCCGCCCGCCGCCCCGATGGGGGGCATGGGCGGTATGGGTGCTGGTGCCGCGCAGCAGGAGGAGGACAAGGAGCACACGCACGCCTCCTTCCTCATCGAGGCGGACCCCGACGAGACCTTCGGCGCCACGCAGGCCACGCCGCCGCCGGTGCTCGGCGCCTGGGGACCCGACGACGACGAGGAGCGGTAGGCGGTGTCGGTGCGGCTCACTCCGCTGGAGTTCGACTTCCTGTGGGAGTCCGCCGGCATCGGTGAACTGCCCTACCCACTCCAGGTCCGCTCCCACGGCGAGACGATGGAGGAGCGCGCCACGCTGCGCCAGCAGGTGCTCGCCGAGCTGGCGCGGCGCGGCATCGTCGACGACCAGGGCAGGCCGCAGCCGCACATCGAGGACCTGCTCGGGGTGATCGCCGGCTCCGACGTGAGCCTGGACTCCGTGCAGATCAGCGCGCCGAGCGCCGAGCCGCAACTGGCCGTCGTCGCCGCGCTGGGCTCGCAGGGCACCATGCTGATCAGGGATCCGCAGGGGTTCTTCGTCGACCGGGTGCCCTCGGACGGGCTCGCGAGCGCGATCGTCGGCCTGCTGCCCGCCGCCCCGCGTGGCAAGGAGAAGTCGATCACGGTCCCGCTCGAGCAGCTGCTGTCCGGGCCTGGTGTCGACTTCATGCAGCGCAGGGCGCCCTCCCCCGACGGAGGACGGGCGAGCGTGGACGAGGACCGCAAGGCGCTGGCCCGGCTGCACGCGCAGCCGCGCCAGCGCGGTGGGCAGATCGGTGCCAACGCGCGCAGCCGCACCGGCAGCAAGAGCCGGATGCCAGTGCTGAGCTGGTTCGACACCGAGACCGGGCGGTACTTCACACAGGCGACACGGGGCCGGGACGGTCGCGACTGGATCACGATCGCGCCCGCCGACGCCGCGACCCTGCGGCACCGGCTCTCCGAGATGCTGGCCGGGGCGGTGAGCTCCACCGCGGCACCGCTCTGAGCCCGACCCCGTCAGCTAGTCTTCCCAGCGAACCGTGGCTGACATGGGGAGGATCGTGCCCACGCAGGAGTTCTTCACGCCGGTCGCCTTCGACTTCCTCTGGGAGTCGGCCGGCATCGGTGAGCTGCCTTACCCGCTGCGGGTCCGCTCGCACGGCCGTACCGAAATGGAGCGCAGGGAGCTGCGCAGGCGCGTCGACGCCGAGTTCGCCGCCCGCGGCATCCAGGACTCGCCGGTCGAGGAGTGGCTCGCGCTGCTCGCGCGGCCGTCGACCAGCATCGACGCGCTGTTCATTCCCGAGTTCCAGGCCCCGCCGGTCGGGGCGCTCGCCGCCTCGGACGGCAGGCAGGCGGTGCTGGCGATCCAGGACGCGAGCGGTATCTGGCTGCGCCCGATCTACCCGGAGGGCCTCGCGTCCGCGGTGGTCGAGCTGCTCCCCCCAGCGCCGCGCGGCAGCGAGGCGTCCATCACGCTCCCCATCGACGAGGCGCTGCGCACACAACCCGCTCGCTCCGGTGTCGTGGCGGGTACGTCGGCGTCGGCCGAGAGAGGTGGCGCACGCAGGCGCACGGGCCTGTCAGAGCGGACCACCGACCCCCGTCAGGCGTACGCCCAGCTGATCGCGCAGCCGAGGTCGCGTGGAGGTCAGCTCGCCGCCAACAGCCGTGACGACCTGGGCGGCAAGCGTCGTTCGGCGGTGCTCGCGTGGTTCGACACGGGCACGGGCCGCTACCTCAGCCTCTCCCGCGCCGGCACCGACGGCAGGGAGTGGGTGACGGTGTCGCCCGCCGACGCGAAGACCCTGCGTACCCGGCTCGGCGAGATGGTGGCGACCGTCTCGCGGTAGGGGTGACGGCTCCGTTCGCGCCCGCGCATTGAGTTGCGTGTCAGCCGGTGGGAACATCGGGTCGCTGGTGGCCGTTGTCCTCCTGGAGGATCGCCCGGCTGCCTCGTCAGGCCGGGCGGTACCCTGGTGGGACGGCTAACCCCGTGCCCATCGCAGTTGTCAACACCGTGACGGCGGATGTGACATGTACCGCCTAGCCAGGGAGGGTCGAGGCCACCACGGCCGGATCTAATGGACCGCAAGCGCCTGCTCAAGAACCCACTGCTGTGGATAGTCGCGGTTCTGCTGCTCTATTTCGCCTTCAGCATGATCTTCGACAGCGACCGCGGGTACACACACGTACCCACGTCGCAGGCCGTCCAGCAGATCGAGTCCGGCAACGTCACGGAAGCGAACCTGGAGGACAAGGAACAGCAGCTCAAGCTGCACCTGGCCGACGCGATCGAGGTCGACGGCCAGCAGGTCAACCAGGTCATCACCAAGTTCCCTGCGGGTGCCTCGGGGCAGCTGTACAACGGGCTGATCGACGCGCGCAACGGCGACTCGGGCGTCCGGTTCGACACCACCGTCACGCAGGACTCGTTCTTCACGCAGCTGCTCATCTACATGATCCCGCTCGGGATCCTGCTGCTCCTGCTGATGTGGATGATGAACAACGCGCAGGGCGGCGGTAACCGGGTCCTCAACTTCGGCAAGTCCAAGGCCAAGCAGCTCAACAAGGACATGCCCAAGACCACGTTCACCGACGTGGCCGGCGCCGACGAGGCCGTCGAGGAACTGCACGAGATCAAGGACTTCCTGCAGAACCCGGCGCGCTACCAGGCACTCGGCGCCAAGATCCCGAAGGGCGTGCTGCTCTACGGCCCGCCCGGCACCGGTAAGACGCTGCTCGCGCGTGCCGTCGCCGGTGAGGCGGGCGTGCCGTTCTACACGATCTCCGGTTCCGACTTCGTCGAGATGTTCGTCGGTGTCGGCGCCTCCCGCGTGCGTGATCTCTTCGAGCAGGCGAAGCAGAACGCGCCGTGCATCATCTTCGTCGACGAGATCGACGCGGTCGGCCGCCAGCGTGGCGCCGGCCTCGGCGGTGGGCACGACGAGCGCGAGCAGACGCTGAACCAGCTGCTCGTCGAGATGGACGGCTTCGACTCGCGCGGCGGGATCATCCTCATCGCCGCCACCAACCGGCCCGACATCCTCGACCCGGCGCTGCTGCGCCCCGGCCGCTTCGACCGGCAGATCCCGGTGTCCGCGCCCGACCTGCGCGGCCGCAGGGCGATCCTGGAGGTCCACTCCAAGGGCAAGCCGTTCGCGCAGAACGTCGACCTCAGCTCGCTGGCCAAGCGCACCGTGGGCATGTCCGGTGCCGACCTCGCCAACGTGATCAACGAGGCGGCGCTGCTCACCGCGCGGACGAACGGCAACGTCATCACCGACGCCGCGCTCGAGGAGTCGGTCGACCGCGTGATCGGCGGACCCGCGCGCAAGAGCCGGATCATCTCCGAGAAGGAGAAGAAGATCACCGCCTACCACGAGGGCGGGCACGCGCTGGCGGCGTGGGCGATGCCGGACATCGAGCCGGTCTACAAGCTCACGATCCTGCCCCGTGGCCGCACCGGTGGGCACGCGCTGCTCGTCCCCGAGGACGACAAGGAGCTGATGACCCGCTCCGAAATGATCGGCAGGCTCGTTTTCGCGATGGGCGGGCGCACCGCCGAGGAGCTCGTCTTCCACGAGCCCACCACGGGTGCGGTCTCCGACATCGAGCAGGCGACCAAGATCGCCAGGGCGATGGTCACCGAGTACGGCATGAGCCCGCGCCTCGGCGCCGTCAAGTACGGCCAGGAACAGGGCGACCCGTTCCTGGGGCGCTCGGCGGGCAGGCAGGCCGACTACTCCCTCGAGGTCGCGCACGAGATCGACGAGGAGGTCCGCAAGCTCATCGAGACCGCCCACACCGAGGCGTGGCAGGTGCTCAACACCTACCGCGACGTCCTCGACGAGTTGGTGGTCGAGTTGCTGGACAAGGAGACCCTGCAGCGCAGGGACCTCGAGCGCATCTTCGCGACGGTCGAGAAGCGCCCGCGCATCACCGCCTTCAACGAGTTCGGCGAGCGGCTGCCCTCGGACAAGCCGCCGATCAAGACGCCGGGCGAGCTGGCGATGGAGCGGGGCGAGCCGTGGCCGCCGCCGCAGCCGGAGAAGGAGCGGGAACCGGAACCGGAGCCGGAGAGGGAGCCGGAGAGGGAGCCGGAGCCCGAGCCCACGCCCGTGGCGACCGCGCCCGGCGGCAGCGACCTGCCCGGCGGTCCGCCGTACAACAATCCGAGGCCGAGCAACCCGCCGTCGTCGTACAACCCGTACGCGCCGCCGGGTGGCGGCAGCGGTGGGTACCCGAACGGCACCCGCAGGCACAACGGCGGCCACGGCCAGGGCTCGCGGCCGCAGCAGCCCTACGGTGGCGGACAGTCCGGCGACTACCCCGCCGGCCCGCCGAACTACGGCGCGCCTCCGGGCTGGACCCCCGCCACCTCACCCGGTGGCAGCAGGCCCAGCCAGCCGTGGCGCCCCGCGCCCGGCAACGGTCCCGACCCGGCGCAGCCGCAGGGCGGCCAGCATCGCCAGGGCGATCCCGACGATCAGGACGGTCACCATCGGCAGTGAGTTGAGCGGCAACGGTCACGGGGCGCTGAACGAGGACACCCCCGTGGCGACGGGCCGGATGTTCGATCAGGCACGTGCGGAGAAGGCGGTGCGCGAGTTGTTGCTCGCGTGCGGCGAGGACCCGGACCGCGACGGGCTGACGGACACGCCGGCCCGTGTCGCGCGTGCGTACCGGGAGATGTTCGCGGGGCTCTACAACGACCCGGACCACGTGCTGGACCGGACCTTCGACGAGAGCCACGAGGAAATGGTGCTCGTCACCGACATCCCGATGTACAGCACCTGTGTGCCGAGCAAGCAGACTGTCAATGCGGTCGGCGGGCGCAAGCAGGCTCGTGAGGTCGAGGTCGGTGACAAGCTGTGGACCCTGGCCGGAGGCCGGGTCGAGGAGACCACCGTGGTCGGGATCAGCTCGCACCAGACGCGCGAGCTGGTCGAGGTGAAGACCTCTGGTGGGAGCTTCGTCGTGACCCCGGACCATCCGCTGGCGACGCCGGCTGGCTGGATGGAGGCCAAGGATGTCGAGGGCACGTTCATCGAGTGGACGTCGGCCAGGAAGCTGTGCCGGGACCGCTGGAGGCCCACCCTCGGTTACGACTTCGGCTACGTCGTCGGCAGTGTGTGTGCTGACGGGACCGTGGCGGAGCGGTACGTCTCGCTCGTCGTGAACGACCGCGACTACGCGAAGAAGTTCGCCGAGTCGCTGTACCGCGCCTTCGGTGTCGACGCCGAGCTCGAGCCGGTCGAGCGTCCCTCCGGTTACCTCGGGCGGCCCGTCCCGGGCTTCCGGGTCAGGGTCGTCTCGTCCTACCTCGCCGACCTGCTGAGGCAGTACGTCGGCGGCGATGCCCACCATATGAGGCAGCGGTTCCCGATGGTGGTGCTGAACGACCGGGAGACCTTCAACGGCTTCCTCGACGGGTACATCGACGGGGACGGCTGCCGCAGCAAGCAGAGTGCCGGCCAGATCGTGGTCAGCGGGAACACGGCGTTTCTCGAGGATCTCGCGACCGTGGTGGGTGCCCGTTTCACGCCGAAACTCGACCGGGCCTCGCACCTGTACATCGCGGACAGTTGGTTCCGGCGCCACGGTTTCCCCCAGGACGACTACGCGACGGACCTCATCGAGTCGGAGTACGTCGAGGTCGAGTCGGTCGAACCGGTGACGGCTACCGGCGCCAAGCCGTACACGGTTTACAGCTTCAAATGCGAGCCGCACCCGACGTTTTTGATCGCCGGTCATTTGACGCACAACTGTGAACACCATTTGGTGCCATTCCACGGCGTCGCGCATGTCGGTTACATTCCCAATTCACAGGGCAAGGTCACGGGACTGTCCAAACTGGCCCGGCTCGTCGACCTCTACGCCAAGCGTCCGCAGGTGCAGGAGCGGCTCACCTCGCAGATCGCCGACGCGCTCGACCGCAAGCTCAAGCCGCGCGGCGTGATCGTGATCGTCGAGGCCGAGCACCTGTGCATGTCGATGCGCGGCATTCGCAAGCCCGGTGCGCGCACCACCACGTCGGCCGTCCGTGGGTTGCTCAAGACCTCGGCCTCCTCGCGGGCGGAGGCGCTGGACCTCATCAAGGGCCGGCGGTGACCGAGCGGCTTCCCTCGCCGGGCAGGTGCGCCGTCATGGGCGTGCTGAACGTCACCCCGGACTCCTTTTCGGACGGTGGCCGGTACCTGAGCCGGGAGGACGCGCTCGCGCACGCACACGCGATGTGGCGGCGGGGCGCCGACATCATCGACATCGGCGGCGAGTCCACGCGGCCCGGTTCGCAGCGCGTCGACGCGGAGACCGAGACGGCGCGGGTGCTGCCCGTGGTGCGCGCGCTCGCCGCCGACGGGCTCGTCCTGTCCGTCGACACCACGCGTGCCGCCGTCGCCGCGGCCGCGATCGAGGCGGGCGCGCAGGTGATCAACGACGTCTCCGGCGGGCTCGCCGATCCGGACATGGCGAAGGTCGCCGCCGAGACGGGTGCGCCGTTCGTGCTGATGCACTGGCGCGGCCACAGCAAGGACATGAACGCGCTGGCCGAGTACAAGGACGTCGTCGCCGAGGTGCGCGACGAGCTGTGCGCGCGGGTCGACGACGCGCTCGCCGCGGGCGTCGCCACGGAGGCGATCGTGCTCGACCCGGGGCTCGGCTTCGCCAAGCGCGCCGAGCACGACTGGGCCCTGCTGCACAGCCTCGACGTGTTCCTCGACCTCGGCTTCCCGGTGCTGGTCGGGGCCTCGCGCAAACGTTTCCTCGGGCGGCTGCTGGCCGACGCCGAAGGCGAGCCGCGCCCGCCGTCCGGCCGCGAGGTCGCCACAGCGGCGGTGTCGGCGCTCGCCGCGCAGGCCGGCGCCTGGGGCGTGCGGGTGCACGACGTCGGCGCTTCGCTCGACGCCGTGAAGGTGGCCGCCGCCTGGCGGGAGGCGTCCGGTGGGTGACCGGATCACGCTGACCGGCCTCAAGGTCTTCGGCCGCCACGGCGTCTTCGACCACGAGAAGCGCGACGGGCAGGAGTTCGTCGTGGACGTCACGGCCTGGCTGAGCCTCGCGCGCGCAGCCGCGTCCGACGAACTGGCCGACACACTCCACTATGGCGAGCTGGCGCAGCTCGTGGCCGGCATCGTGGGCGGCGAGCCGTACGACCTCATCGAGAGCGTCGCGGGCCGGATCGCCGACGAGGTCATGGAGGACGAGCGGCTCTCCGCGGTCGAGGTGACCGTCCACAAGCCCTCGGCGCCGATCCCGCTCGACTTCGCCGACGTGGCCGTGACCGTCCGGCGTGACCGATGAGCAGGGCGGTCCTCTCGCTCGGCTCCAACCTCGGCGACCGGCTCGGCTACCTCCGACTTGCCGTCGACGGCCTTCGGGACGTGCTCGTCGCCGTGTCCGGGGTGTACGAGACGGCGCCGTGGGGCGTCGAGGACCAGCCTGACTTCCTAAACGCCGTCTGCGTCGTGGACGACCCCGCCCGCGACCACTGGGCGTGGCTGCGGAAAGGGCAGGAGCTGGAGCGCCAGGCCGAGCGAGTGCGGGAACAGCGCTGGGGCCCGCGCACGCTCGACGTCGACGTGGTCACCGTCGACGGTGTCCGCTCCGACGATCCCGAGCTGCTGCTGCCGCACCCCGGAACCGGCGACCGCGCGACCGTGCTGATCCCGTGGCTGGAGATCGACCCCGAGGCCGAAGTGCCCGGCAGGGGCAGGGCGGCCGACCTGCTCGCCGCCCTGCCGGAGCCCGACCGCGCCGGGGTCCGCCTCCGCGAGGACCTGATCCTCTAGTGCCCCCCGCCGGAAGTTCGCCACATAATTCGGCGGCCCAGCTTCCCGCCGGCTGC